>JAFEFP010000296.1 GCA_018240545.1 Pseudomonadota bacterium | reverse complement strand
TCGTCGCCGATTTCGGTGAAGACGATGCCCAGCGCTTGCAGCATCGTATCGTGGCCGAGCGCATTGAGCTGGTCGAGGGTGACGGTTTGCTTCCAGATTGGCATGGCCTCGCTCCGCGACGGATTCGCGCGAGCATAGCAACATCGGCGACAATCGCCGCGTGGAATTCACCGTGACCCTGCAAGCCAGCGGCAAGCGCTTTGCCGTCGGCGCCGACGAGAGCGTGCTCGACGGAGCGCGTCGCGCCGGTTTGGCGCTGCCGTATTCGTGCCTGTCCGGGATTTGCGGCAGTTGCAAGGCGACGCTGGTATCCGGAGATTGCCACTATCCGCACAACCCGCCGAATGCGCTGAATGCAACCGAGTTGGCGCATCGGCAAGTGTTGTTGTGCCAGGCCGTGCCGCGCTCGGACCTCGTCATCGCCGCGCGCGAAGTGCCGTCGGTCGCGGCCATGCCCAAGCGTGCGCTGCCGCTCACCGTGGTCGAGAAGACGCCGCTCGCGCCGGACGTGATGCGCCTGCGCCTGGCGCCGCCGCCGGGCGATTCGCTCAATCGCCTGCCCGGGCAATACCTCGACGTGCTCCTGCCCGGCGGCAAGCGTCGGGCATTTTCCATTGCCAACGCGCCGCACAGCGGGCGCGGGATCGAACTGCACGTGCGCCATGTGCCCGGTGGCGATTTTACTCACCACGTTTTCACCGCGTTGGAGCCCGGGGCGACGCTGGACGTGGAAGGCCCGCTCGGCACCTTCGTGCCGCGCGAGGATTCCGAGCGCCCGCTGCTGTTCGTCGCCGGCGGCACCGGCTTCGCGCCGGTCAAGGCGCTGGTCGAGCATTTCTTGCATTTGGGCACGCGCCGCGCGATGACGCTGTACTGGGGCGCGCGCACCGCCCCCGAGTTGTACCTGCGCAGCCTGCCGGAAATATGGGCGACGGTCGCGCCGAGCCTGCGTTTCATCCCCGTCGTTTCGGATGGCGACCCCGCCGACGCCGCGCGCCGCGGTCTTGTCCACGATGCCGTGCTGGAAGACCATCCGGACGTGTCCGCTTTCGACGTCTACATGGCCGGCCCGCCGCGTCTGATCGACGCAGGCCGGCGCGCCTTCGTCGCCGCCGGGCTGCCGGAAGAGCGCCTGTTCTTCGATTCCTTCGCCTACGCGCCGGACGTGCTCGCGGCGATCCTGCGCGGGCGTGCGGGGATAGTGGAAGACTGAGGCGACTTCAGGAGTATGCTGGGGCCGACGCAGCGGGAGAGACACATGATCGCTCGCATCTGGCGCGGTATCACGCCCAGGGACAAGGCCGACGAGTATCTGGCCTACCTGCAGGAAACGGGACTCAAGGATTATGCCACCACGCCCGGCAACCGCGGCGTGACCGTGCTGCGTCGCGAACAGGGCGAGCATTGCGAGATCATGCTCGTGTCGCTGTGGGATTCGATGGACGCCGTGCGCGCCTTTGCCGGCGAGAATCCGGAGAAGTCGGTCTACTATCCCGAGGACGAGCGCTACCTGCTCGACATGGAGCCACTGGTGCGCCACTACGCGGTCGCCGAGCAGATCGTCGCCGAAGCAGCGCCGCGGTCCGGCAAACCGGACCAGTCGCGAAAATAGGCGAAAAAAAGGAGGCGGGGTTTCCCCCGCCTCCGAATCGTCCTTGCGGCTCCGACGCGCCGCTAGTTGATGAAATCGCAGCGACCGAACTGGGCGCCGTTGGCGATCTCGGTACGCAGGCCGTTCGGGAACGTCGTCGGCACGGAAGCGCCGTTCTCGCAAACGTAGACCTGGTGCAGGTCGATCAGCCAGGAGAACTCCAGGCCTGCGATTCCACCGATGATGGTATCGCCGATGCCACTGATGGCGAACGGGCTGTCGATCTGGAAGTTTGTCGCCTCGACCACGCCCTGCTTGTGCAGGAAATCGGTAATCACCATCCAGCCGATGTCCTTGATCCAGATCGCGCCCGCAGTGCCGGTGAAGAAATCGCCGGCGCGGCCCACCATCACCGTACCCGCGTCGTTGATGCCGAACACGTTGACCGGTACCGCTCCCACCTGGTCATAGACGTCCTGCGGCGTCATGGTCGCGCACAGATTGTCGCCGAAGAAGTCGTAGTACGGCATGTCGACGCAAAAGCGCAGGCTGTCGACATTCGTGAACAGGCTCGGGTCGATGCTGCCGGTGCGCGCGTCCCACTGCATCACGCCGGTGTTGCGGTAGGTGTTCAGATCCATGCTGTTCATGGCCACGATGCTGCCGTCGTAGTTGACGCCATTGACGTCCATCGCGCCGGTAGCGGCGGTGAGGTCGATGCGCGAACCCTCGTCGACCCATGCCCAGGCTTGCTGGAAGTTGGACGTTCCCACGACCACGCGACCATTGCCGGAAACCGCATTCGCGCGCGTCCAGTACTGGGCAGGATCGTAGTCCAGCGTGCGCATGCCGCCGGTCTTGTCCCAGATGAAGGGCACGACGTCGCCCGGTCCCTGGCAAGTACCGTTGTGGTCGTTGTCCCGATACGCCAGTCCCACGAGCTTGTGCGCCGACTTGTCCATGCCGAAGGTCACGGCGCTGTCCGAGCCGCTCTGGCTGTCGCCGCCGCAGGTGTTGTGGTTCAAATCGCCCAGATAGTCGAGATGTCCGTCCAGGGACCAGATCGCCGGTTCCTTGATGCCGTTGCCATCCGGATCGACCTGCACCGCCATGTGCGCGCCGGGTCCGTCGATATTGCCATTGAAGGTTCCCAGCCACACCGGCAGCAACTGCACGCCGGTGTTCTTGTCCCAGTAGACGGCCCGGGTGCCCATGGCCGCCGACCCGCCCGCCTCGGCGCCATCGTAAGACAACGAGGTCATGTAGGCATTGACCAGCGGCGTGAGTTGCACGCCATCGCTGTAACCGTTGAAGGTAATGTCGGCTTCCGCCGGAGCGGCGGCGACTGCCGTGATCGGCGTGACCCTGCACGCAAAATCGGAAACCGGATCGGCACTTTCGCCCGTGTTCCAGTACTCGCCCTCGGACACCATCATCTGTTGCGTGGTCGGATAGCCGCCGGCGGTGATCGATTCGATGTAGACCTCATATTGCGCCCCGGGCGTGAGGCCGCGAATGCTGAAGTGGCCATCGGGTCCGACCAGGCCCTGGGTCGCGCTGCCGGTCATGTCCGACACGGCGTCGAACAGCGGATTGGCAAGGTTGCGTGCGATCACGTTGATGCCGCTGTACGGCGTGACGCCGTCCTTCAGGTGCAAGACGCCATTGATGGTGCCGGTGTTCGCCAGATACGCGGCCGTGGGATACAGGTTGGAAATGCCGGTGATGTCGTCCGACACATTGACGCTGGCCTGCTCTTCGCCGCCCTTGCCGTACGGATCGATGAACGGGAACATGGTCTCGATCGCCGCCGGATCGAGCATCTGCGAAGGATCCGCGGAATAGTCTTTGTAGCTGAAAAGCGGACTCACGCAGCCGGGCACGCCCGGGTACAACGGATAAAAAGTATAACTTTGATAGGCCATCGGGCCATTCACCTGCGAATGCGACAGGTTGATGGCATGTCCGATTTCGTGCGTGAACACGCCGGCGAACTCCGAACCGCGGCGGTTTTCCTCGAATCCATTGCGCAAGATCACGTCCGGATCATCCGACCCGTCGCCGCCGTTGTCACTGATGCCCACGGCATAGCCGTTGAGCACCGTCCACGATTCGGTGATATGGCCGTTGCCATCGCCGAATTCCGGCGAGGAGATGCCGAGCACGGAATATTTGCTGACGCCGAAGAAGTCCTCCATGATGCTGCCGTCGGTGTCGTAGATGATCCAGAATCCCGGACCGTTTTGGACACCGATGTAATCGGCAACATTGGCGGCGGTCACGTCGGCGACGCCGGTCTGCGATTCAATCGTGCCCTGAATGGTGGCCTGGAACGTCGAGGTCGGCACCTGGCTCCACTGTTGGAACGCATTGGCGGTGATCGCATCGGCGCGTTCGATGGTGATGAACGGGGTAACGCCGTCGACGTTGAATGTGAATGCCGCACCACCATCGGTGTAGACCGGGATCGGCCCGTTGCCCGTGTCCCACACTATCGGCTTCAGGGTCCCGGTTTCATCGCTGATGATCAGCGGGCCGGCGGCCTGCGCAGACGCAGCGGCGAGCGCCAGACCAATCAGCAAGGGGATAATTGGCTTCCTGATCATTTGATTTTCCCCTTCTCGATCAGTTGCCCCTGGACGATATGCTTGATCAGGCTCAGCAGCGTCTCGGCCTTGACCGGGCCGCGCGAGTCGAACAGTTTCTGCTCGGCCGCGGGCAGCGCGCCCGCCGTCACTTTCACGTTGTCGAACAACCCCGCATTGTCAAACTGGTTGGCCAGTTTGTTGTTCACCAGCACCAACTTGCCCTGGGCGAGGCCAGCCGTCGTCTGCAGTCCGGTCTTGACTGCCGGGTGATACAGGAACGCCACCACGTACTCGTTCTCGTGCCATTGCGGGAATTCCGCCGGCGTCACCATCAACATGCGCTGCCCATTCGGCAGGGTGCGCGGTTTGAGCAGTCCGAACTGGCGAAACGTGTAAGCACCCTGACCGATCTTGCCCTTGGGACTGATGCCGACTTCAATGGTCACCTCGGTGTACGGCAGGCCGTTGGCGTCGATGCCATCGGCGACTTTGCTCACCGTGCCGGCGACGATGCTCTGCGAGCTCGCGATGAGCTGGACGATGTTCTGTTTCTCGACGCTGGCGCGTGCGTCATGGACGGTCGCGACCGCCAACGCCAACGCCACGGCGGCTGATGCAAGCAGCCGTTTGCACAATTTCGACAGTGTCATGAAAGGATCCCCACGCGGTTGGATGCGACGATGTCACCGCGAACGCGGTTGACTCGCGCAAACTACGTCGCACGGGAAATTCCGGCAATTGGGAATCTCCGCAGAACGGACTAGGGAATTCCCCTAGACCGAATGCACTCGGGATGGTGTTCGATGCGCGGAACGCCGCTGCGTCCGGCGCTGGTACCGTCGGGCGACGAAATTCCGGGGCGCGTCCTTCAGCTCAAATCCGCCGACACCAGACCCACGCGGATGGCGAAGCGGACCAGACCTGGCACATCGTGGATGTGCAGCCGGTCCATCAGCTGGCTGCGATGGCTCTCCACCGTCTTGGCGCTCAACTGCAAGCGCTCCGCAATGTCGCGCGTGCCATGGCCTTCGGCGAGCAGTTGCAGGATCTCGCGCTGGCGCGCGGTCAGCTTGCCCAGCTCGGCGCCGGCGTCGGCGGGTGCCTTGCCGGTACGCAAGTACCCGCGCAGCACCGTCTGCGATATCGCCGGACTCAAGTACGGTCGGCCCGCCGCCAGCGCATCCAGGGCGACGCGCAATTCCTCGACCGCGGAATCCTTGATCAGATAGCCGGCGACGCCGGCGCGCAGGGCCTGTGCGACGTACTCCGGTCCGGCATGCATCGACAGCACCAGCACCTGTGTCGCCGGGCTGAGTTTGGGCACGCGTCGCGCAACCTCCAGGCCATTCAGGCCCGGCATGGTGATGTCGAGCAGGAGTACGTCCGGACGCAGGGCCTCGACGCGTTCCAGTGTTTCGTGGCCGTTGCTGCATTCGGCCAGGACCTGCACGTTGTCGATCGACTGCAACAAGCTGCGCAAACCCGCACGTACCAGCTGATGGTCGTCGGCCAGGATCACTCGTATCGTCTTGGTTTCAGGCATCGACAGCGGCAAACGCGGGGACAAAGGCTTTTACCAGCGTACCCGTTTCGGGGCTGGATTCCACCGACCAATCGCCGCCCAGGTCGTGGACGCGCTCGCGCATGCCGAACAGTCCCAGTCCCGGCCCACCCTCGGCCAGCATCGCTGCGGCATCGAAACCGTTGCCGTCGTCGCGCACGCGGATGGCGACGCCGCCGCGCTCGGCGACCAATATCACTTCCAGCGCGCTGGCACCGGCATGCCGCAGGGCGTTGGTCACCGCTTCCTGCACGATGCGAAAAACCGCGATTTCGCGATCGACCGCGGCCAGCGCGAGATCGGCGTCGAGCCGCGACCGGATGGCCAGGCCACTGCGTGCGGAGATCGCGTGCAGATAGCCTTCCAGCGCCGGTACCAGTCCCATCTCGTCCAGCAGTGGCGGGCGCAGGTCCAGCGACAGCGCGCGCACCTGGCCGATCAGTCCGTCGATCAATCCGATCGTGTCGGCGACGCGGGCCTTGCCGTCTTCCGAGGCTACGCGTCCCAGCGCCAGACCGAGGTTGATCTTGGCCGTGGTCAGCGCCTGACCGAATTCGTCGTGCAGCTCGCGCGCCAGATGCTTGCGTTCGTTTTCCTTCGCCGCTTCCAGGCGCATGGTCGTGCGCCGCAACATCTCGAATGCTTCCTGCAAGCGCTCCTGACTCGTATGCGCCTCGGCCAATGCCCGCTCACGCAAGCCGTGCAGGCGTTGCAGTTCGCGGTTGCGCGCCTGCAATTCGCGCACGCGCCAATAAAAGCCGCCGAACAGGACCAGCAGCAGCAGCGACGCTGCCGCGGCCTGCGTCGCGGCGCGGCGCCACCACGGCGGCACGATCTCCAGATTCAACGCGCGCGCCAGCGTCCAGCCATGACCGCTGCGACGTCCGCGCACCTCAAGCTGATACGTACCGGGGGCCAGCGCATGCAGCGTCAGCTGTCCGACGTCGCCCAGGTCCGTCCACGCGTCCGTCTTGCCCAAACGGTACTGGAAACGCGGCAATCCGCTGCTGAAATCGAGCACCGCGAACTCGAGCGAAAAAGGCGTGCGCCACGGCACCGTCAGGGTCGTGAGTTGCCAGGCCGGCTGGTTCGGCAGCTGCGCGGCATCCAACCCCAAAATGGATTCGATCACCGTCGGCGGCGGCGAACCCGAGTGCCACGCCATGCGCGGATCGATCGCCACCACGCCTTTGGCCGAGCCGAAATACAGGCGGTCGTCATGCAGTACCGCGGCCTTTGGATTGAACACTGCCGTCGGCAATCCGTCGGCCGGCGTCAGGTTGGCCACCCGGCCGCTGCGCGGATCGAGCCGGGACAGGCCGCCATGCGTGGAAAACCACAGCGCGCCGTCGGGTGCGTAAACCATCGCCATGACGTTTTCGTCGTCGAGGCCTTCGTCGCGCATCCAGCGCTGCACGCTCGCCACATTGCCCGCCGCATCGAGATTCAACCGGTTCAGGCCACCGCCCGCGGTGCCCGCCCAGATGGCGTCATCGGGAGCATCGAGCAGGGACGTGACCTGATCGTGGCTGATCTGGCGCGGACCGTTGCCGGCGGAAACATGGCGGCACTCGAGTGCTGCGTCGAAGCGGCAAATGCCGATACCGCCGGAACGCGTGGCGACCCACAGGCGGCCGCGGCGATCCTCCAGCATGTCCGTGACGAAATCGTCCGGCAGGGAGTTCGGAACACCGCTCTGCGGACGGAAATTGCGGAACGCATCCTTGTCCGGTTGATACAGGTACAGGCCGCCACCGGCGCTGCCGACCCAGATCCGGCCTTCGCGATCCTGCAGCAGGGCGAAACTGTAGCCCGGATGGGTACTCGTGCTGTCGGTCGCGTCGGGCGGATAGTAATGAAATGTGCCGCTACCCGGATGCCAGCGGTACACGCCCTCGTTCGTGGCCGCCCAGATCTCGCCGGCACGCGTGCGCATCAGGTCGGTGATGCCGTTGAGGCGTTGCCTGAGGGCATCGCTCGTCGGCAGCTCTCGGTGCGCGATCGCGCCTTGCGCCGGCACCAGTTCATCGATTCCACCGCCGAAGGAACCTGCCAGCAGCGCATCCTTGCCCGGCTCCTGCGCGGGCACGACCTGCAATGCGTAGACATCCGGGTTGACCAGGCCGGGATGATCGTCGACGCGCTCGCCCCAGGTCTGCAGGCCGGCAATGCGCGGACTTGCGCGCAACAGCCCTGCGCCAAACGTGCCGACGAACAGGACCCCGTCGCGATCCAGCGCCAATGCACCCGAATCGATGCTCTGCGCGCCCGAGCCTTCGGTTCCGAGCGGCACCGGGACCAGAGCGTCCGCTTGCGGGCCCAACCGATACAGGCCATTGCCGAAGGTACCGATCCACAACCCGCCATCCGCGGCCGGCACCAGTGCGGTGACGCTCTTGAGTTTGTCCAGAACCGGTCTCGGCGCCAATGCCGACGGCGCGATCCGGTCCGCCTGCGCATCAAAACGGAACAGTCCATCGCGCGTGCCGATCCAGACGGTTCCGTCGGCCGTCTGCGCCAGGCTGAAGATGTCCGGTGGCGTTGTCTTGGTGGTGTCGCGCACCAGCTCAAATCCCGTCTTGTCGACGCGCTGGCGGAACAGGCCCTGACCCAGGGTGGCGGCCCACAGCCGGCCCTCGCGATCGTTGAGCAGGGCGATGACG
Source organism: Pseudomonadota bacterium (assembly GCA_018240545.1). Lineage (GTDB taxonomy): Bacteria > Pseudomonadota > Gammaproteobacteria > Xanthomonadales > Rhodanobacteraceae > Rudaea. The sequence continues at coordinate 52,274 of JAFEFP010000296.1, read as the reverse complement.
AATTCGCCGCCGGTGGCCAGAACCTGCCGCGTGAACCTGCCCGTGTCCGGGTCGAACAGGTCCAGCCCCGCCTGCGTACCGACCCACAGTTTTCCACCCGGCGCTTCGGCCAGGGCGAATACGCCATCGTGCACGATGCTGGCGGGATCGTTGCGCGCGTGGCGCCAACTGCGGAAGCGCCAGGTGGAGCGGTCGAGCAGGTTGAGTCCGCCGCTGATGGTGTTGACCCAAAGCCTGCCGCGACTGTCCTCGAAAATGCCGCGGATGCCATTGCTGGAAATCGAAGCCGGATTCTGCACCTCGTGCTGGAACTTGCGGAAACGCTGGCCGTCGTAGAGGAACAGGCCCTCGCGCGTACCGATCCACAGGAATCCGACGCGGTCGAACATGATCTCGGTGATGATTTCTGCCTGGAATGGCCGGTCGCTGTCGAAGGGACGAAAGCGGATGTCGCCGGCCGGGCTGCCGGAAGCCGCCGCGGGCGCCGGTCCCGCCTGCAACGCGATCGGCCAGACCAAGGCAACCAGCAACAGGAAAGAAGTTATGCGCACTACTTTCGTTTCGGAATGTACAAGTCCGTGATCGTGCCTTCGTAGACTTCGGCGGCCATGCCGACGGATTCGGACAGGGTCGGATGCGGATGCACGGTCAGGCCGATGTCGCCGGCCTCGCAGCCCATTTCGATCGCGAGCGCGAGTTCGGAAATGAGCTCCCCGGCGTTCGGACAGGTGACGCCGGCGCCGATGAGGCGGTGCGTGGCCTCGTCGAAGATGAGCTTGGTGAAACCTTCGGTGCGGGCGATGCCGATGGCGCGGCCGGATGCGGCGTGCGGGAATTTGCCGACACCATAGGCGATGCCGGCCTTCTTCGCCTCGCCCTCGGTGAGGCCGACCCAGGCCACTTCCGGATCGGTGTAGGCCACCGACGGAATCACGCGCGCGACGAATTCGCTCTTTTGCCCGGCGCAAACCTCGGCGGCGACCTTGCCCTCGTGCGTGGCCTTGTGCGCGAGCATGGGATTGCCGACGATGTCGCCGATCGCGAAGATATGCGGCACATTGGTGCGCATCTGCCTGTCGGCAGGGATGAAGCCGCGTTCGGTCACGGCGACGCCGGCTTTTTCCGCATCGATCTTCTTGCCGTTCGGCGCGCGGCCGACTGCAACCAGCACGCGATCGTAAACCGTGGGTCCCGGCGCTTTCTCACCCTCGAACGTCGCCTTCAATCCAGCCTTGGTCGCCTCGACCTTGGCGACTTTCACCTTCAGATGAATGCCGGCATAGCGCCTGGACAGCCGCGTCGCCAGCGGCTTGACCAGGTCGGCATCGGCGCCGGGCATAAGCTGATCCAGTAGCTCAACAACCGTGACCTCGCTGCCAAGCGCGTCGTACACGCAGGCCATTTCCAGGCCGATGATGCCGCCACCGACCACGAGCAGCTTTTTCGGCACCGCATCGAGCAACAGCGCATCGGTCGAATCCAGCATGCGCGGATCGTCCCAGGGGAATCCCGGCAATTTCACCGCCTGCGATCCGGCGGCAATGATGGCGTTGTCGAAGCGCACGAGTTTCTTGCCGTCCTTGCCGTCGACTTCGATTTCGTTGGGCGAGACGAACTTGCCGACACCCTGCAGCACCGTCACCTTGCGCTGCTTGCCCATTCCTGCAAGGCCACTAGTCAACTGAGCGACGACCTTTTCCTTGAAGCCGCGCAACTTTGCGATATCGATTTTCGGCGCGCCAAATTCGATGCCGATATCTTTGGCGTGCGCGGCCTCGTCGATCACCCTGGCCGCATGCAGCAGCGCCTTGGACGGAATGCAACCGACGTTCAGGCACACGCCGCCGAGCGTGGCATAGCGCTCGATCAACACCGTGTTCATGCCAAGGTCGGCACTGCGGAATGCCGCTGTATAGCCGCCCGGACCGGAGCCGAGCACGCAAACCTGACACTCGATGTCAGGTTTGCGACCCGTGGCTGCGGCAGGTTGCGGTGCGGGTGCCGCGCTTTGTCCCCCTCTCCCGCTGGCGGGAGAGGTCGAGACCGCGCCAGCGATCGAGGGTGAGGCAGGATGCCGATCGGAGGCAACGCCAGGGATGGCAGATTGAGTAGACCGCTTCTCTCCCGCCAGCAGGAGAGGTGAATTCTGCGCAACTGCGCCTGCGGCGTCGATGACCGCGACGACCACGCCTTCGGAAACCTCGTCGCCGAGCTTGACCTTGAGTTCCTTGACCACACCGGCAACCGTGGAAGGCACTTCCATCGTCGCCTTGTCGGATTCGAGCGTGACCAGGCCCTGGTCCTTGGCCACGGTGTCGCCGGGTTTCACCAGCACCTCGATCACCGGGATATTGGTGTAGTTGCCGATATCCGGAACCTTGACTTGCGTCGTCGCCACGGCGTGCTCCTGTTATTTGCTGCGGTGGAACGCCGCGCGAAAACGCGCGCGCCAGTCGGTGCGTTTGGCCTCGAGCGCTTCCTCGCGCTCGGCGTGCAGGGGCGCGACGGCCGCTTCCGCTGGCGGCGGTGGCTCGGGTTCGCCTGCAGCGTCGACGACTGCGGCCGGCGCCACGACCGGCGCAGGCTCCGGAATTGATGCGGCCGCCGGCAAGGTTTCGGTTTGCGCCGCGGCCGGGGTGCGAATGGAGGCACGCAACGCGCCAAGCATGTGTTGCTCGGTCTTCGCTTCGCTGCGCAGGCGCTCGGCTTCGCTGTGGCGCTCCTCGACCAGCACGCGCGAGCGCGCATTCGCGTACTCGAGCGACTGGCGGATATCGGGCAGGTGATAATCGTCGACATCGATGAGCAGGCAATCGAACACGATGTAGCCGTCCTCGATCCACAGCCCGTGGCGCTTGAGTTCCACGCGCGAATTGCGCTCTTCGAAGAACAGCCGGATCCACTCCGGATTCGGATCGCGATTGAGCTTCAGGTGCAACGTGCGCATCGACGAATGCACGCGCGACCAGGTCGTGCGGTTCACGTCCAGGTCGACGATGACGATGTCGGTGAATTCGTCCATGCCGATCACGTCACAGCAGACTGCGGCGCATGTCCGCGAGCAGTTGTGCCAGGTACGCGGCGAAACGCGCGGCCGCGGCACCATCGATGACGCGGTGGTCATAGCTCAGCGACAGCGGCAGCAGCAGGCGTGGCGCGAAGGCCTTGCCGTCCCACACCGGCCGGATCGCGGATTTCGACACACCCAGGATCGCCACTTCCGGCGCATTGACGATGGGCGTGAACGCCGTGCCGCCGATGCCGCCGAGCGAGGAAATCGAGATGCAGCCGCCGGACATGTCGGCGGGGCCGAGCTTGCCGTCGCGCGCCTTCTTCGCCAACCCGGTCGTTTCCTGCGCGATCTCGACCAGGCCCTTTTGATCTGCATTCTTCAGCACCGGCACGACCAGACCGTTCGGCGTATCGGCGGCAAAACCGATGTGGAAGTATTTCTTCAGGATCAGGCTTTCGCCGGAGGCATCCAGCGAGGCGTTGAAATCCGGATACTTCTTCAGCGCCGCAACCATCGCTTTGACGAGGAAGGCAAGCATCGTGAATTTGACGCCGGATTTTTCGTTTTCCTTGTTGAGCTGCACGCGCAGCGCTTCCAGATCGGTGATGTCGGCCTCGTCGTGCTGGGTGACGTGCGGAATCATTGCCCAGTTGCGCGCGAGGTTCGCGCCGGAGATCTTCTTGATCTTCGACAGTGGCCGGGTTTCGACCTCGCCGAATTTGGAAAAATCCACGCTCGGCCACGGCAACAGGTTCAATCCACCGCCACCGCCCGCGGCACGCGCCGGGCCGCCACCCTCGAGCAGGCGCTTGACGAAAGCGCGCACGTCCTGCCTGGTGATGCGGCCATTGCGCTCGCTGCCGGTGACCTGGGCCAGGTCAACGCCCAGTTCGCGTGCGATCATGCGCACCACGGGACTGGCCAGCTGCACCCTGCCGGGCAGCACGGTGTCGGCGCCGAAAGCGACCGGCGGGCTGCTCGTCCGCGACGGTGCGGTGGTCGGCGCAGGCACCGCCTGCTGTGGGGGTTTGGGTGCCGGCGTTTCGATCTTCGCGGCTGCAGCCGCCGGCGCCGGCGCCGCAACGGGTGCCGGTGCCGAAGCCGGTCTTGCGGCAGCCGCTTCCCCCGTTTCGATCAGCGCCACGACGACACCCTCGGAAACCTCGTCGCCGAGTTTGACCTTCAATTCCTTGACCACACCCGCGAATGGCGCCGGTACTTCCATCGTCGCCTTGTCGGACTCGAGCGTGACCAGGCCCTGATCGCGGGCCACGGCGTCGCCCGGCTTGACCAGTACCTCGATGACCGGAATGTTCGTGTAGTTGCCGATATCCGGCACCTTGGCTTGCTTGAGTTCGGCCATGCGTCCTCCCTGCGGATTCCCGCCGCCGGCAGGGCGGGGGGAACGGCCATGATAATCCGAACCGGGTCCGGACGAAAAAAACGGGCGCCAATGGCGCCCGTCCGGTCAAACCATGCGGGGCAAGCGTTCAGTCTTCGCGCGTTTTGTCGTTGTGCTTCTTGTGGTAGACGCGGTTGCTCTGGCGGTTCTCCTTGCCTTGCGTGCGTGCCTGCTCGCGGGCACTGATCTGGCCGTTGCGCGCCGCATTGGCTTCGGAGCGGTCCACGTGCGCCTGGCCACGCTCCATCGATCCGGCTTCGTGATTGGTCAACTGGCCGGAGCGAATGCCCTGATTGATGCGCGCCTGCTGGTTGGCATTGCGCTGCACTTCGGCCTGCATGCGCTCGGAGGATTTGGAATCCGGGTTACCGGTCGTGGCATTGTGCTTGTCGCCATAGATTTGCCGACTGGCCTGGTTCTGCTCGTGCTGGATCTGCGCCTTTTCCTGCGCGGTCAGCGTGCCGTCCTTCATGTCCTTGGCCTGGGTACGGTCGATGCGCTGTTCGTCGCGTTCGAGCGTACCGGCTTCCTTGGTCGTGAGCTCGCCCGATTTCAGGCCCTGCTCGATGCGGTTCTGCTGATCGGTGTCGCGCTGGGTTTCGCTGGCGGCGCTCTGGGCGAAGGCGCTGACCGAAAACATGGCGCTCAGTGCCAGGGCGATTAGGGTGCGGTGCATCGTCGTCTCCATTTTTTGGGTTACACCAGCCTCTGGCTGGTTGACGATCTGCAACGCACCGCCATCGCGCGGGTTGACGCGGCGCGAACGGGCTGGCGTGGCGTTGCCCGGCGTTCAGCTGCCCGGTGGCGGCAGCGGGGCGTTCGCGGTCGGGTTATCCGGATTTTCCTTCAGCCAGGTCATGGCCGCATGCACGCGCGTGTAGCCGCTCGGGTGGTCGTAGAAGATCATCTCCTCGAGCGGCCCGGGGTGGATCTTGCGATAGGTGGACAGCCGCATTGCGACCATGGCAAATCCGTTCGGCTCGCGCGCGGCATTGAGGCCGAAGGCGTCCGCCTCGGCTTCCATCTGCCGCGTGATCGAATTGAGCAGGGGCGTGGCGAGGAAGAAGAAGATCGAAAGGATCGCAAACGCAAGCGGCAGGGCCGCCGGGTCGGCGCGGTCCGCCAGGCCGAGGCGCCTGCCCCAGCGCCGCAGCGCCGCGTCGAGTAACCGGTGGGTAAACCAGAACCCGAACACGAGCACGAGCGTGAAATAGATCGCGCCGCGCAAGCCGTGATTGAGCACGTAGTGCCCCATCTCGTGGCCGAGCACGGCCTTGATCTCCGGCAGCGAGGTCTTGTCGAGCAGGTTGTCGTTGAGCGCCACGCGGGTGGTGCCGGCAAAGCCCGCGACATTCGCGCTGATGCGCGTGGTCTGGCGCGAGGCGTCGAACTCGACGACGTGATTGGTGGGAATGCCGTTCGCGCGCGCCAGCGAAAGCACCGCTTCGCGTACCGGCCCGGCACGCAAGGGTTTGTAGGTATTGAACAGCGGCTCGACGTAGACCGGCGCGAACATCATCGCGAACAGGATGAAGACGAAGGCGATGCCGCTGGCCCAGATCCACCAGCGCGCGCCGGCACGGCGCACGGCCGCATACACCGCCACCAGCACCAGCGGCACGATGATCGCACTGACCACAAGCGATTTGAGCGCGTCGCCGAACCAGCCGCCGAAATCCTGCGTGGCCAGGCCATACTGGTGCTCGCGCACGAAATCCGCATACACCGCCCAAGGCAGCGAAAGCAGGAAGTAGGCGATCAGGAACAGCACTGCGTACGCCCATGTGTACAGCCACGGTCGCTTGCTCAAACGCCGGGCAAGGTCGCGCAGGCGCTGCGAAATGCCGCCCCACAGCAGCACGGCCGCGACGACGAGGCCATAGGCAAGTCCCCACAGTTGCAACCAGTAGCCGCCTTCGAAATAGGCGTCGGATCGGGCGCGCTGTTCGGGGGAAAGCAGGTTCAGGTACGCATCGGTCGCCTTGTCGACGTCGAAATCCGGTCCCGGACGCGCGGCGGCCGGGATCTGCAGGCCGGGCGGCAGCTCGCGGCTGGCCGTGTCCGCCGCCAAGGTCGAATGGGCGCAAAGCGCCAGGACCAGCGCCAACAGCCATTGCATCGACGTCGCTTTCATGCCCGCCTCCCCGAACCCGGAATCCGCCGAGCGTGGCCGCAAAGTCGACGGGCGTCAACTGCTGGAAGTCGCGCACTGGCCGACTGTGTATACTTTGCCCGCTGAACGAGGACGCTCGCATGTTGCTCATCATCGTGATCGTGCTGGTCGTTGCCTGTGCCGCCCTCGGCGTCGCGCTCGCGCAGCAGCGCCGGCAGAACCTGGTATTGCGGGCCGGGCAGGCGGAAACCGAGGCCGAGCTCAAGCACCTGCAGGCCAGCCAGTCGCAGGTGATCCACACCACCAAGCTCGCCTCGCTCGGCCAGATGGTCGCGGGCGTGGCACACGAGATCAACACTCCGCTCGGTTTCGTCAAGAGCAATGTCGAGGTGGTCGGCGACCTGCTCGACGACTACCGCAAGCTGGTCAAGCAGTACGACGCAGCCGTGCAGGTGTGCCTGCAGCCGGTCGATCTCATCTTCAATGCCGACAAGGCCAGCCTCGACAAGCTGGTCAAGCACGTCGAGGAAGCGCGGCGCAAATTGTTCGAAGCGCGCACGGCCGTGGAAAAGAGCCCGCTTCTCAAGGACGCCAAGGAGCTGCTTGGCGATGCCAGCGAGGGCCTTGCGCAACTTTCGTCGCTCGTGGTCAACCTGAAGGGTTTTTCGCGCGTGGACCGCGACGGCATGGACACCATGGACCTGAACGAGGGCATCGAAAGCGCGCTGATGATTGCCCAGCACCAGTTGCGCGACCGCGTCAAGGTCGTCAAGCACCTGCAACCGTTGCCGAAAGTGCGTTGCATGCCCTCGCAGATGAACCAGGTGTTCCTGAACCTGATCACGAACGCGGCGCAGGCGATCGACGGCGACGGCACGCTGACCGTGGACAGCCGGGTGGATGGCGGCCAGGTGCAGGTCGACATCAGCGATACGGGCTGCGGCATTGCCGATGACGTGTTGCCGAAGATCTTCGATCCGTTCTTCACCACCAAGCCGGTCGGCGAAGGCACGGGATTGGGGCTTTCGATCGTGCACAAGATCGTCAAGGGCCACGGCGGCACCATCAAAGTGCGAACGACGCCCAGAAAAGGCACCACGTTTACGGTTAGCCTGCCGGTGAATGTCAGCGGCCCGGCCGCGGCTGAATCCGCCTGATGCCCATGACCGACGCTCCCGCCACCGCCCTGCGCATCCTCATGATCGATGACGAGTCGCGCATCCTGCGCGCGCTCAAGGCGCTGCTGCGCGAGCACACCACATTCGCAACGACCAATCCGCTGGAGGCGGCAGCGCTCGCGAAACAGCACGATGTGGACGTGGTCATCTGCGACCAGCGCATGCCGGAAAAAGCCGGCGTCGACGTGCTGCGCGACATCAAGGAAACCCATCCGCGCGCGTTGCGCATCCTGCTCACCGGCTACTCCGACCTCAAGGCCGTGCTCGGGTCGGTCAACGAGGGCGAGGTGTACCGCTTCGTCAACAAGCCCTGGAACAACACCGAACTGCGCGACCTCGTCACCGGCGCCGGCAAAATCGCGCGCGAGGCTCCGGTGATTGCGCGCGACACGCTGCCGCAGGCCGAGCACGATCGCGCGCGCACCCAGGTCGGCGTGCTCGTGATCGAGGACGACACCGCCGTGCAGCAGCGCCTGCGCGAGATCCTGCAACCGTACTACAAGGTGAACTTCGCCAACAACGCCGAGCGCGCGCTGCAGATCATGGAACAGAACGAAACCGGCGTGGTGATCTCGGAAACCGAAGCCGGGCGCAGCGACCTGACCGGTCTGCTCAAGGCGCTCAAGCTGCACCACCCGCACATCGCCACCGTGGTCGTGACCGAACGCGCGAACGCACAGACCGCCATCGAGCTGATCAACGAGGGCCAGGTCTACCGCATGCTGATCAAGCCGGTGCGCATGGGCACCTGCCGCCTGAGCGTGGATTCGGCCATCGGTCGCTACTGGCAGCTCAAGCAGAACCCGCAGGCCGCGCGGCGCTACACCGCCGCCAAGCCCGCGCCGGAAGGGGGCAGTTCCGCCCTGCGCCTGCCCGCTGCCCTGCTCAACCGCATCCGCTCGCTGCCCGGAAGATTGCTGGGCAACGCACGCGCCTAGTCGCTCCTCAACCGAAGAACCAATAGCAAACGCCGATCGAGGCGAGTATCCCGGTCAGATCGGCAAGCACCGCGCAGCCGAGCGTATGCCGGATGCGTGTGATGCCGACCGCGCCGTAGTACACCGCGATCACGTAGAACGTGGTTTCGGTGCTGCCCTGCACGACCGCGGACATCAGCGCGGGGAAGCTGTCCACGCCCTTGGCCTGCATGGTGTCGATCATCATCGCGCGCGCGGCCGAACCCGAGAACGGTTTCACCAGTGCGGTCGGCAGCGCATCGACGAAGCGCGTATCCAGATGCACTGATTCGGCCAGCCAGCGGATGCCGCCGAGCGCGAAGTCCAGCGCGCCGGATGCGCGCAGCACGCCGATCGCGCACAGCATGGCGACAAGGTACGGAAGGATATCCTTCGCCACGTCGAAACCCTGCTTGGCGCCATCGACGAAGGATTCGTACAGCGGAACCTTCTTCCATGCACCGGCGACGAGGAAAAGCATGATGATGCCGAGCATGGCGAGGTTGCCGAGCAGGGACGAGAACGCGGCAAGCACGACCGGCGTCATCGACGCCAGCAATGCGACGAAGCCCGCGAACAGCACCGCGAAGCCGCCCAGATACGCGAGCACGACCGGATTCCACAATTTCAATTTCTGCACGAAGGACACGCTGAGCAATCCCGCCAGCGCGGACGCGCAGGTCGCGAGCAGGATCGGCACGAACACCAGGGTCGGATCGTGTGCGCCCTGCTGCACGCGGTACATGAAGATGGTCACCGGCAGCAGCACCAGCGACGACGAGTGCAGCACCAGGAACAGGATCTGCGCATTGCTCGCGGTATCGCGACTGGGATTGAGCGTTTGCAGTTCGCGCATCGCGCGCAGCCCGATGGGCGTCGCGGCATTGTCCATGCCGAGCATGTTCGCGGCGAAGTTGAGCGTGATCAGCCCGACCGCCGGATGACCGCGCGGCACCTCGGGCATCAGGCGCGCGAACAAGGGTCCGAGAAAACGCGCGAGCTTGTCCACGAGTCCTGCCTGCTCGGCGATGCGCAAAAATCCCAGCCACAGCGCCAGCGTGCCGAAGAGCAGGATCATCACCTCGACCGACAGCTTGGCCATCTCGAACAGGCTGTCGACCATCGCACCAAACACCTGCGGATGGCCGCCGACGAGCCATTGCGCCAGGCCCGCGAGCATGGCGACGAGGAAAAATCCCAGCCAGATCAAATTGAGCATCTGCGCATGTAGCCGCAAGTGCCGGCCAATTGCAATCGCATGGCACAATGCCGGCCATGCAGGGCATGCCAATTCCCATCTTGCTCGCCTGGAGCGGCGGCAAGGATTCCACGCTTGCCCTGGAACGCTTGCGCGAAGATGCAATCTGGCGCATGGCCGGATTACTGACCACGGTAACGGCTGAGTACGAGCGCATCGCCATCCACGGAGTGCGTCGGTCGATCCTGCATGCGCAAGCGCGGCGTTTGGGACTGCCGCTTATCGAGGCGGAAATCCCTGCACAGGCATCCAACGAAATCTACGAGGCGGCGTTCGCGCGAGCGCTCGCGCAGGCACGCGAGCGAGATGCGAACATCGCCGACATCGCGTTCGGCGATTTGTATCTGACCGATGTGCGCGCCTATCGCGAATCCTTGCTGGCACGGCTGGGCTGGCGCGGCGCGTATCCGCTCTGGGGCGCGGATACCGCACAACTCGCGCGGCAATTCATTGCGCGCGGTCACCGCGCAATCCTGACCTGCGTGGATACGCAACAACTCGCGGCGAATTTCTGCGGCCGCGATTACGATGCCGGCCTGCTCGCGGACCTGCCCTCCGCATGCGACCCCTGCGGCGAAAACGGCGAGTTCCACACTTGCGTCCACGCCAGTCCGCTGTTTTCAGCGCCGATTGCGCTCGCACGCGGGGAACGCCTGCTGCGTGACGCGCGCTTTCAGTACGTGGACCTGGTCGAAGCCTGAGCCGCACCCCTGCCTTTGTGCACAGGGCCGCGCCTGCGCGTTGCTGCTAGAGTGGCGCGGTTTTGCCACTCCGAGGAATCGCCATGCGCCTGCCTTCCGCCCTATCCGCGTTCGTCCTGACCCTCGCGCTGTCGGCGCCGCTGGCGCACGCGGCGCCACCCGACCATGCCAAACCCGCCGCCGACAAGGCAGAAAGTCCGGCCTTCGATTTGCCGCCTTTGCCGAAGGATGCGCACGTGGCGCAGTCGGTCACGGTCGGCGGACGCACGCTCAAGTACACCGCAACGGTCGGCTCGCTGCCGGTGCGCGACGCGAAAGGCAAGACGATTGCCGAGGTCGTCTATACCGCCTACACGATGGACGGCGGCAATCGCCCGGTCACGTTCGCGCTCAACGGCGGGCCCGGCGCGTCATCCGTGTACCTGAATTTCGGCGCGATCGGCCCGAAGGTCGTCAAGTTCGGCGCGCCGGGCGACAACCCTTCCGACCCGCCCGTGCTGCGCGACAACCCCGGCACCTGGCTCGACTTCACCGACCTGGTCTTCATCGATCCGGTCGGCACCGGCTTCAGCCGCGCGCTGGTCGACGACAAGCAGGCGACCACGGATTTCTACAGCACCAACTCCGACATCCATTACCTGTCGCGCATCATCTACGACTGGCTGGTGAAGAACGACCGCCTGCAGTCGCGCAAATTCCTGGTCGGCGAGAGCTACGGCGGCTTCCGCGGCCCGCGCATCACCGAATACCTGCAAACGCAACTGGGTGTGGCGATGAACGGCATGGTGCTGCTATCGCCGTATCTGGATCAGGCCGCCTACGAAGACGGCGACGTTTCACCCCTGCCGTGGATGCTGACTTTGCCCTCGATCGCCGCCGCGAACCTGGAACGCACGCACAATCTCAGCGCCGCGACGATGCAGCCGGTCATCGACTACACGCGCACAACCTATGCGACCACGCTGATGGCCGGGCGCACCGATCCGGCCGCGCAAGAAGCGATGATCAAGAAAGTCACCGAACTCACCGGCCTGGACCCGGTGTTCGTCAAGCGCTCGGGCGGGCGCATCGAAACCCAAGCCTACCTGCGCGAGATCTATCGCTCCGAGGGCAAGCTCGGCAGCCGCTACGATTCCAATGTCACCGCGTGGGACCCGTTCCCGTTCGCACCACAGCAGGAAACCGGCGATCCGCTGCTCAACGGCATCATCGCGCCGACCACCACGGCGATGGTCGATTTCGTCACCCGCATCGTCGGCTGGAAGATCGACGCGCGCTACAACGCGCTCAGCTATCAGGTGAACCGCCTGTGGCACCAGGACAACGACGCGCGCGCCGGTTCGGTCGAGCAGTTGCGCAAATCCGTGGCCAACGATCCCGGCCTGCGCGTGCTGATCGCGCACGGCTGGGATGATCTATCGTGCCCGTTCATGGCCTCGATCCTGATCGTCGACCAGATGCCGGCGATGGGCGATGCCTCGCGCGTGCAGGTCAAGGAGTACGCCGGTGGCCACATGTTCTACTCGCGCCCCGACAGCCAGGCGGAATTGCGCAGCGATGCGATGAAGCTGTTCGGACTACATTGAAGAACCTGCTGCGCTCGACATCTCGCGTGCCGGCAGTGCTCGGAATCCTCATGTACGGCAAAGTACACTCCGGTTCCTGCGCGCTGGCGGCACGCGACCTGCCTTCGCTCGCGACGGTTCTTCTGGCGCTTTCCTAGGTCACGCCGCCGCTTTCGCCGCCTGCGGATTGCGCCACGCCGCAAGCAATTGTTCGCGTCGCGACTGTGCTTTTTCCAGATGCGCGTGCTTGACGTGGCCGTAGCCGCGGATGTGCTCGGGCACGCTGGCGATATCCACCGCCAGTGCAAGATTTTCGCGGTCGAGCTTCGCCAGCAAGTCCTCCACGGTGGCGAAGTATTCGCCGATCAGCGCACGTTCGCTGCGCCGCTCCGCGGTCTTGCCGAAGATGTCGAATGCGGTGCCGCGCAAGCCGCGTAGTTTGGCCAGCAGCTTGAACGCGCCGAACACCCACGCTCCGTATTCGCCCTTGCGCAGCTTGCCTTCGCTGTCGCGATGAGCGAGCAGCGGTGGGGCGAGATGGAAGTGCAGCTTGAAGTCGCCGTCGAACTGTTCGCGGATGCGTTTTTCGAAATCGCCCGAGGTGTACAGGCGCGCGACTTCGTATTCGTCCTTGTAGGCCATCAGCTTGAAGGCGTAGCGTGCGACGGCTTCGGTCAGTGCGCTTGATCCCGGCAGCTTTGCCTGCTCGGCGGCGCGGACCTTGTCGACCAGCGCCTTGTACTTTTGCGCATACGCCGCGTTCTGGTAGTCGGTGAGGAAGGCGACGCGGCGGGCGATGCGCTCGTCCAATGTGGCGCTGATTGCTGCATCGTCCAATGCCGTGGCAACGCCGTCGTTCGCGGCCGACTTGCCGCCTGCCGCATCGCGCACGCGCACGATGTCGTGCGCCGCCATGCGACCCCAGTTGAACGCGGACTTGTTCATCTCGATCGCCGCTCCGTTCAACTCCACTGCGCGCATCAGCGCCTCCAGCGACAACGGCACCCAGCCTTTCTGCCAGGCATAGCCGAGCATGAACAGATTGGCGCCGATGGAGTCGCCGAGCAGTTTCACGGCGAGATCGGTTGCGTCGACGAGTTCAGGCGCCTGCCCGCCCAGCGCGGTCTTGACCGCCTCGACGATGCCGTTGGCGGGAAACTGCATGTCGGGCTTCATCGTGAACGTGCCCGGCATCGCCTCATAGGAATTGAGTACCACGCGCGAACGCCCGGCGCGGATCTTCGACAATGACCAATAGTCGTTGACCACGACCATGTCGCAACCGAGCACGAGGTCCGCCTCGCCCGCGGCGATGCGCACGGCGTTGATATCGGCCGGTGATTGCGCGATGCGCAGATGGCAGGTCACCGCGCCGCCTTTTTGCGCAAGGCCGGTCTGGTCGAGCACGGTGCCACCCTTGCCCTCGAGGTGCGCGGCCATGCCGATCAACGCGCCGATGGTGACCACGCCCGTACCGCCGATGCCGGTGACGAGGATGTTCCAGGGCTTGGACAGGTCGCTCGCAAACGTCGGTTGCGGCAAGGTGGAAAAATCCACTTTCGCGCCCGGTTTGCGCTTTTTCAGCCCGCCGCCGTGCACGGTGACAAAGCTCGGGCAGAAACCCTTCACGCAGGAAAAATCCTTGTTGCAGCTCGATTGGTCGATCTCGCGCTTGCGCCCGTATTCGGTGTCTTTCGGCAACACCGACACACAGAACGATTCCTTGCCGCAGTCGCCACAACCCTCGCACACCAATGAATTGATGAACACGCGCTTCTTCGGGTCGGGCATCTTGCCGCGCTTGCGGCGGCGGCGTTTTTCGGTGGCGCAGGTCTGGTCGTAAATCAGCACCGAAACGCCTTCGACCTCACGCAAGCGCTTCTGTACGGCATCGAGTTCATCGCGATGGATGAATTCCACGTCGCTCGGGAAGATCGAAGCATCCGACCATTTTTCGATGTCGTCGCTCATCACGATGATTGTCGCGACACCTTCGCTGCGTACCTGGTGCGCGATGGCGGGCACGGATAGTTTGCCGTCCACTGGCTGGCCACCGGTCATCGCCACCGCGTCGTTGTACAAAATCTTGTAGGTGATATTGACGCGGGCCGCGACGGCTTGGCGGATCGCGAGCGAGCCGGAATGGAAATACGTGCCGTCGCCCAGGTTCTGGAACACGTGCTTCGTATTCGTGAACGGCGCCTGCCCGCACCAGGTCGCGCCTTCGCCGCCCATCTGCGTGAACGTGTCGGTGCGCCGATCCATCCACGTGACCATGTAGTGGCAGCCGATGCCGCCGAGCGCGCGCGAGTCTTCCGGTACCTTGGTCGAGGTGTTGTGCGGGCAGCCCGAGCAGTAATGCGGCACGCGCGGAAAATTCGCGCGCGGCAGGGTCAACTCGTGTTCCTTGGCCTGGATCCACGCCACGCGCTGCGCCATCGCCTCGCTGGTGAAAAAGCGCGACAGGCGCCTGGCGATCACCAGTGCGATCATGGCTGGCGTCAGTTCGTTGGTCGAGGGCAGGATCCAGTTGCCGTCCTCGTCGTACTTGCCGACGATGTGCGGACGTGTGTCCCAGTTGAACATGTATTCCTTCATCTGCGATTCGAGGAAGGAGCGCTTTTCCTCGACCACGATGATGTCTTCGAGCCCACGCGCGAATTCGCGGATGCCGACGGGTTCCAGCGGCCAGGTCATGCCGACCTTGTACACGCGGATGCCGATGGCGCGCGCGTCGGCTTCGCTGATGCCGAGGTATTCCAGCGCTTGCAAAACGTCGAGATAACTCTTGCCCGTGGTGACTATCCCCAATCGCGCCTTGGGCGAATCGAGCACGATGCGGTCGATGCCGTTCGCGCGCGCGAACGCGCACGCCGCCTTCACCGCGTACTGGTGCAGGCGCATTTCCTGATCCAGCGGCGGATCGGGCCAACGAATGTTGAGGCCGCCCGGCGGCAATTCGAAATCGGTCGGCAGCACGATGTCGAGCTGATGCGGATTCACATTGACGCTGGCGCTCGATTCCACCGTTTCCGCGATGGTCTTGAAGCCGACCCAGCGCCCGGTGAAGCGCGACATGGCCCAGCCGAGCAGACCCATGTCGAGAATGTCCTGCACGCCGGCGGGATTCAAGATTGGCATCATCGCGCTGACGAATTCGAGTTCCGATCCGTGCGGCAGCGTGGACGAGCGACACGCATGATCGTCGGCCGCGAGCGCGAGCACGCCGCCGTTCTTCGAGGTACCCGCCGCATTGCCGTGCTTGAACACGTCGCCGCAGCGATCGACCCCCGGGCCCTTGCCGTACCACATCGAAAACACG
Organism: Pseudomonadota bacterium; assembly: GCA_018240545.1. Classification (GTDB taxonomy): domain Bacteria; phylum Pseudomonadota; class Gammaproteobacteria; order Xanthomonadales; family Rhodanobacteraceae; genus Rudaea. The sequence goes on along the minus strand of JAFEFP010000296.1, from coordinate 36,766 downwards.
CCATCGTATTTCGCGCCGGGAAAGATGTTCGCCTGCTGCGTGCCCCAGACCATGGTCGCGCCGAGATCCTCGTTCAGGCCCGGCTGGAATTCGATGCTGGAAGCGGCGAGGTGCTTTTTCGCCTTCCACAATTCCAGGTCGAAACCGCCCAAGGGCGAGCCGCGGTAGCCGGATATGAAACCTGCTGTTTTCAAACCTGCCGCGCGATCGCGCATCTGCTGCATCAGCGGCAGGCGCACCAGCGCCTGCACGCCGGAAAGATAGATGCGCCCCTTTTCGCGCGTGTACTTGTGTTCGAGGGTGTAGTCGAGGTCGATCTGGGCGGCAGGGACGGACATGACGGGCGGGAAAATGGCAGTCGGATTCCTATTCTACCAGTCGTCCGATCCCGGCTCTGGCGTTGGGCAACAGACCCTGTATGATCCGCGCCGTTGACCGTTTCTCGGGGGAGGCCGGGGATGGTTTTCAACTCGCTCACATTCGTGGCGTTCTTCGCGCTCGTGCTGGTTGTGCACAACCTGCCGCTGGCGTGGACCTGGCGCAAGGTCAACTTGCTGCTCGCGAGTTACCTGTTCTATTCGGCCTGGAATCCGCCGTTCGTGATCCTGCTGTGGATCTCGACCGTGGTCGACTGGTACGCCGCGCAGGGCCTGGTCAAGGCGCGACGCGAATCCGCGCGCCATGCCTGGATGCTGCTGTCGGTCATTGCCAACCTCGGCATGCTTGGCTATTTCAAGTACGGAACATTCCTGCTCGACAACTTTGCCGCCGTGCTGCACGCGGCCGGCGTGGCCTACCAGCCGGCGCCCTACGACATCGTGCTGCCGGTCGGAATCTCGTTTTACACGTTTGCCACGCTGTCGTACACGCTCGACGTGTACCTGCGCCGCGCACTGCCGGCGGAAAATTTCCTCGACTACGCGCTGTTCGTGACCTTTTTTCCGCATCTCGTCGCCGGGCCGATCATGCGCCCGACCGAGCTGGTGCCGCAGTTCGAGCAGCCACGCCGGGCCAATGCCGACCAACTGCGCTTCGGACTCGCGCTGATGACGCTGGGGCTGTTCAACAAGGTGGTGTTGGCGGACAGCTTCCTCGCGCCCGTCGCCGAACACGTTTACGACGCGAACAAGATTCCCGGCGCGCTCGATGCCTGGGCGGCGACGTTGGCCTTCAGCGGCCAGATTTTCTGCGACTTCGCCGGTTATTCGACCACCGCGATCGGCGCGGCGCTGTGCCTGGGTTTCGCCATGCCGGACAACTTCCGCTTTCCCTACGCCGCGGTCGGTTTCTCGGATTTCTGGCGGCGCTGGCACATCACCTTGTCGTCGTGGCTGCGCGATTATCTGTACATACCTCTGGGCGGAAATCGCCACGGCGAGCGTCGCACCTATGCCGCGCTGATGACGACCATGCTGCTTGGCGGCCTGTGGCATGGCGCGAGCTGGACCTTCGTCGCCTGGGGCGGATTGCACGGCGCATACCTTGCGGTCGAACGCTTCCTGCGCCGACGTTTCGCCGGCTACAAACCCGGTGCGCTGGCCCTCGTTTTGCTGGGCCTGCTCACCTATGCGCTGGTCAATGTCACCTGGGTGTTCTTCCGCGCCAAGACCTTCGACAAGGCCTGGCTGATGCTGCGCGGCATGGCCGGCGCGAACGCGCAGGCGAAGCCGATACTTGAATCGTTTTACCTCATCAGTGTCGCCGTCATCGTCGGCGGCTTGCTGTTCGCGCACTGGTTCATGCGCGCGCGCACGCTCGAGGGCGTCGTCGCCCGCGCGCATCCGGCCGCGATCGGCGCGGTCTGGGCCCTGCTCGCCTTCGCGATCGTGATTGCGCAGGGTTCCGGCGCGTCCTTCATCTACTTCCAGTTCTGACCATGGACATGCGCCGCCACGATGTGTCGCCCGAAGACCAGGTCCGCTACCTGCGTCGCGGCAACTACGCACGCGTCACCGCGGCCGACCGACCGGGTGTTGCCCAACCGGTGCCGGAGCGCGAGGTTCCCGCGCAGCCGTGGGGACGCATCCTGCTCGGTACGGTGATCGGGTTCGCATTGCTGCTCGGCACATGGGAATGGCACTGGCGTGCGTTCGGCGTGCGTCCTGCCTATCGCAACGACAGCGGATTGTGGGCGATCCAGCGCCGCCGCATCGACAACGGCGAAGGCAATGCCACCGTACTGGTCGGCTCTTCGCGCATGTTCATGGATCTGCAACTGGACGTGTGGCAGAAGCTCGACGGCGAGCGCCCGATCCAGCTTTCTTGGGAAGGCACGACCTCGCTGCCCTTCCTTGAAGATCTCGCTGCCGATCCGAGATTCACCGGCCGCGTGATCGTCGGCGTGGCGCCGGAATTGTTTTTCAGCGGCTACGGTTTCCACAAGGATTCAATCAAGTACTACCAGAAGCAATCGCCCTCGCAGCGCATCGGCCAATGGTTGTCGATGCATCTGATCGAACCCTTCTGGGCCTTCGACGACGACGACTACGCACTCGCCACCGTCATCGAACGCCAGCCCTGGTGGCCGGATCGGCCCGGCAAACCGAATCGGTTGCACGTGCGCCGCCTCAACGTAAGCGGGCCGGATCGCGCCACACAACTGTGGAACAAGGTGGGCTCCGATCAGGATTATCGGGTGCTGGCCAGCCGTGTGTGGATGCAGGATTTCGTGCCATCCGACGATGACCCAAAGCCCGAAGCGGCGGCCAAAACGCGCGACGAGCAAATCGACCGCGCTGCCAAGGCGGTAGCGAAGCTGCGTGCGCGCGGCGTCAAGGTGTTGTTCGTGCGTCCGCCCAGCGCGGGTCCGTATCTTGAATACGATTTGCGCCTGTACCCGCGCGCGTCGTCTTGGGACACGCTGCTCGCCAAATCCGGCGCGCCCGGCATCTACTTCTCGGATTATCCGGAATTGAGCCGCGACTGGTATCTGCCCGAGTGGTCGCACATGCAGGTGGGCGATGCACGGCGCTTCACCGCAAATCTGCACGCGATCGTGGTACGCAATTTCTGGAAACCCGATTCGGCGAAATAATGGCTACAACGCATCCGCATCGGTCTCGCCGGTGCGGATGCGGATCACCTGGTCGAGCGCGTAGACGAAGATCTTGCCGTCGCCGATCTTGCCGCTGTTCGCGGATTTGGAAATCGCTTCGATCACGCGTTCGACGAGGTTGTCCGGCACGGCGATTTCGAGCTTGAGCTTCGGCAGGAAATCGACCACGTATTCGGCGCCGCGGTACAGCTCGGTGTGGCCCTTCTGCCGGCCGAAGCCCTTGACCTCGGTCACCGTGATGCCCTGCACGCCGGCTTCGGCCAGCGCTTCGCGCACGTCGTCGAGCTTGAACGGCTTGATGATGGCCATCACCATTTTCATGGACTGCTCCGTCGGTTCGCGGGCGGACACTATACCCGGCGCGTAGGCGATTTCCTACGCGCTGCGGCGCGCGCCGCCGACAGCGCCAACGCGCGCGTTTGGCTACACTGCGCGCATCGAATTGCAGGAGCGCGCCATGTTCAGCACCGCCGCCATCGACGACCTGGCCCGCCGCCTGGCCGACCTGGTTCCGCCCGGCGCCCGCGAAGCGCGCGACGACCTTTCCGCCAACTTCCGCGATGCGTTGCGCGCCGGCTTGCGCAAGCTCGACCTTGTCACGCGCGAGGAATTCGACGTGCAGCGCAGCGTGCTCTTGCGCACGCGCGAGAAGGTCGAGGCGCTGGAAGCTCGCGTGGACGAGCTGGAAGAAAGCCCCGTCAGGCAACAGCCCTAGGTAGCCCGTCATTCCGGCAGGGACTGCCGGAATCCAGTAGCCACGGATGGCATCCCTGCAGTCTGGATGCCCCTCGGTCGGCTGTCGCCGACACTCGACCATGCCGGCATGACGAGCAGGAACCACCACGAATTCGCTGTGCATTGATACGGCGCGGGATGCGTTTGCCCGGAGGTTGGAAATGAGCCTTGCCATCGTCCACAGCCGCGCACAGGAAGGCGTCAGCGCACCGTCCGTCACTGTCGAAGTTCATTTGTCCGGCGGCTTGCCGGGCACCAGCATCGTCGGCCTGCCCGAGACGGCGGTAAAAGAAGCCCGCGATCGCGTGCGCGTGGCGATCCAGAACGCACAACTTGAATATCCCTCGCGCCGCGTCACGGTGAGTTTGGCGCCTGCAGATTTGCCAAAGGACGGTGGCCGCTTCGACCTGCCGATCGCGCTCGGCATCCTTGCCGCACAGGGACACTTGCCGAAAGAGGCGCTCGCGCAGTACGAATTCTTGGGCGAACTCGCGCTTTCCGGCGAACTGCGTCCGGTCACCGGCGTGCTGCCGGCGGCGCTGAAAGCCGCGAAATCCGGACGCGCCCTGGTCGTGCCGCGCGACAACGGCGCCGAAGCCGCGCTGGTCGGCGGCGCCACCGCGCACGGCGCGTCGTCGCTGCTGGAAGTCTGCGCCTTCCTGCGCGGCGCCGCGGAGTTGCCGGTCGCATCGGGCATCGTCGCAACCGATGCTGCCGTCGCCAATGATCTGGACCTTGCCGACGTGCGCGGCCAGCCGCATGCGCGGCGCGCACTGGAAATCGCCGCCGCCGGCAATCACCACGCGCTTTTCGTTGGCCCGCCCGGCACCGGCAAGACCATGCTGGCGAGTCGTTTGCCTGGCATCCTGCCGCCGCTGACCGAATCGGAGGCCCTGGAAGCGGCGGCGATCCGTTCGGTCGCCGGTTGTGGCATTGATTTCCAGCAGTGGAAAACGCGGCCCTTTCGCGCGCCGCACCACACCGCGTCCGCCGTGGCGCTCGTTGGTGGCGGCCCGATTCCGCGACCGGGAGAAATCTCGCTCGCCCATCGTGGCGTGCTGTTCCTCGACGAACTACCCGAGTTCGACCGGCGCGTGCTCGAAGTGCTGCGCGAACCGCTTGAATCCGGCCACATCGTGATTTCGCGCGCCGCGCGCCAGGCCGAGTTTCCCGCCGCGTTCCAGCTCGTCGCGGCGATGAATCCCTGCCCCTGTGGCTATGCCGGCGATCCAAGCGGCCGCTGCGTGTGCACTCCCGACGCGATCCGCCGCTACCGCGCGCGCGTGTCCGGACCCTTGCTCGATCGCATCGACTTGCAGATCGCGGTGCCGCGCGTGGCGCTGGCCGAGCTTGGCGAAACCGTACCCGCCGGCGAGTCCAGCGCCGTCGTGCGCTTGCGCGTGGTCGCCGCGCGCGAACGCCAGTTGCAGCGCGCCGGCAAGGCGAACTCGCGCCTGTCCAACCGCGAAGTGCTGCGCGATTGCGCGCTGGCAAGATCCGACCGCGCCCTGCTCGAACGCGCGCTGGACAAGCTCGGCCTGTCCGCCCGCGCCTACCACCGTGTGCTGCGCGTGGCGCGCACGATCGCCGACCTCGACGGTAGCGGGGGCGTGGTCACGGCGCACCTGACCGAGGCAATCCAGTACCGCCGCGCTCTGGGCAGCAACACCTGAATCTCAAGCCGAGATGGCGAGTCGCTCGCTGTGATAGATCTTCGCCGTGACCAACGCGGCCAGCAAGGCCGCGATCGCCGTGGCGACGAAGCACAGCAGCAGGGCCGCATCGGATACCGGATCGCCGCGCATCAGGCGCACGATCGTGACCTGCTGGCCGAGCAGCGGCACCGCGTACATCCACAGCTGCGTCTTCACCGGCATCACCGACAGCAGCAACGTCGGCACGATCGGCACGAGCATCAGCAGCGACAGGTAGGTCTGGGCCTCACGATAGCTCTTGGCAAACGCCGCGACGAGCGTTTGCAGCGTGCCGAGCAGGGCCGCCAGCGGCAGCATGACGAACATCGTCGCGACGACGAAGCGCAGACCCAAGGTCAGGCTCATGCCGATCTTTTCCGTCGGCAGGAACCGGGTGACTACGGCAAAGGCGATAATGGACAGCAGCACCGTGGTGATCGCGAAGGCGGTGGTCGCGCCCAGTTTGCCGGCGAGGATCTTCCAGCGCGGCACCGGGTTGGCGAGCAGCGGCTCCAGCGACTGGCGTTCGCGCTCGCCGGCCGTGGTGTCGATGGCAAGCGCCATGCCGCCGATGAAGCCACCGAGGATGAAGAAGTACGGCAGCATGGCGAACATCAATCCGGCGCGGCTTTGCGGCGTGGACTGGTCGCGATCGGCGAGCACCACGGGTTTGAGGATCGACGGCGAGAGCCCGCGCGCAAGCAGGCGCAACGCGCCGGTACGGTGGCCATAGGCATCGATCAGCTTGCGCAGGCGTTCGACCTGGCCGCGCGCATCCTGCTGCGAGGCGTCGTAGATCAACTCGACCTGCGCCGGCTCGCCCTTGTCCCAGGCCTTGGCGAAATCGGGGCCGATGCGCAATACCACGTCGGCATCCTGCTCGCGCACCGCGCGCTCCGCATCGGCAGGCGCTTCCTTGATCTCGACATTGTTCTGCTTGAGTACGCCGATAAGGTTGGGCGCGTACTGCGCGCCGGCCACCGGCAAGGACAACGGTGCTTCGGCCTTGCCCAGTTCGCGCGTGATCACGGTGTTGATGAGCAGCACGAAGATCAGCGGCGCCATGAGCGGGCCGGTGACGAGCGTATTGACCACGGTGCGGCGATCGCGCAGGTTCTCGCGGACTTCCTTGAGGAAAACGGTGATTGCGGCGTTCATGCGGCCAGTCCCTCGTCGGTCCCGATCAACTTTACGAATGCATCTTCCAGACTCGCCTCGCCCGTTTGCGCGCGCAGCACATCCGGCGATTCGTCGGCGACGACGCGACCGCGCGCGATCACGACGATGCGGTCGCACAGCGCGCCAACCTCCTGCATGATGTGGCTGGAGAACAGTATGCAGCGGCCCTCGGTCTTCATCGACTTCAGGAAGGTGCGCATGGCGCGCGTGGACATGACGTCCAGCCCGTTCGTCGGCTCATCGAGGATCACGTTCTTCGGATCGTGCACCAGCGCGCGTGCAATTGCGGTCTTCACGCGCTGGCCTTGCGAAAAGCCTTCGGTGCGGCGATCGAGGATGTCGCGCATCTCCAGCGCGTCGGCCAGCGCTTCGCGGCGCGCCTGCATCGTCTCGTTCTCGATGCCGTGCAGGCGCGCGAAGTAGTCGATGTTCTCGCGCGCGGTCAGGCGCTTGTACAACCCGCGCGCGTCGGGCAGCACGCCCAGGCGCCGGCGCACGGCGACGGGATCCACCGCCGCATCGATGCCGTCGATGAGGATCTGCCCCGAATCGGGTTGCATCAGCGTGTACAGGCAGCGCAGCGTGGTCGTCTTGCCGGCGCCATTCGGGCCGAGCAGGCCGGTGATCTCGCCATCGCGTGCGACGAAGGATGCGCCATCCACCGCGACGACACGCTTGGCGCCCTTGCCGAAGGCCTTGTGCAGGTTCTTTACTTCGATCATGGCGCTGATCCTTATGGAGATGAACCATTGAAATTGATGAACGCCGGCATCGGCCCGAGCCGGTCGACGCACTTGGCATCGAGCGTCTTGGGATCGAGCTTGTCGACGAATTCCTGGACCACCTTCGGAATGCAGCCGCGACCAATCACGTTGTGGCCCTGGCCCTTGGCGACGAGTAACCGCGCGTTGCTCAAACTCTTGAGCACCTGTTCGCCGTAGCGCGGTGGGGTGACTGGATCGAACTCGCCTTCCAGGATCAGGACGGGTTTGCCGGTTTTCAGCGGCTGGTGGAAATCCGCCGGTCGCGTCTCGTGCGGCCACACTGTGCAGGCTGCCTTGATGCCATCGATGAGATGGTTGCCAAGCACGGTGTCGGCATCTTGCGGCTGCGGCACGAGCAGGTCGGCATCCTCGCTGCAAATCACCGACAACTGCATCGCGTTCTCGGCAAGGTCGGACATGTCGCCGGTGAGAATCTGCTGCTGGCCAGCGAGCGGCGTGAAGTCGCCCTGCAAGCCTTCCTTGATCGACAGCGGCAGGAGCGCCGCGGTTTCCGGCGAGTAGGCGAACAGGCGCACGAGCCCGGCCAGGCTCGGCGCGGTCATGCGCTTTTGCTTTTCCACGAACGTGACGGGGTCGCGATAGGCGTAATCGCGCGGCGTCTGGCGCAGCTCATCGCGCAACTGCATCAGGCTTGCGTAAGGGTCGCCGAAGACCTGCTTGCACGCGGGCGTCTTCTCGCATTGCGCGAACTGGAGCTTGAGCGCGCCGTCGAGGTTCTCGGCGAAATCCTGTCCGAGCGCGATGGCGTTCGGCGCCACCGAATCGAGCACGATGCTGCGCACGCCTTCCGGGTGACGCAATGCATATTGTTGCGCCACGCGCGTGCCGTAGGAAACGCCGACGAGGTCGAACGGCGGCGCGCCCAGCGCCTGGCGCACCGCTTCCAGGTCCGCGACCGCGTCGGTCGTGGTGTAGAAACGCGGATCGGAGTGCTTGCTTACGTCGTCGAGGCACTTTTGCGTCGTGTCGCGAACCTTGGCCGCATCGAAACCGGTGCTGGTGCTGTCATCGTCATCGCCCTTGCACTCCAGCACGTTCGAGCCACCGGTGCCGCGCTGGTCGAGCAGCAACACGTGGTGGTGTTCGAGCAAGGGCGCGAAAGCCGCGGCAATCTGCGGCCAGGTGTCGATGGCCGATTGTCCGGGCCCGCCGGCGAGGAACACGACGATGTCGGCATCCGCCGTGGCCGCATCGGATTTGATCAGTGCGAGGCGCAGGTCGAGCTTGCGTCCGTTCGCAGCATTACGATTCTCCGGCACCGAAAGTGGCGCACAAAACGCGCTCGTGGTCGCGCCGGAATGCTTCTGCGCCAACTGGCAGGCGGTGAAATGCAAGTTGCCAAGTGTGAACGCTTTCGCGTTCGTCGCAATCGGCGCTGCGGTCGCGGACGCCGCGGCGTTCGCGTGCGACTTTTGCCATTGCCGATAGCCGAAATAGCCGAAATAGCCGAGCGCGGCGATGACGACGGCGATGCGAAGCAGGTGGCGTTTGTTCACGATTCAATCCTTGCCGGGTTCAAACAAAAATTCGATGGGATGACGAAACAACTTCGACAGGCGAAAGGCGAGCGGCAGGCTGGGATCGTACTTGCCGGTTTCCAGCGCATTGACCGTCTGCCGCGACACGTCCAGCCGCTCGGCCAGATCGCCTTGCGACCAATCGCGCTGCTCGCGCAGTTCGCGAATACGATTCTTCACTGATGGTTGCCGCGACGCCGCCAGTGCAGCAACGCAAAGAATGTCGCGCCACCCAACATGCCGACCGCCATGCCAGCGGCCAATCCCATGTCATCCGCATCGCCTTTGCTCCAGTACACCCAGGCGGCGATGGCCGCGAACACGCCGGCGAGATACAGAAAGCGCAGGGACCGCGGCAGATTTTCGTCCTCGCAACCGCCGCCGCCGTAGCGCCGCGCTGCCCAGGCGCGAGCCGTCGTATACACCACGATCATCAACGGAAAAATCCAGATCAGCGCGGCGGCGGCCCAATCGGATGCAAATGCGTGCGAAGCGGCGAGAAATCCGGCAACGATGCCGAATACCGAAATCGCCGCCGCCGCCACGCCAAGTCCGATCAGGTGCGTGCGCTGTTCCAATTCGTCGCCGGCCAGCACGCGCCGCGCCATCAGCCAGATCGCGTACAGGATCGGCGGCACCGGTGCCAACGAGTAGGCGAGCTTGAGCCACAACCCTTCCGCCGTACGCGCGAGCGGCCACAGCCACAGCAACACGACGACATAGACCGTCATCGTCGCCATCAGCCGGCGCTGGTAACTTTGCTGGCTCAATCGGACCATCGAATCCTCCGCGAAATCCGCGCGATGTGTCAAGTTTCCTTGACAGGCGAAGAATACGCACACGGATCCGGTGTGTCAAGCGTCCTTTACACCGTGATTGCAACCTTTCGAAGCCGCGCCGCGAGCGAAGTCAGGTTGCGTTGTCGGGCGGGCGCATTCCTGCCGCCATGTAATATGCTACCGACACAGGCTATTCGCCTGAATAGGTAATCGGGAAATGTCATGCCGCGCGCGTCGCATCTCACTTTCGCCATTGCGTTATCGGTTATTGCGTCCGTGGCGCAAGCTGCCGCGATCTGGACGGTCACCCAGACCGGAGAACCGGCAACGCTGGGTTCGGCCAGTTGCACGGTAGCAAGCTGCACCTTGCGCGATGCGATCAACAGCGCGAGCAGCGGCGACACGATCATGTTCGCGCGGAACCTCGACGGCGCGACGATTGCTCTGACGCTTTACACCAACTGCCTGAACTACACCGACACCTTGGGTGCGACCTGCCTTCCGCAAAGCAGCGAATGGACGGCAGCGGGCAATATGGTTACCCAGTTCGGACCATCGGCGTTCTATATCCCGCGCAATTTTTCGCTGACCATCGACGCCGTTACCGGCATGAGCCGTGGCGTGACGATCGTGCGCGACTCCAACGCCGCCGCCTTCCGCCTGTTCGACGTGGGCAGCGGCGCCACGCTCAATCTTTCGGGTCTGCGCCTGAGCGACGGTCATGCCGAAGGCGGACATGGCAGTCTCGGCGGTGGCGCGCTGGGCGCGGGCGGAGCGATCTTCAATCAGGGATCGCTGAATCTGTCACGCTGCACGCTGGACGGCAATATCGCCCAGGGAGGTGCTGGCGGTGACGGCTTGGCCGGTTACGGCGGCGGCGGCGCTGGCCAGACCAGCGATACCTCTGGAAATGGCGGCGGACCCAATGGCGGTGGTGCAGGCATCACCGTCTCTTTCGACGCGTACGGAAGCCCTGGTGCCTTCGGCGGCGGCGGCGGCGAAGGCGCCAGCACGGGCAGTTCTCCAGCCAGTGGCACGGGTGGCAACGGCGGCTTCGGTGGTGGTGGCGGCTCTGGCGCCGGTCGTCCTGGCGCGGGTAGCTTCGGCGGCTTTGGCGGTGGCGGTGGCTACGGCGAGAGTAGCGGGAGTCCAGGCGGCTTTGGCGGCGGTACCGCAGCAGGTTTTGGTGGGGGTGGCGGCGGTGCCGGCATGGGCGGCGCGATTTTCAACGATGGCGGCAGCGTGAGCCTGCTCAACTCCACTCTGGGCGGCAATGTCGCTACGGGCGGAAGCAGCTCTGCAGGCGGCGGCTCCGGCTACGGCGGTGCGCTGGTCAACTATTCGGGTACTTTGACGATCGATTTTTCGACTCTGTCCCGCAATGGCGTGATGCCCGGTATCGGCAGCATGGGTGGCAATGCCGACGGCGGCGCAATCTACAGCCTGGGTGATTCGGCGTGCTCCGATGGCGGAAATATCTGCACCACGGGCGGTATCGCATCGCTTTCGATCACGAATTCCGTCGTCGCCAACAGCGCCGGCACCAGCGACGACATCAGCACGAACACGATCAATGGCGGTACGAGCAACTACACGCCATCGGCGACCATCCTTGCCGGGACGCTGGCGCTGGGTTCCCTCGCCAGTGGCGGCGGTCTGGAAGCCGTGATGATGCCGCCGAACGGCAGTCCCGCCGTGAATGGCGTGACCTGTACGGGCGCCCCGGCCACCGACCAGCGCGGTGTGAAACGGCCACAACCCACAGGCGGGAACTGCGACATCGGCGCCGTGGAACGCAAGGCGATCGAGGACACCATCTTCCTCGACGGATTCGAGGGCTACTGAACGACGCGGGCGCAGGCCTGCATTGTTCGACCGGAACCGCAAACGCGGGCGTGCCCGCCCCTCTGCTGAATAAGTTCAGCGAGACGACACGTATTTCTCGCGTCGGATATGCGGCACCGGCAGGCCGGCTTCCTTGAGCACGGCGAAGGCCTGATCGACCATTTCCGGGTTGCCGCACAGGTAGGCAATGTCGTGCTGCGGGTCTGGCTTGAGTTCGTCCAGCGCCACATGCACGCGGCCAGCGCGGTCGTGCGGGCGGGGCTGCGCGCGCGGGGTTCGGCTGAAGCAGGCATAGAAGCGAAAATGCGGATGGGCGCGCGCGAACGCCTCGAATTCGTCGCCGTACAGCAACTCGGCCTCGTTGCGCGCGCCGTAGACGAGCGCGACCTCCGCGCCGCGTGCGGCGAGCTTTTCGATCTGCGGCAACATCGCGCGGTAGGGCGTCACGCCGGTGCCGGTCGCGATCAGCAGGTAGCGGCGATTGGCGTCCTTGTCGTCGAGGCAAAAGCGTCCGTATGGACCGCTGGCATCGATCGCGCCGTCATCGCCAAGGTTGCCGAGCAAGTTGGTCGCCGCGCCGCCTTCCACGTACGACACGGCAATCTCGATGCGCCTTACCGGACCGCCTGCACTGATCGTCGCCACCGAATAACTGCGCTTGGTCGGCTTGCCATCCGGATAGGTGAAATGGATCTGCAGGAACTGGCCCGGCACGAACGCGAATGGAGCGCCGTCCGCGCGCTCGAATTCCATGTGGCGCACGGCCGGAGCCAGCATGCGGCTGGCGGCAAGGCGAAGCTGGAAATGTTCGGCCACGATGCGACCAGTGCGGGGGAAAGGCCGGATATACTAACTGTCCCGCTTCATTTGCGCAGCCCATGTCGACCGCCCCGGCGCTGGAAATCCAGGACCTGAAGAAAACCTACGCGAATGGCGTCGAGGCGCTCAAGGGCATCTCGCTCAGCGTTGCTCCCGGTGATTTCTACGCCCTGCTCGGCCCGAACGGCGCCGGCAAGTCGACCCTGATCGGGATCGTGTCCTCACTGGTCAACGCAACCGCCGGGGATGCGCGCGTGTTCGGCACCTCGATCCGCGAACACCGCAGCGAAGCGATGGCGATGCTCGGGCTGGTGCCGCAAGAGGTCAATTTCAACCTGTTCGAACACCCGTTCCAGATCTGCGTCAACCAGGCCGGTTTTTACGGCGTGACTCGCGCGGAGGCGAAGGTGCGCGCGGAGAAATACCTCAAGCAACTCGCGCTGTGGGACAAGGCCTTCGAGGTCTCGCGCACACTCTCCGGCGGCATGAAGCGACGCCTGTTGATCGCGCGCGCGATGATGAACGAGCCGAAGCTGCTGATCCTGGACGAACCCACCGCCGGCGTGGACATCGAAATCCGGCGCTCGATGTGGAAATTCATCCATGCCATCAATGCCGCCGGCACCACGGTGATCCTGACCACGCATTACCTGGAGGAAGCCGAGTCGCTGTGCCGCAACATCGCGATCATCGACCACGGCCGCATCATCGAAAACACGGCGATGAAGACGCTGCTGTCCAAGCTCGATGTGGAGACCTTCGTGCTCGATCTCGCCGCGCCCTGCGAACCGTTGCCGGTGATGGCAGGCGTGAAGCTCACGCGCGTCGATGCGCAGACGCTGGAAGCGGAAATGTCGCGCTCGCATGATCTCAATTCCCTGTTCGCCGCGCTCACCGCGCACGGCATCACCGTGGTGTCGATGCGTAACAAAGCCAACCGCCTCGAAGAACTATTCGTGCGCCTGATCGAGAACGACAAGGAGGCGGCCGCATGAACACTCTGCCCGTCATTCCGGCAGGGACTGCCGGAATCCAGTCACAGGGACGTGAACGCAACAGCACAGATGGCATCCATGCAGTCTGGATGCCCCTCGGTCGACTGTCGTCGACACTCGACCATGCCGGCATGACAGTCGTCGGGGTGATTGCATGAACGCCGAACGCACCCTGGTCGCGCTCGGCACCATCGTGCGCCGCGAAGTGATGCGCATCCTGCGCATCTGGACGCAAACGCTATTGCCGCCGGCGATCACGATGACCTTGTATTTCGTCATCTTCGGGCAGCTGATCGGCAGCCGCATCGGCACGATCTCGCACACGCCGGACGGCGCGGCCATTTCCTACATCGAATACATCGCGCCGGGTTTGGTGATGATGGCGGTGATCCAGAACGCCTACGGCAACATCACCAGCTCGTTCTTCGGCGCCAAGTTCCAGCGTTTCGTCGAGGAAATGCTGGTTTCGCCGATGCCGAACTGGTCGATCCTGGCCGGCTACATCTCCGGCGCGGTGCTGCGCGGCTTCATGGTCGGCGTGATCGTGCTCGGCATTTCCTTGTTCTTCACCAAGATCCACCTGTACCACCCGCTGGTCACGCTCAGCACCTTCGTGCTCGCGGCGACGATCTTCGGCCTGCTCGGCTTCGTCAACGCGATCTTCGCGCGCAAGTTCGACGACATCGCGATCATCCCGACCTTTGTCCTGACTCCGCTGACGTATCTGGGCGGCGTGTTCTACAACGTGGCGCAGTTGCCGAGCCCGTGGAAGGAGCTCTCGCACCTGAACCCGATCCTGTACATGGTCAGCGCATTCCGCTACGGCTTGCTCGGCGTGAGCGACATCGTCCTGGGCTGGGCCTATGCCGTGATGCTGTTGTTCGTCATCGTGCTCGGCGCATTCTGCCTGGCGCTGATGAATCGCGGCGTCGGGCTGCGTTCCTAGGGCAGCGCGAAGAATGCCTTGGCCGTCGCCGTCGCGTTCGCGGCGGTAACGGTCACATCTTCGCCGCGCTCGTGCGCGACTTGCGCGCAAATGTGGGCGAGGTACATCGGCTCGTTGCGCCGGTGCGCGGGCGCGGGCTTGACCGTGCGCGGCAACAGGTACGGCGCATCGGTTTCCAGCATCAGGCGATTCGCCGGAATGGCCTTGACCAGCTCGCGCAGGTGCGTGCCGCGGCGTTCGTCGCAGATCCAGCCGGTGATGCCGATGAAGAAATCGCGGTCGAGGTAGTCGGACAGTTCGGTCATTTCCCCGGTGAAGCAATGCACGACGGCACGGCCGCTGCGGCCCTTGATGTTGTCCATGCAGGCGATGAAATCCGCATGCGCGTCGCGCTGGTGCAGGAACAGCGGCTTGCCGCATTCGACGGCGAGTTCCAGCTGGCGCTCGAACGCGAACAACTGCGCATCGCGTGGCGAGAAATTGCGATGGTAGTCCAAGCCGGTTTCGCCGACCGCGACGACGCCGGGCTCCGCATGCAATTCGCGCAGCACGGTTTCGACATCCGCATCGAAATCGCTGGCATGGTGCGGATGCACGCCCGCGGTGGCGAACAGCACGCCCGGATGCGCGCGCGCCAGGTCCAACGCGTCACGCGAGCCTTGCGCGCTCGCGCCGGTCACGATCATCTGCGCAACGCCCGCCGCGCGCGCGCGCGCCAGCACGTCCGCGAAATCGTGGCGGAACGATTCGTGGGTCAGGTTGGCACCGATGTCGACCAGTTGCATCGTCGTGCGTTGTGGGGAAAGTCTGGCATTATGCCAATAGCGCCCAGGCGCGCGTTCACGGCCGGTTAACCGCCGCCGCCACAGGCTTGGCGACCACGGGGATTCGAATGGGAGACGCCAATGAAAATCACGACACTGTTGTCCTGCATCATCGCTGCCACCGCCTTGGCAACGGCGGCCGACGGCCGGGCGGCGAATGCCGCCGGCGCCGCACCGCAGGTCGATCTGGCAAGGGCGCAACAGGTGCGTGCGCAGATGCAGGCTCAAGCCAACCAGGCCCGGGACGCGGCGCAGAAAACCGGCGCCGCCGGCGCCAGGCTGGACGGCGCGAAACCGGCTGAGTTGTTCGCCAACCCATACCGAGCCTACCCGCCAAGCTGTTTGAACTCGCCGATGCCGTTCGGCCTGTGGCACAACGATCCCAACGCGCTGCATACCACCCTCAATCTGATCGGCGATCCGCTCTCGGGCGACGCCGGCGAACGCGCCTATGTCGAGACCGCGAACGTGTATGTCTTCCGCGTGGTCTGCACGAGCGGCAAATCGGCGACCCTGCTCGAGATCGACCGGCCCTCGAGCATGGAAGGCAACACCTCGCGCTATCCGAGCATGCCGGGCGTTTACGTGAGCCAGAGCGGCCTGCAGGACTATGTCGCCCGCGTCGCCGACGATCCGAACACGTTTTTCTCAACCGTCTATGCGCTCAATCCGCTGGTCAGGAGCGATGTCTTCATCCTGGAAAATTTCTATGGCGGCGCAGTGCAATTCAATTACAACAACTCCGTGACCGTGACCGTGGACAACCTCGCCGCGGGCACGGCGCGCCAGGTCGTCGATTTCCCGCTCGGCGCGTACAACCCCGCGCAATACGCACAGGCCTCGCAAGCGCTGCCGATCAGCGGCTACATGACCGGTGCCTGGTACGATCCCGCGCACAGCGGCGAAGGCATTCAAGTCGAAGTGGGCGAACAGGGTACGCCGGGTGCAGCGAATGATCGGTACCTCGTGATTGCCTGGTACACCTACGATCCCCTGGGATTTCCCTACTGGCTCTACGGCGCGGGCAACTTCACCTCCGGGGATCGCGCGGCCACCGTGTCCATGGTCTACAGTACCGGCGGCGGCTTTGCCGGCAGTTTCGCTTCGGCGATTACGCCGGCCTGGGGCACGATCAACGTCCAGTTCCCGGATTGCAACACCATGCAGTTCAACTACCAGTCGACCAGTGGGTTGCCGGCGGGTGTGCCGACCGGCAACGGTGCGAAGACCTGGACGCGCATAAGCCAGATGAACGGGCTGACTTGCCAATAGTCGCGCTGCATTCCAGAACCTGTCCCGCCGGCACGGCGGGACAGGCGTTTTTGCGATGAGCAAACGCGCGCCTTTTCCGATCGTCGCGGTGCTGCCGGATATCCGGGCGAGCCTCGCGGCGCATCCGCGCCTGGTGCTCGAAGCCCCGCCCGGCGCCGGCAAGACCACGCAGGTGCCGCCGGCGCTGCTCGATGCGGAATGGCTGCCAGGCAAGAAGGTCCTCGTGCTCGAGCCGCGCCGCATCGCCGCGCGCGCAGCGGCGGAGTTCATGGCCGCGCAGCGCGGCGAATCCGTCGGAGACACCATCGGCTATCGCATCCGTTTCGAATCCAGGGTATCCACGCGCACGCGCGTGGAAGTGGTGACCGAGGGCATCCTCACGCGCCTGATCCAGTCCGATCCGGAACTGCCCGGCGTCGGCGCGATCGTGTTCGACGAATTCCACGAGCGCCATCTGCACGGCGACCTCGGCGCCGCGCTCGCGCTCGACGTGCAGGCGCAACTGCGCCCGGAACTGCGCCTCGTCATCATGTCGGCGACGCTCGACGGCGAGCGCACCGCGCGCTGGTTCGATGCGCCGCGCATCACTTCTGCCGGCCGCAGTTTCCCGGTGCGCGTGGAATACCCTCCCGCCAAGGCGAACGAAGACTGGACCGTGCACTTGCGCCGCGTCGCCGACATCGCCTTGCGCGAGACGGAGGGCGACGTCCTCGTATTCCTGCCCGGGCGACGCGAGATCGAACAGGCGCGCCGGACGCTGGAAGGCAATGCGCAGCCTGAAGTCGTCATGCTCCACGGCGAGCTGTCGCTCGCCGAGCAACACGCCGCACTGGCACCCGCCGCCGCCGGGACGCGCCGCATCGTGTTGGCGACGAACGTGGCCGAATCCAGTGTCACCCTGCCCGGCATCCGCGTCGTGATCGATTCGGGCGAGGCACGCGAGCCGCGCTTCGACCCGAATTCAGGTTTCTCGCGCCTGCAAACGGTGGCGATCTCGCAGGCCTCCGCCGACCAGCGCGCCGGGCGCGCGGGTCGCGTTGCCGAAGGCGTTGCGTATCGATTGTGGCCGCAGAGCCAGCGCCTGGAGCCGTCGCGGCGCGCGGAAATCGCACAGGTCGAACTGTCCGCGCTCGCACTCGAGCTCGCCGCCTGGGGCGCGCCCGACCTGCGTTGGCTGGATCCGCCGCCCGCCGGATCACTCGCCAGCGCACGGGACCTGTTGATCCTGCTTGGTGCGCTCGACGATGGCGGTCGCATGACCGAACTCGGCCAACGCATGCTTGCGACCGGTGCCGCGCCACGGCTTGCGGCGCTCGCGCTGCGCACCCCGTCCGCGCAACACGCGCTGGCCTGCGATGCCATCGCCTTGCTCGAAGCGCGCAATCCCCTGCGCGGCGAGGACGGTCGCGGCGACGACTTTCGCGACCGCCACAAGACGCTGCTGGCGTGGCGCAACAAGCAACGCGGCAGCGGCATCGATTCCGGGGCAATGTCCGCCATCGACCACGCTGCCGTGAATTGGCGGCGGCGCCTGCGTATCGATTCATCGTCGCCAGCCGCGGTCGATGCATTGGCGCTCGGCAATCTGCTCGTCCACGCATTTCCCGATCGCGTCGCGCTGCAGGACGCCGGCGATCCGCGCCGGTACCGCCTGAGCAATGGCCGCGGCGCACATTTGTTGCAAAGTTCACAGTTGTACGGCGAACGCTGGCTGGTCGTGACGGACTTGCGTTTTGACGAGCGCGACAGCGCCATCCTCGCCGCGGCGCCGTTCGATGCCGACATGCTCGAACGCGATTTCGGCGAACGGTTCGTCGAACAGCGCGTGGCGCGCTGGAACGCGGACCGACGTGCGGTGGAAACTTTCATCGAACGCCGCTTCGCCAAGCTCGTGCTCGAACGCCGCAGCGTGCCCGCCAAGGTGGAAGACGCCTTGCCGGCCCTGCTCGCCGCGGTGCGCGAGGCCGGAATCGAATCGCTGCCGTGGAGCGACGCGGCGCGCGCGCTGCGCCTGCGCGTGGCCTGCCTGCGCGAATGGTTGCCGGAACTGGCGTTGCCCGATCTTTCCGACGCGGCCCTTCTCTCAGCATTGGAGGAATGGCTCGGTCCGCACCTGGCCGGCAAGACGAGACTCGATGCATTGACGCCCGCCATGCTCGGCGAGGCGCTGGCATCGCGGCTGGACTACGCGCAGCGCAAGGCCGTGGACGAACTCGCGCCCGAATCCATCACGGTACCCAGCGGCAACTCGCGCAAGCTGCACTACGAACCCGGCAAGCCGCCGGTACTCGCGGTGAAATTGCAGGAGCTGTTCGGCCTCGCCGACACGCCGCGCATCGCCGGCGGCAAGATTGCCGTGACCTTGCACCTGCTCTCGCCCGCGCAACGCCCGATCCAGGTCACGCAAGACCTGCGCGGTTTCTGGGAGCGCACCTATCCCGAGGTGAAGAAGGAACTGAAGGGGCGCTATCCGCGGCATCCCTGGCCAGATGACCCATGGTGCGCACGACCGACGGCGCGGACAAAACCACGGCACACATGACATGACGGGATGCGGGCCACATCGGCTTGGCTCCTGCCTCGCCGTGTGGCTCCAGCCCTGCGCAGTCCTTGCTCCGGGCGCTCGGCGTCGCGTGTGCGCTCCGACGAGCGCGCACAAGCGCGCCGCCTCGCCCCTGGCCGGATGATCCCTGGAATGCAAAACCCACCGCTCGTGCAAAACCCCGGCGCTGACACCATTTCGCCATCTGCGCGTGGAACCATCGTCCACGCGACCAGTCCAAGCCCGAACGCTCGCCTAACCAAGACCCGTCATGACCAAACCTTCCCGCACGCTTGTCTGGATGCTCGGCTTCCTCGTCGCAGTCGGCGTGCTTGCCGCCCTGCTCGCCACGCGCCTCGCGCAGAATTTCCAGGCCAATCCGTTCTTCAACGGCGTGATCCTCGCCGTGCTCGCGTTCGGCATCTACGCGAGCCTGCGCCAGGTGCTGCTGCTGTCGCGCGAGGTCGACTGGATCGAGGCGTTCAAGCGCTCGCCACCGGATCGTCCGCTGCCGGTCAAGCCACGCCTGCTCGCGCCGATGGCGCGCATGTTCGCCGGGCGCGAGCGCGCGAAATTTTCGCTGTCCGCGGCATCCCTGCGTTCGGTGCTCGACAGCGTCTACCTGCGCCTGGAGGAATCGCGCGACCTGTCGCGCTATCTCATTGGCGTATCGATTTTCCTCGGCCTGCTCGGCACGTTCTGGGGTCTGCTCGTCACGATCCGCTCGGTCGCCGACATCATCGGCTCGCTCGGCGTGGGCACCGATCCAGCGGCGATGTTCAACACGCTCAAGGAAAACCTCAAGGAGCCGCTGTCGGGCATGTCGACGAGCTTTTCCACGTCGCTGTTCGGACTTGCTTCCTCGCTCGTGCTCGGCTTCCTCGATTTGCAGGCGGGCCACGCGCAAAACCGCTTCTACAACGAACTCGAAGACTGGCTGTCGAGCATGACGCGGCTGTCGTCCGGCGCGCTGCACGGCGACGGCGAGGCCAGCGTGCCGGCCTATGTGCAGGCATTGCTCGAACAAACCGCCGATGGCCTGGAGCGCATGCAGCGCGCGCTGACCGAATCCGAGCGCGAGCGCCATGCCTCGGGCGCGCAACTGGGCGAATTGAACACGCAACTGGGGCGCCTGGGCGACCTGCTCAGCCGCGAGACGCGCGAATTCCGCAGTCTCGCCGAGACGCAGGAGGAATTGAAGAACGTGCTCAAGACGCTGGCCGCGGCGCCGAATGGCAGCGCGCGCCTGTCGGATGACTTGCGCGGCGAACTGCGTTTGCTTTCACGCACCATTGCCGCCGCCGTGGACGGCAAGCCTGCCGGTGCCAAGCATGGGGCCGTGCAATGAGCCTTGCCGCGCGCCGCCGGCATTCGCTGGACATCTGGCCGGGCTTCGTCGACGCGCTGTCGTCGCTGATCCTGGTGATGATCTTCGTGCTGCTGATTTTCGCGATTGGCCAGTTCGTGCTGGCGCAGACGATCGTCGGCAAGAATCAGGCCCTCGCCGAGCTCAACGCGCAGATCGCGCAACTCGCCAAGACCCTGTCGCTGGCGCAGGACAGCAACGCCGCGCTGGATGCGAAGGTGAAGGAACTTTCCGCATCGCTCGGCCAGGCCACGGGCGAGCGCGACACGCTCACGGCGCAACTGGATGCCGCCACCGCGCAGGCCGCCAAGCTCAATGCCGACATCGCGGCGCTCGCCGCGCTCAAGGCGCAGCTCGAACAACAGGTGGCGAGCCTGGGCGCGGAACTCGATACCTCGAAAAAGAACCTCGTCGTCGCGACCGACCTCAATGCCAAGTCCGCCGCGCAAGTCGAGCTGCTCAATCGCCAGCTCGCCGCCGTGCGCGAGCAGTTGAACAAGCTCTCGGCGGCGCTGGACATTGCCAACGCCAGCGTCAAGGACAAGAACCGCAAGATCGCCGACCTCGGCGCGCAACTGAACCTGGCGCTGGCGAACAAGGTCAACCAGCTCGAAAAGTACCGATCCGAATTCTTCGGCAAGCTGCGCGCCGCGCTGGGCAACAACGCCGACGTGCGCATCGTCGGCGACCGCTTCGTGGTGCCGACCGACATCCTGTTCGATTCCGGATCGGCGGACCTGAGTCCGGCCGCGTTGGTGCAGATGAAAAAGCTCGCGCTGGTCCTGAATCAGGTCGCCGCGGAAATCCCCTCGAACCGCGACTGGATCGTGCGCATCGACGGTCACACCGACAAGCGCCCGATCCACAATGCGCAGTTCGCGTCCAATTGGGAATTGTCGACCGCGCGCGCGGTGGCGATCGTCAAGTACCTCGTCGTGCAGGGCATTCCCGCGAACCGGCTCTCGGCGAATGGTTTCGGGCAGTTCCAGCCGCTGGATCCCGCCGACACGCCCGCGGCCTACGCGAAGAACCGGCGCATCGAGATCCAGCTCACGAATCGCTAGGCTGCGGCGCGCTCGATGACGCGCGTTGCGCCCGGCGCCAATCCGGCCAACGCATGTTCGCCGATGCGCACGCGGATCAGGCGCAGGGTCGGCAAGCCGGCCGCCGCCGTCATGCGCCGCACCTGGCGGTTGCGGCCTTCGTGGATGGTCAGTTCGATCCACGCATCCGGCACGGTCTTGCGAAAACGCACCGGTGGATCGCGCGGCCACAGCCAGCCGGGCGCAGCATCAAGTCGACGTGCTTGTGCCGGCAAGGTCGGGCCGTCGTTCAAGCGCACGCCGTCGCGAAGCTGCGCCAATTGCGCTTCGGTCGGCTCCCCCTCGACCCGCACGAGATAGGTTTTGGACGTCTTGTGCCGCGGATCGGTCAGGCGCTTTGCCAGCGCGCCGTCATCGGTGAGCAGCAGCAGTCCTTCGGAATCGTAATCGAGCCGCCCCGCCGGATAGACGTCCGGAATCTTCACGAACTCCGCAAGCGTGCGCCGCGGCGGCGCAGCTCGATCCGTAAACTGACATAGCACGTTGAAGGGTTTGTTGAGCGCGATGAGCACAATGAGGAAATCCCCCTCTCCCGCTGGCGGGAGAGGGTTGGGGTGAGGGTGGCTCAATCCGGTGCGGCGCTTGGCGTGAGAGTGAGCGATTCCACCCTCACCCGCGCCTGCGGCGCGGCCTCTCCCGCCAGCGGGAGAGGCGTCTCAAAGCAAAGCTACCAGCCTGAAGTCCAGAGCCGCCTCAATTTGTCGCCGGCTTGCCCGAATGATCCGCCGGAGCCGAGAAGATCTTGTCGGCGCCGGGCTTGACGAAGCGCAAGGTCATGCGGTCGGATTCGCCGATGGCCAGATATTTGTCCTTGTCCTTGTCGCCCAGCGCCAGCGTCGGCGGCAGCGTCCACACGCCCTTGGGATGGTCGTGGTCGTCCTTCGGGTTGGCGTTGGCCTCGCTCTTGCCATCGAGCGCAAAGCCGGCATCGGTGGCGAGCTTGATCACATAGTCCTCGGGCAGGTAGCCGCTGTCCTTGATCTTGGCCAGGTCCGCGCCGGGCGTGGCGCGATGGTCGGCCACGCCGAGCACGCCGCCCGGCTTGAGCACGTCGAAAAAGGCCTTGAACATGCCGGGCGCGTAGTCGCCCATCACCCAGTTGTGCACGTTGCGGAAGGTGACGACCATGTCGGCGGAATTCGGCGCACCGAAATTCGGCGCCTTGGGATCGAACTGCACGACCTTGGCCTCGCCGTACTGGGCCGGATCGCCGGCAAACATCTTCTCCAGCGCGCTCTTGTCCTGTGCGGCCTCGCCTTCGGGTTTCTTCGGAAGGGCAATGGCCGCGGTGTAGCTGCCATCGCCCTTCATCAACGGCGCGAGAATTTCCGCATACCAGCCCGCGCCCGGGGTAATTTCGATCAGGCTCATGCCGGGCTTGAGGCCGAAGAATTCCAGCGTCTGCTTGGGATGACGGTACTGGTCGCGCGCGGTGTTGGCCGCTTCGCGCCAGTTGCCGGCCAGGACCGCATCGATCTTCGCCTCGAACATCTGCTGCGCGCTTTGCGGCGGCGGCGGATTGGCCGGCTGGTCGGCGACTTTCGGTGGCGGCGGCGCGGGGGCCGGTGCCGGCGCCTGCGATTGGCCGCAGGCGGACAAGGCGAGGGCGAAAAGCGAGAGTGCAAACATGTATTTTTTCACGGGAGTCTCCTCAACGTTACATCGCGGCGATAAGAGCGTCGCCGAATTCAGAACACTTGAGCAACTTCGCGCCGTCCATCATGCGCGCAAAATCGTAGGTGACGGTCTTGGCGGTGATGGTCTTGTCCATGGCGGAAATGATCGCATCGGCGGCTTCCGTCCAGCCCAGGTAGCGCAGCATCATCTCGCCGGACAGGATTACCGAACCCGGATTGACCTTGTCCTGGTTCGCGTACTTGGGCGCGGTGCCATGCGTGGCCTCGAACACGGCGTGGCCGGTCACGTAGTTGATGTTGGCGCCCGGGGCGATGCCGATGCCGCCGACTTCGGCGGCGAGCGCGTCGGAAACATAGTCGCCGTTGAGATTGAGTGTGGCGACCACGTCGTATTCGGCCGCGCGCGTGAGAATCTGCTGCAGGAAGGCGTCGGCAATGACGTCCTTGATCACGATGCCGGCGCCCGGCTTGCCTTCAGGGATCACATGCCAAGGACCGCCGTCGAGTTCGATGGCGCCGAAGAAATCACGCGCGACCTGGTAACCCCAGTCGCGGAACGCGCCTTCGGTGAACTTCATGATGTTGCCCTTGTGCACCAGGGTCACCGATTTGCGCTTGTTCTGGATCGCAAAGGCAATCGCGCTGTGCACGAGGCGTTCGGTACCCAGCCGGCTGACCGGCTTGATGCCGATGCCAACATCCACCGCCAAATCGCGATGCGGCGCGCCGATCGCTTCGAGCTGTTTTTGCCAGGCGTCGACCTTTGCCTGGGTGCCGAAGCGGATCTTGTCGGCGAGCTTGGGAAACTTCTGCTGCAAAAAGGCGAGTATTTCCGCCGCCTCTGCGCTACCGCCATCCCATTCGATGCCGGCGTAGATGTCCTCGGTGTTCTCGCGGTAGATCACCATGTCCACGTCTTCGGGCTTTTTCACCGGCGATGGCACGGCGGCGAAATAGCGCACCGGACGCACGCAGCAGTACAGATCCAGCATCTGCCGCAGCGCCACGTTGAGCGAGCGGATGCCACCGCCGACCGGAGTCGTGAGCGGCCCCTTGATCGAGACGAGGTAATCGCGGCAGGCATCGACGCTCGCATCCGGCAACCAGTTGCCGGTCTGATCGAACGCCTTCTCGCCGGCGAGCACTTCCATCCACAGCAACTGGCGCTTGCCGCCGTAAGCCTGCCTCACCGCCGCGTCGAGCACGCGCACCGAGGCACGCCAGATGTCCGGGCCGGTGCCATCGCCTTCGATGAACGGAATGATCGGCCGATCGGGCACGCGCAGCTTGCCGTCGACGATGCGGATCTTCTCGCCGTTATTCGGCGGCGTGGGGATGAATTCGGTCATGGGTGCTCCCGGAACAAGGTTCTTGCATGAAACGGCTATTGTAATTCACCGCGCGTGATAGGGCTTGGCGCATTTTTGCGTTATTGCAGGCACGGACCGTGAAAACGCCATGATCCTGTCGACTTTTCGGGAGACGATCGATGAACACCGCGGGCTCGAAATTGATCCGCAAGCGGACGCCAAACCGCGCACCCTTGGCCCTGGCCCTGGCCGCGGCGCTGGGCGTGGCCGCACTGCCCGGATTGGCCCAGGCCGCCACGTATACGGTGACCTCCGCCGGCGACGCCGGTACCGGCACCTGCGCCGCCACCTGCACCCTGCGCGATGCCATCGCCGCCGCCAATGCCAACGCCGGTGCCGATACCGTCACGTTCGCCTCGACCCTGTCGGGCGACACCATCTTGCTGGACATCGCCGGCAAGGGACATATCGCCATCGCCGACAGCCTGACCATCCAGGGCCCCGGGGCGAACCTGCTCACGGTGTCCGGCGGCGATGTCGCCAGCGGCAGCGCCGGCGGCATTTTCTACGACAAGGTTTATGTCGGAGGAAATTCCCTGACGCTGTCCGGCATCACCCTGGCGAGCGGCAATACGGCAGGCAAAGGCGGCGCACTGAGTTTCGCTTACGGCCACTTGACCTTGAGTCGTGTCGCGATCCGGGATAGTTACGCACAATCTTTTGGCGGCGGTTTCTACAAG
This sequence comes from Pseudomonadota bacterium, assembly GCA_018240545.1. Lineage (GTDB taxonomy): Bacteria > Pseudomonadota > Gammaproteobacteria > Xanthomonadales > Rhodanobacteraceae > Rudaea. Next base: position 11,623 of record JAFEFP010000296.1, on the reverse strand, counting down.
GGCTCCGGGACCCTCGATATCAACTACAGCACCATCAGCGGCAACAGGACGGCAAACTCGGGGGCCGGGTTTGTGTCGAACTACGGCACGACTTCGATCAGCAACAGCACGATCAGCGGCAATTCCGCAAACGGGTCGGGCGGCGGGTTTTACGCGCGCGCCAACATGACCATCGTCAACAGCACCATCAGCGGCAACTCTGCCAACAGCTCCGGCGGCGGATTCTGGCTGAGCCATCTCAACGCCAGTTTGTCGAACAGCATCGTCGCGAACAACTCGTCGCCCAGCGACAGTGAATTTATTTGCACGGCCCAATCCAACGGTGCGAGCAGTGTCACAGCCGACCATACCCTGATCGAAGGCAGCTACGCCTGTGCAGGTGGAAGCACCTTTACCGGCTCAATCAGCAACATCCTTGGCCAGAATCCCAGGCTTGGCCCGCTTGCGCACTATGGCGGGCCGACCGAAACGCTGGCCCTGCTGCCCGGTTCGCCGGCGATCGACGCGGGCGACAACGGAACTTGCGAAACCACCGACCAGCGCGGCCAGGTTCGGCCCTACGACGGCGACAAGAACGGCAGCGCGATCTGCGACATGGGCGCGTTCGAGGTGAGCTTCATCGACCTCGACCGCATCTTCGCCAATGGTTTTGATTGATGCGAATTTCGGCGATTCGTCCCTGAAGTTCACGTCCTGTCGGCATCCTGCCTCCACTTCGATCGGCGCACGCGATGTGATTACCCGCGTCGTCCATGACGCTCGCCCTTCGGGCCAGCTCCGCTGTTCGCGCGCCGCTCCGGGCGCGCGCAGTCAACGCATCGCGTGGGCGCGCCAATCTCAACCGTGCTGATGTTCGTCCAGCGTCTCGCGCAGGGTTTCGTCTTCGGATTCCAGCTTGTCGCCGAGCAGGCGGCGGATGACGACGTAGAAGACCGGAATCAACAGCACGCCAAAGACCGTGGCGAACAGCATGCCGCCGACCACGCCGGTGCCGATGGCGTGACGCGCGTTCGCGCCGGCGCCGCTGGACACGACCAGCGGCATCACGCCGAGGATGAAGGCGAAGCTGGTCATCAGGATCGGCCGCAGGCGCAGGCGCGCGGCATCGACCACGGCGACGCCGAGCGGACGTCCGCGGCGCTGTTCCTGCACCGCGAATTCGACGATCAGGATGGCGTTTTTCACCGCCAGGCCGATGATGGTGATGAGGCCGACCTTGAGGAACACGTCGTTGGAAAGCCCGCGCGCCCAGGTTGCGGCAAGCGCGCCGGTCAGGCCCAGTGGAACGACCAGCATCACCGCCACCGGTATCGACCAGCTTTCGTACAGCGCGGCCAGGCACAGGAACACGACCAGGATCGACAACGCAAACAATTTTGGTGCCTGCTCGCCGGAAAGGATTTCCTGCAAACTCTGCCCGGTCCATTCGAAGCCGAAACCGCTTGGCAGATCGTTGTGGATCAGGTTTTTCATCAATTCCATGGCCTGGCCGGTGCTCTTGCCCGGGGCCTGGCCGCCGACGATGTCGACGGCCTCATAGCCGTTGTAGCGGGTCAGGCTCGGCGCCGCCATCGTCCATTGCGTGTGGACGACGTTCGACAGCGGAATCATCGGCGCGGCACCGCCGGTGGCGGGCGCCTGGCCGGCCACGTAAAAATGCCGCAGCGCGTCGATGCCGGAGCGGAACGGCGCGTCGGCCTGCATGATCACGCGCAGCACGCGTCCGCCGAAATCGAAATCGTCGACGTACACCGGGGCAAGCATCAGCTGGATGGCGGTATAGACATCCGAAAGCTTCAGCCCCATCGCCTGCGCCTGCACGCGATCGACCGTCATCTTCAATTGCGGCGAATCTTCCAGCGCGTTCGGGCGCACGCCGACCAGCGTGTCGGGGTGACTGGCCGCCGCGCCGAGCAGCATGTTGCGCGCATTCATCAGCGCCTCGTGGCCCTGCCCGGTGCGATCCTGCAGGAACAGATCGAACCCGCCGAAACGGCCGAGGCCGCGAATCGTGGGCAGGTTGGCGACGAACACCATGGCATCCTTGACCTGGCCGAACAACTGGCCCTGGATGCGCGGGATCAATTCGGTGACGTTGGCCTTGCGCTCGCCCCACGGTTTGAAGCCGATGAAAGCCATGCCGACGTTTTCGCCGCTGCCGACGAAGCTGAAGCCCGACAACGCGAACACGCGCTCGACTTCCGGATTGGAACGGATGATTTCACTGACCTGGTCCATCACCGCATTGGTGCGCGCGATCGTCGCGCCTGCCGGCAACGAGACGATGGTCAAGGCATAGCCCTGGTCCTCGTCCGGCACGAAGCTCGACGGCAGTTTCCAGAACAGGAATGCGCACACCACGGACACGACGACAAACGCGGCCATCCAGCGCGGCGCATGGCGCACCGCGCTGCGCACATGACCGGTGTAGGAGTGCCGCGTCCAGTCGAAAGCCTTGTTGAACCAGGCGAACAGCGGGTTGTGCGCATGCTCGTGGGTGGGCTTGATCAAGGTCGCACACAGGGCAGGCGTGAAACACAAGGCCAGGAAGGCGGAAAATGCCGTGGACAAGGCAATGGTCAGGGCGAACTGGCGGTAGATCGCGCCGACCGAGCCGGTTTGCAGCGCGCTCGGAATGAATACCGCCATCAGCACCAGGGCGATGGCAATCACCGCGCCGGAAATCTGCTGCATCGCCTTGCGCGTGGCGTCGCGTGGCGAGAGATTTTCCTCGCGCATGATGCGCTCGACATTCTCGATCACCACGATCGCATCGTCGACCACGATGCCGATCGCCAGCACCATGGCGAACAACGATAGCTGGTTGATGGTGAATTCAAGGCCGGACAATGCCAGGAATCCGCCCAGCAGGGCGACCGGAATCACGATCGCGGCGATCAGCGTAGCGCGCAGGTTCTGCAGGAAGATCAGCATCACCAGGAACACCAGCACGAACGCGATCGCGAGCGTGATCACCACTTCCTCGATGGCGATGCGCACGAAGGTGGTCGAATCGTACGGCGCGAACCATTCCACGCCCGGCGGGAAGCTCGATTGCAGTTCGGCGAGCTTGGCCTTGACCTCGCGCGCGACAGTCAAGGCATTGGCGCCGGCGGCGAGCTGCACGCCCGCGCCGGCCACCGGCACGTTGTTGAACGTGCTGCGCTGTCCGTAACTGGCCGGACCCAAGGCGATGCGCGCCACGTCTTTCAGGCGCACGGTGGTACCGTCGGCATTCGCGCGCAGGATGATGTTGCCGAACTGGTCCGGCGTGCTGAAACGGCCTTCTGCGCGCACCGTTGCCGTGACGCCGGTGCCGGGCACAGCCGGTTCGGCGCCGATCGAGCCGGCCGCCACCTGCACGTTCTGCGCACGCACCGCGGCCAGCGCGTCGGCCGCCGACAGGTTGTAGCCGTGCAGCTTGTCCGGATCGAGCCAGATGCGCATGGCGTATTCGGCGCCGACCTGGAACGTGTTGCTCACGCCGGGCAGGCGCGCGATCTGGTCGAGGATGCCGGACGACAGCAGGTTGTTGAGCCGGTAGGAATCCAGACTGCCGTCCTTGGACCGGAGCGCGAAAAACATCAGGAAGTCGGGGTTCGACTTGGACACCGTCACGCCCTGCTGCACGACCTCCGCCGGCAGGCGCGGCGTCGCCAGCGTGACCTTGTTCTGGGTCTGCACGGCGGCCGTGTCGGGATCGGTGCCGGGTTCGAAGGTGAGCGTGATGCCGACGCCGCCGTTCGCACTGGAACTCGAACTGAAGTACATCAGGTGATCGATGCCGGTGAGCTGCTGCTCGATCACCTGGGTCACGCTTTTCTCAACCGTCGCGGCATCCGCACCCGGATAGGCGGCATTGACCACGACCTGCGGCGGCGCGATCGACGGATACGATTCCACGCCGAGATTGGCCATCGCAATGGCGCCGCCGAGCGCGATCAGGATCGCGATGACCCACGCAAAAATGGGCCGGTCGATGAAAAAATTCGACATGGTGGCTGTCCGTCAGTGTTTCGCGGATGGCGACGGGGCAGCCAGCGGTTTCCACGGCACCGCCTTGGCCGGCGCGCCCGGACGCACATGCTGCACGCCGGATACGATGACCTTGTCGCCATCGTCCAGTCCCGCGGTGACGACGAAATCGCCACCCTGCTGCGCGTCGGCGGCGACCGGCTTCTTGGCCACCTTGCCGTCGGCGCCGACCACGAGCACGTACGATTCGGCGGGGTCGCGCTGCAAAGCGGCCTGCGGCACGAGATAGGCCTGCGTGATCTGGCCCAGCGTCAGGCGCAGTTTGACGTACATGCCCGGCAACAATTGATGTTCGGGATTCGGCAGCACGCCACGCAGTTCGACGGAACCGGTGGCGGCATTGACGGCCGTGTCGGAAAAATCCAGCGTGCCCGGATGCGCGTAAGCCGTGCCATCGGGCAATACGATATCGACCTTGGCCTTGTTCGCCGCGTCGAGGGCGACATGGCCACCCGTCTGCGCGCGCCGCAGGGCGTCGAGCTCACCGACCGCCTGGCTGAAGTACACATAGATCGGATCGATCTGTTCGACGGTGGTCAGCAAGGTCGCGTCACCTTGTCCGACCAGCGCGCCCTCCGTCACTTGCTGTTGTCCGGCACGGCCGGCAATGGGTGCGGTCACATTCGCGTAACCCAGATTGATGCGCGCGGTTTCGACATTCGCCTGCGCCTGTTGCACGGCAGCGGCCGCGGTGCGTTCGGCAGCGAGCGCGTTGTCCAGGTCGGTCCTGGACATCAGGCCCTTGTCGGCAATCGAGCGCGCACGTTCGGCGGCGACATGGTTGTTGGTGTAGGTCGCCTTCGCCGCGGCGAGGTTGGCCGATTGCGCATCGAGCGCGGCCTTGAGCGGGGCCGGGTCGATCTGGAAGAGCAATTGCCCCTGCCCGACGTCGGAACCTTCGGTGTACACGCGTTTTTCCAGTACGCCGGCAACGCGCGCGCGCACATCGGCGCTGCGCGTGGGATACAGGCGTCCGACGAGATCGCGCGTGAGCGGCACCGCTTGTGCCTTGGCCACGACCACGCCGACTTCAGGGGGGGGCATATGCATCTGCGGCGGCGCCTTGCCGCAACCGGCGGCGGCGAGCGCGAAGGTCAGGACGGGGGCGGTTGACAGCCGAAAGCGCATGGTCGATTCCTTCGTCGGGTTGCGCCGTGAATTAGCGAACCGGTCGGTCAAGATAATGGCGGGCCGTCCGCTTCGCAATGGGCCGGAGGTCATTGCCAGCCTGCATGCACGCTATGGCCCTTGCGGCAAATCCATGTCGGCGCGGCGCAGCAGGCGGCCGGCGAGCACCACCGCGTGGATGCGGCGCAGGTTGCGCGCGTCCTTGAGCGGATTCGCGTCGAGCAGCACGAGGTCGGCGCGCTTGCCCGCCTCGATCGTGCCGCGATCCGCGTCCAATCCAAGAAATTTTACCGCGCCAATCGTGGCCGCGCGCAGCGCCTGGACCGGGCTCAGGCCGCAGTCGACGAGGCGCTCGAGTTCGTCGTGCAGGGAATATCCGGGGTAGATCCATGGCATCGGCGTATCGGCGCCGGCGAGGATGTTCGCGCCGGCGACGTGCAGCGTGCGCACGATGCGACAGCTCACCTCCCAGCGCAAATCGGCCAGCTTCCGGTCCGCTGCCGACGCCGGTTGCAAATACCTGCGCCAACGCGCCTGCTCGTCCGCACGCAGCAGGTGCCAGCGTGGATCGGCTGTGTAATCGCCGGTGAAACGCGCGGGATCGAACCAGTCAATGGTCAAGGTCGGCGTCTGCGCCTGTCCGGCCAGCGCGACGGCCTTTGCCGCCTTCGCGCAGGCTGCCGGATCGAACGCGCGCAGCACCCGCATTTCCTGCGCGTCGCGCATTGCCGTCGCGGCGGCGCCATCGAGGACCCGGCGCGCGGCCAGCACATCGCCTTCGATCGACGAGCACGCTTCGTAAATCTGCATCAGATGCTCGGCGGTGACCTGGCCGGCTTGCGCTGCATCGACCGCAGCCACGGCAACCGGAACATGGCCGGCGACGGGAATGTGGCGCAGCCGGGCCTCGTCGAGCACGGCGCGCCACGACGAGGGCGACAACTCCGAAAAGACCTTGATGAAATCCGCGCCGCTGCCTGCGGCTTCGCGCACCTGTTCGCGGACATCGGCTGCGTCATTCACCACCACGCCCGCGGCGAGCACATGCGGAGCGACCAGCGCGCCGCCATCCACCGCTTCGCGCCAGCGCGCGACCTGTTGCATGTCGCGGGGCGTAGCCGCCATCTCGCGCACGCCGGTGACGCCATTGGCGACAAACAAGGCAAACATCCAGTCGTTTGGCGCCCGGTGCGTGGCGTTGTTGAACAGGTGCACGTGCATGTCGGCCAGGCCGGGGATCAGGAACCGGCCTTGGCCGTCGACGCGCACGACCCCGGGCGGAATCGTCACGGCGCCCGGCTTGGCGACTGCCGCGATGCGGCCGTGCTCGATCAATACCGTGCGCGGCGGCGTGAGGATTCCCTGCACGACATCGACGGCGGTGACGTGCTCGATCGCCAGCGGCGGCGCATCTGCGATCGCGTGGCCACTGACCGCCGCGGCGAGCAGCAACGCGATGATCCAGCCAAATCGTGTTCGCAACATGGGTCGGGAACTGCCAGCTCGCAATGGTCGGGATGGCAGGCACATCCAGCCGGACGCCACTGCCGCGCCGCCCCGTTTACTCCGCCAGGGCGGATTTGGCAAATCAGCGTCGGTTGTGCATGGCCTTCAATGCCGATGCGCGGCAGCCAGGTACTGCGCACTCTGCATCTCAATCAGCCGGCTCTCGGTGCGTGCGAACTCCGCGCGCAAGCGTTCGCCGTCGTACAGCTCGGTCGCCGGCGCGGCCGCGGACAGTACCAGTTTCACGCCGCGATCATAGAACTCGTCGACGAGGTCGACGAAGCGCCGCGCGGCATCCTCCATTTGCGGCGTGAACTGCGGCACGTTGGAGATGAGCACGGTGTTGAAGCGCTGGGCGAGATCGATGTAGTCCGCCACCGAGCGTGGTCCTTCGCACAGCGCGGCGAAGTCGAACCAGACCGCGCCGTCGCCGCGACGATGGATCGGAATGTCGCGGTCGTTGATGCGAATCGCCGTGTCCGGGCGCGGTGTTCCGGCGGCGATGCGCGCGAAGCATGCGGCGAGTTCGTGCTCGGCGCGTACGCCGGCCGGCGTGAAATAGACCCCGGCCCGGGTCAGCGCACGCAGGCGGTAGTCGCGCGGCGAGACCAATTCACGTACTTCGCAGTGCGCTTCGAGCAAGGCGATCGCAGGCAGGAAGCGCGCGCGCTGCAATCCATCGCGGTACAAACCGGCCGGCTCGATATTGGATGTCGTCACCAGCGTCACGCCATGCGCAAACAGGTGTTCGAGCAGACCCGCCAGGATCATCGCATCGCCGATGTCGCTGACGAAGAACTCGTCCAGGCACAACAGCTTCGCCTCGGCCGCGAAGGCGGCGGCAACCTCACGAAGTGGATCGACGCGGCCCTGCAGCGTCTTCAATTGCGCCTGCACGCGGCCCATGCAGCGGTGGAAATGCAGGCGCAGGACCAGATCGGGCGGCAGCGACTCGACCAGCAGATCGGCAAGCAGCGTCTTGCCGCGGCCGACCGCGCCCCACAAGTACAGGCCACGCACGACGCGTCGCGAATGGACCGGCAACCAGCGACGACAACCACTGGATCGCGATGCCATGACGCCGGCGCGGATGCAGTCCAGGCTCGGCAACACGGCGCGTTGCGCGGGATCGTCGTCCCAGCGTTGGTCGGTCACGCCACGCGCGTACAGGACGGTGGGCGATTCGGCGAGGTGGCGCATACCAACCCTCACCCCTTGCCCTCTGCCGCCAGGCGGGAGAGGGGGAGTGATCGCCGCGCTGCGCGCGGTGACATTATTTAATGCCATCCCTGGCTGGCGGCAGGTTGCCGCGCACGCCGTTCTTGACCACGCCGCGCAGGTCCATCAGCCGACGATGGAAGAAGTGCCCGGTTTCCGGCAGGCGCACCAGTGTCGGCGAGTCCGGCTGCGCCGCCACCCAGGCGTAGACTGCCGCCGGATCGACGATTTCGTCGGCCTCGCCCTGGATCACCAACCGCGGACACGCGGGAGCGACGAGTTGCGCGAAATCCCAACGCGATACCGGTGGCGCCACGAGGATCAGTTGCTTGACCGGCAACTGCGACGCGGCGCGCGCGACGACGTAAGAGCCGAACGAGAATCCTGCCAGCCACAGCGCGTCGCCCGGGTGCGTGCGCTGCACCCATTGCGCCACGGCAACGAGGTCGTCGGCTTCGCCGCGGCCATCGTCGTAGCTGCCTTGCGAGGCGCCGACGCCGCGGAAATTGAACACCACCGTGGCCAGGCCCGATTCGCGCAGAGCGCGCTCAAGCATGGTCACCACCTTGTTGTGCATGGTGCCGCCGTGCTGCGGATGCGGATGGCAGACGATGGCCACGCCCGCGCGCGCCTCGGCGGCGTTCGGCACATCGACGGCGGCTTCAAGCGCACCGGCGGGGCCGGACAGCGTCAATGCTGTCGCGGCGGTCGGGAACATAGCGGGATCGGTCATGACAATGCTCGGCTCGTCATTCCGGCAGGGACTGCCGGAATCCAGATCGCAGGACGCGCATCGGGAACGGCTTGCCTAGCATGTGTCCTGCCTTCCATGGCCACTGGATTCCGGCAGTCCCTGCCGGGATCACGGCCAACTACTTAACCTGGGTCAGCATCCACTCAACCGTCGCCTTGACTTGCGCATCCGAAAGCGACGGATTGCCACCCTTGGCCGGCATCAGTGCGCCCTTGCCATCCTTGCCGGAGTAGCCATCGATCGCGTGCTTGACCAGGGTATCCAGGCCTTGCGCCACGCGGGGCCCCCAGGCGGCCTTGTCGTGGATGTTTGGCGCGCCAGTGGCGGAATTGGTGTGGCAGGTGGTGCACAACTGGTCGAAGATGGTCTTGCCATCGAGCGTGCCGCCGTAGGCGACCTGCGATTCGGCGGCCTTCTTTGCCGCGTCCTGCGCCGCGAGCAGCGCGGCCCGGCCGGTATCCCCGGCATAGACTCCCGCGACGGGTGCGATGCGGGCCGCGATTTCCTGCTGCGCTTCCGGGCGCGGCGGGGGCGGATTGTCGGCATAAATGTGCATGGCCAGCGCAATCAGACCGAGCATGACCAGCACCAGAAAGCCGATGACCATCGAGAAATGGCGCAGGAATACCTTGTCGGTGCTGTTGACGGAATCACTCACGGTAATCGTCCTGATGCGACCAAGGCGGTCGGATAACGGTCGCGAAGTATAATGGCCGAGCGCCGATGGCGGCAAATCCGGATCAGGCTTTGCCGGACGCCTTCTGCTCCGCAATGAACGCCTTGATGTGGTCTTCCAGCACCGGCAGCGGCACCGAGCCGGTTTCCAGCACGGCATCGTGGAACTTGCGGATGTCGAACTTCGGTCCGAGTTGCTTCTCGGCGAACTCGCGCAATTCCAGGATCTTGAGCTCGCCCAGTTTGTAACTCAGGGCCTGCCCCGGCCACGAAATGTAGCGGTCGACTTCGGTTTCCACCTCGTGCTGGCTGAGCGCGGTGTGGTCGGCGAGGTATTTGATGGCCTGCGCACGCGTCCAGCCCATGTGGTGGATGCCGGTGTCGATGACCAGGCGCGCCGCCCGCCACATGTCATAGGTTTCTCGGCCGAAGTCATCGTAGGGCGTGAGATAGATGCCCATTTCCTTGCCAAGCTGTTCGCAATACAGCGCCCAGCCTTCGCCGTAGGCGGAAATGTAGGCCTTGCGGAAATCCGGCTTGCCGGTTTGTTCCTCGACCAGCTCGCCCTGCAAGGCATGGCCGGGCGCGGATTCGTGCAGGGTCAGCGCGGTGAGGTTGTACAACGGACGCGATGGCAGGTCGTAGGTATTGACCCAGTACGTGTGCGCGCCGCCGCGGCCGGCGGTCCAGAACGGCGCGATCGCCGCCGGCACCGGCTCGATGCCGAAGCGGCCGCGCGGCAGCTTGCCGAAATACTGTCCCAATTTCGCATCGACGCGCTTGGCGATCCACGATGCCTGCATCAGCAACTCATCCGGCGTCTTCGCGTAGAAGCGCGGATCGGTGCGCAGGAAATGCAGGAAGGCCGGCATGTCGCCTTTGAAACCCGTCGCCTTCATCGTCGCATCCATTTCCTTGCCGATGCGGTCGACTTCCTTCAGGCCGATGGCATGGATCGCATCGGGACTCAGATCCAGCGTGGTGTATTCGCGGATCTGCTGGCGGTAATACGCCTTGCCCTCGGGCAGCGCTTCGGCCGCAAGCGTGGTGCGCGCCTGCGGCACATAGTCGTCACGGAAGAACTTGAGCAGCCTCGCGTAGGACGGAATCACCTTGTCGCGGATCGCCGCCGCGCAGGCCACTCGCAATTTGGCTTGCTCGTCGGCTGGAAACGTCGCTGGCAGGGATTTGCAAGGCTTGTAGAAATCGCTGTCCTGCGGCGATTTCGCGTCCATGTATGTGGAAATGGACACGTCGCGCCCGGCCAGGACTTCTCTCGGCACGGAAAAACCGCGCTTGAGTCCCGCGCGCATGTTGACGATGTTTTCGTCGAACCAGCGCGGCACGTCGGTGAGCAAGGCGATGTAGTTTTCGGCATCCTTCACCGTGCGCAGGTGGCGACCGGACACGAAACCCAGATCCGACCAGAATTGCGAGTCGCTGTTGAACGGCATCTCGTACTGGCGAAAACGCACGTCCGCGGCGAGATCGGCGATTTGTGGTTTGTAGACCGCGTAGTTGATGCGATTGTCAGGCGACAATTCGTCGACCGGGATCGCGGCGAGGCTGGCGAGCACGTCGTCCCAATACTTCAGGCGCACGGCTTGCGAGCTTGCATCCACGCGTGGCAGGCGGTCCGGTACGGCCGCGCTGTCGCTTTCGTCATCGCCACCCGGAAACTGCTGCTGGCGCCATTTCCATTCGGTGGTGTAGATGGCCTCGAACTTCGCGTCCGCCGACCCCGGCGCGGGCGTGGCGGCCTTCGTGCAGGGACAATCCGCTGCGACCGCCCCCGCGGGAACGGTCAGCGCAAGACCGAGCGCGAGCAGCAACGAGGCGTAGGCTTTCATGGCAATCTCCGGGCGGGCGATTGCCGATCATCGCACCTTCGACGACGCGTCGCACGGGTCGTTGGTCCCGTCGTACACGCAGCGCGACATGAAATCCAGGGGCAGCAATCGCCGCCAGGCGCCAACGGTGAGATTTCAGGTTACGCTGCGACGGCGCGCTGCGACCAGCGCCAGCAAAAAAAGGCCAACGCCGAGCAACGCCAAGGCCGCGCGCCCGAGCGCGGGCGTCGGTGTGGGCGGCACGGCCTGGACCACGGCAACATCGTCAAGCATTGCGCCCAACCCGTCGCACGCATCAACGTTCTGGATCTCCAGCGTGCTCGAACCGGCCGCGCCGGGTTGCGCAGGAAAGCGGTAGCGTGTCCAAACGATATTTCCGGATTGCGCGCTGCCATCGGCGCTGGCGGATCCGATCTGGGTTCCATTCCAGCGCACGACGATCCGGTTGTCCGCAACG
>JAFEFP010000295.1 GCA_018240545.1 Pseudomonadota bacterium | reverse complement strand
AGGACGGTCGCCACGGCGCGCTGACCCTCGACGGCGACCAGGTTCTGTCCGCGCCGAGTTACGCCGTCGCCGCGAGCGACACCACCGGCGCGGGCGATTCGTTCAACGCAGGCTTCCTGCACGCATGGTTGCGTGGCCTGCCGGCGCTCGACTGCCTGCGCTGGGGCAATGCCTGCGGTGCGCTGTCCACGCGCGGCATCGGCGGCACGACGGCGCAAGCCACGCCCGCAGAAGTTCAGGCGCTGATGCGCCCGTCCGCGTCGGCTGCGCAAGCGACGCGTCCGGCATGAAAGCCCTGCTCGATTTCGTCGCGCGGCATCGCTCCGGTCAGCCCGTCGGCATCACCTCGGTGTGCTCGGCGCATCCGCAGGTCATCGACGCGGCGCTGATCCACGCCCGCGACAGCGGCCGGCCGGTACTGATCGAAGCCACCTCGAACCAGGTGAACCAGTTCGGCGGTTACACCGGCATGCGCCCGGCCGATTTCCGCGCCTTCGTCATGGGCGCCGCGGACAGGATGGGCGTGGCGCGCGACCAGGTGTTGCTCGGCGGCGATCACCTCGGTCCGAATTGCTGGCAGAACGAAAGCGCCGCCATCGCGCTGGCGAAATCCGAAGCGCTGATCGACGGCTACCTCGCCGCCGGCTTTCGCAAGATCCACCTCGACTGCTCGATGTCCTGCGCGGGCGATCCGGTCGTATTGGCGGACGAGGAAGTCGCCGCGCGCGCGGCGCGCCTCGCCGCGGTCGCCGAACGCGCGTGGCAACGCGGCGGCGGCGAGGCGCCGGTGTATATCGTCGGTACCGAAGTGCCCGTACCCGGCGGCGCGCGCGAAGACCTGCACGAGCTGCAGGTAACCAGTCCCGCGGCCATGGCCGCGACCGTACAGGCACATCGCGCGGCTTTTGCGGCGCAAGGTCTCGATGCCGCGTGGACGCGCGTGATCGGCCTGGTCGTCCAGCCCGGCGTCGAGTTCGATCATCACGGCGTCGTCGATTTCAAACCCGAAAAGGCGCGCAAACTCAGCACGGCGATCAGCGTCTTCCCGCATCTCGTCTACGAGGCGCATTCGACCGATTACCAGACACCCGCGGCGCTGGCGGCACTCGTGCACGGGCACTTTGCCATCTTGAAGGTTGGTCCCGGCCTCACTTTCGCGTTGCGCGAGACGCTATGGGCGCTCGCCGCGATCGAAGACGAACTGCTCGCCGCCGACCAGCGCTCACAGTTGCGCGCGATCGTGCTCGCGGCGATGCGCGCGGAGCCGAAATACTGGAACCAGTACTACACCGACGCGGAGCATCTCGAATTCGATTTGCAGTACAGCCTGAGCGACCGCGTGCGCTATTACTGGGCACAGCCGAAGATCCAGCAGGCCTGTGCCACGCTGCTGTGCAATCTCGGTCGCGTCGGGGCGGATGGCGCGCTGCCGCTGGCGCTGCTCAGCCAGTACCTGCCGCGCCAGTACGCCGATGTGCGCGCCGGCCGGGTGCGCAATGCGACGGCGAGCCTGTTGCACGCGGGCGTGATCTACGTGCTGCGCGATTACGCGCAAGCTTGCGGTCACGGCTCGATGCAGGCGATGTGATGCGTGGCCGTGCATTGCCGACGCATACTCTTTCCGGAATCCCGAGGCGATCGTTCCCATGAATCCGAAATCAACCCTTCACCATCCAGGCACCCGCCGCCGCCAATTCGTCCGCTGCGCCGTCGCCGCCGTGTTCGCCATCGCCGCGAGCTTTTCCGCGGTGGCAAAGGGTGGCGATCCGGGCAAGGCCGTGCTCGACATCGGCAAGAGTGGATCGCACCTCGGCAACGACGCGCTCACGGCAACCTGGAAGATCGCCGACGGCCGCCTGAGCGATTTCGCCGTGGCCGCCCACGACGGCTCCGGCGCGCTGAATTTTTCCGCGCCATTCGCGCTTGTCATGGCGGGTGGCAAGACCCTCGCTGCCGCCGACATGAAACTGGTCGGCCGGCCCGGCAAGCGCGCGTTGACGGCCGACGCGAAGGCGTCGCGCCTCGTCGAGCGTTTCGCCGGGCAAAGCGCAACGGCAAGCTTCAGCGATGCCGACAGCCGCCTGCGCATCGACTGGCAGCTCGTGCAGCGCGACGGATCGGCCTACGTGCGCGAAATCGTGACCATCACCGCGCTCAAGCAGGACGAGGACATCGCGCAGGTGCAACTGCTCAAGGCCGATAGCGTCCCCGGCGCGACGCTGGTCGGCAGCGTGAACGGTTCGCCCGTCGTGTACGGCAACTACTACTTCGGCCTGGAAAACCCGTTGTCGGAAAGCGACGTGCACCGCAATCGCGACGCGAAGGTCCTCATCCAGCGCGCGTTGCCCTTGCGCCGCGGCCAGTCGATCGAATACTCCGCCGTCATCGGCACGACGCATGCAGGCCAGTTGCGCCGCGATTTCGCCACCTACGTCGAGCGCGAGCGCGCGCATCCGTACCGGCCGTTCCTGCACTACAACTCGTGGTACGACATCGGCTTCTTCACGCCGTACACGCAGGCGCAGGCGCTCGATCGCATCCACGCGTTCGGCGAGGAACTCGCCGTCAAGCGCCACGTCAAGCTCGATTCCTTCCTGTTCGACGACGGCTGGGACGATCGCTCCGGCAGCTGGCACTTCAGCAAGGACTTCCCGGACGGGTTCGTGCCGCTGAAGGAAGCCGCGGCCAAGTATGGCGCCGCGCCCGGCGTGTGGTTGTCGCCGTGGGGCGGTTACAGCAAGCCCAAGCTCGAGCGCGTCGAGAACGGGCGCAAGGCAGGATACGAGATCATCGATGGCGGCTTTGCGCTGTCGGGACCGAAATACTACGCGGCGTTCCACGCCGCGGTGATGGAACTGCTGCTCAAGGATGGCGTCAACCAGTTCAAGTTCGACGGCACCGGCAACGCCGACAAGGTATTCCCGGGCAGCCAGTTCGACAGCGACTTCGCCGCCGCGATCGCGCTCATCGAGGACATCCGCAAGGCCAGGCCGGACACGTTCATCAACCTTACGACCGGCACGTATCCCTCGCCGTTCTGGTTGCGCTATGCCGATTCGATCTGGCGCGGCGGCGAGGACGACGATTTCGCCGGCGTCGGCACCAACCGCGAGCGCTGGATCACCTACCGCGACGCGGACACCTACCGCAACATCGTCAGCGCCGGGCCCTTGTTCCCGCTCAATTCGCTGATGCTGCACGGGATCATCTACGCGCAGATGAACAAGAACCTCAATACCGATCCCGGCCACGACTTCGCCAATGAAGTGCATTCGTTCTTCGCCACCGGCACGCAGTTGCAGGAGTTGTACATCACGCCGAGCCTGCTCAGCACCGCGGATTGGGACACCCTCGCCGACGCCGCGCGCTGGTCGCGCGAAAATGCCGGCGTGCTGCGCGACACGCACTGGATCGGCGGCGATCCGGCGCGGCTGGACGTCTACGGCTGGTCGGCGTGGACGCCGCGCAAGGCGATCCTGACCCTGCGCAATCCGGATTCGAAGCCGCAACTGGCCGTGATCGACCTCGCGCGCCAGCTCGAACTGCCGCCGGGCGCGGCCACGCATTTCAGCGCGCACGACCGCTGGGGCACCGCGCGGGAACTGGAAGACAGGGCGTTCGATGCCGGCCAGCCGACGACCATCACGCTGGCGCCGTTCGCTGTGGTGACGCTGGAGTTGACCCCGGCGGCCGGGGGCTGAAGCCGCGCGCTCGCCCGGTGCGAATCGGGCGCCGTGGCGCCCGTGTATCATCGCGGCATGATGACCGTCACGCCCGCGCTGCGCATTCCGGAATCCGAACTCGCCGAGTCGTTCGTGCGCAGTTCCGGCCCGGGCGGGCAGAACGTGAACAAGGTGGCGAGCGCGGTGGAACTGCGCTTCGACATGGCGCGCTCGCCGTCGTTGCCCGAACCGCTGCGCGCGCGCCTGCTCGCGCGCCGCGATCGTCGTCTCACTGCCGACGGCGTGCTGGTGATCCAGGCCAACCGCTTCCGCGACCAGGCCAGGAACCGCGAGGACGCCCGCGAACGCCTTGCCGAAATCCTCCGCGCCGCGCTGCACGTGCCGAAAAAGCGTGTGGCGACGAAACCGAGCCGCGCCTCCAGGGAGCGGCGGATCACCGCCAAAAAGAAACGCGCGCAACACAAACGTGGACGCGGCAGGGTCTTCGACCACGAATGAGCGTGCCGAGCTTCCCCGTCGCGCCACCGCGCGCACCGCAATTGCCGCCGTCCACTGGCGCGGCACTGTGCCGCTGGCTGTACGCGCACTGTGGCTGGCGCGTGGTCGGCGAGTTTCCCGACGTGCCCAGACTCGTCGCGATCGCCGCGCCGCATTCGAGCAACTGGGACGTGATCTGGGGCCTGCTGGCCAAGATCGGGCTGCGCCTGGACGTGCGTTTCATCGGCAAGCGCGAGGCGTTTTTCTGGCCGATCGGGCCGATTCTGCGTGGCCTTGGTGGCATGCCGATCGACCGCCGCCACGCCCAGAACGTCGTCGTCGAAATGGCGGCGCTGTTCGCGGCGAGCGAGAAGCTCTGGCTGGCGCTCGCGCCCGAAGGCACGCGCAAAAGGGTAAAAGAGTGGAAAAGTGGATTCTGGCGCATCGCGCACGCCGCGAACGTGCCGATCCTGCCCGTGTACTTCCACTATCCGGAAAAGACCATCGGGATCGGCCCCCTTTTTCATCCGGGCGACGACATGGATGCGGACATGGCGCGCATCCGCGAGTTCTACAAGCCGTGGCAAGGCAAGAATCGCGGGACGGCTTAGCGTTCGGAGTGCCCTGACTCGTAATAGTCGCTGCGCGCGAACATCCCCGGCCTGATCAGGTCGACGAACGCGCGCGCCTGCGGCGAGAGGTACTTGCCCTTGCGCACGACCACGCCGTAGCTGCGCTGCGGGAAGAAGCGGCGCATGTTGCGTACCGCGAGGCGCTTCTCGTCTTCGGGTTGGATGCAGATGCCGGTGACGACGGAGATGCCCAAGCCCATCGCGACGTACTGCTTGATCACCTCCCAGCCGCCGACTTCGATCGCAACCTGGTATGGCACGCGCGCCTGCTGGAACACGAGATCGATCATGCGGTACGTGGTCAGTCGCTGCGGCGGCAGGATCAGTCCGTACGGCGACAAATCCGCCAACGCGATTTCGGATTTCGCCGCGAGTGGGTGATCCGGCGGCAGGATCAGCATCGGGTCGAACCAGTGCACCGGCTCGTAGGAAAGATCGTGCGGCACGTCGAGCATCGAACCGACCGCGAAGTCGGCCTGGTCCGAACGCAACAGCGCCAAGCCATCCTTGCCGGTGACATTGGCCAGTTGCAGACGCACCTCGGGGCGGCGTTCGCGGAATTCGCGCACCAGCGGCGGCAACAGGTACTGGATCGTGGAAGATCCCGCCGCGACCGTTACTTCGCCGGCATCCAGGCCTTGGCGCTGGCTACGGAATTGCTGATCCAGCGTCTCCATGCCCTCGATCAGCCCACGCGCGAGGTCGTAGAGCATCTGGCCTTCGCGCGTGAGCGCAAGGCGCGGGCGCGTGCGTTCGAGCAGGCGCGCGCCTAGCTCCTTTTCGAGGGCAGATAGTTGCAAGCTCACCGAGGATGCCGACAGGAACAGCGCTTCGGCCGCGCGCGCCACGGTGCCGAACTTCACCGCGTAGCAGAACGCGCGCAGCTGCTTGTGGCGATTGCCCTTGTAGTAGTGGCGCACGACGGCGGCGGCAGACGGTTTGAAGGCCATCTTCCGCTTTCGCGGCGCTGTCTTGCCCGATTTCGCACGACTGTTCGATTTCAGCACGTTTGAATTCAATCAAGTACAAAATATTTGACAGCGTCAAATGTATAGATTGAAACATTCATGTTGTCAAACCACTTTTCACGGGCCTAGTCTGCCGCCTCGCAGCACTCTTGCCCACATCCTGGAGTACCTCATGAAGAATACGTTGCCCACCGCCGAACAGATCAAGCTCGACTGGCAGAACAATCCGCGCTGGAACGGCGTGCAGCGGCCCTACGCCGCCGAGGACGTCGTGCGCCTGCGCGGTACCGTGCCGGTCGAGCACTCGCTGGCACGCCTGGGCGCCGAGAAATTGTGGAAGTCGCTGCACACGCAGGATTTCGTCAACGCACTCGGTGCGCTGACCGGCAACCAGGCCATGCAGCAGGTCAAGGCCGGCCTCAAGGCAATTTACCTGTCCGGCTGGCAGGTCGCGGCGGACGCCAACCTCGCGGGCCAGATGTATCCGGACCAGTCCCTCTACCCGGCCGATTCGGTTCCGGCCGTGGTGCGCCGGATCAACAACGCGCTGCTGCGCGCCGACCAGTTGCACCATGCCGAGGGAGACGACAGCATCGATTTCCTGCAACCGATCGTGGCCGACGCCGAGGCCGGCTTCGGCGGCGTGCTCAACGCGTTCGAATTGATGAAGGCGATGATCGAGGCCGGCGCCGCCGGCGTGCATTTCGAAGATCAGCTCGCCTCGGTGAAGAAATGCGGGCACATGGGCGGCAAGGTCCTGGTGCCCACGCGCGAGGCGGTGGACAAGCTCGCCGCGGCACGCCTGGCTGCCGACGTGATGGGCGTTCCGACCCTGGTCGTGGCGCGCACCGATGCCGAAGCCGCCGACCTGCTCACCTCCGACATCGACGCCAACGACAAACCCTTTACAACCGGCGCGCGCACCGTGGAAGGCTTCTACAAGACGCGCAACGGCCTGGGGCAGGCGATCTCGCGCGGCGTCGCCTACGCGCCGTATGCGGACCTGGTCTGGTGCGAAACCGGCAAGCCGGACCTGAAATTCGCACGCGCCTTCGCCGAAGGCGTGCACGCGAAATATCCGGGCAAGATGCTGGCCTACAACTGTTCGCCGAGCTTCAACTGGAAGAAGAACCTCGACGACGCCACGATCGCGAAATTCCAGCGCGAACTCGCCGCGATGGGTTACAAGTTCCAGTTCATCACGCTGGCGGGATTCCATGCGCTCAACTACTCGATGTTCCATCTCGCCCACGGCTACGCACGGCGCCAGATGAGCGCCTTCGTCGAATTGCAGGAGGCCGAGTTCGCCGCCGCCGAGCGCGGCTTCACCGCGGTCAAGCACCAGCGCGAAGTGGGTACCGGTTACTTCGATACCGTCACCCAGACCATCCAGGGCAGCGGTGCGAGCACCGTGGCGCTGAAGGGCTCGACCGAGGAAGCGCAGTTCCACGGCGAGGAAAAAGCCGCGGCCTAGCGCTTCGACCCCCGCTCGTCGCCTCGCCACGCCCGAACATCCGCGAACGCTGTGCATCGCCTCGCGCTGCGCTACCATGCGCCGGTTCCTGGGCGAGGGGAATACGGACGTGTCCACCGTGCCAACCGATGCCGCCGCCGGCGCTGCCGCGGCGGTCAACCTGGCGCCACGCGTGCAGGCGCCGCACCTGCCACGGCAGTTGTCGGATGCCGAGTTCGTCATGCTGCGCGGCGCCGGCCCGGCGCGCCGTTGTGCGGCCGGTGAGGTGTTGTTCCGCAAGGGCGAAATCGGGCACAACATGTTCGTGATCGAGAGCGGGCACGTGCGCCTGGATTTCGGCGACGGCCTGCCGAGCAAGATATTGGGTCCGCGCGAATACTTCGGCGAGCTCGCCCTGTTCATCGGCAACCACGCACGCGTGGCCGGCGCGGTCGCGCACAGCGCGGCCAGCCTGCGTGTGGTGGACTATCCGGCCTACGATCACCTGCTCGAGAACGAGCCAGCCCTGCTGGCGCAGTTCATGCGCCGCTCGTTCGCATACCTCGTCGCCAGCGAGCAGCAGTTGATCGCAAGCCTGAAGCGGCGCAACGAGGACCTGCTCGTAACGCTCGATTCCTTGCGCCAGACGCAGAGCCAGCTCTCCACCGCGAATCGACTCGTGCGCACCGACGAATTGACCGGGCTGGTCAACCGCCGCGGCCTGTACGAACACCTCGAGCACCTCGCGCAATTTCGCGTCGCCGGCACGCATCTGGCGCTGCTGCTGATCGACTTGGACCACTTCAAGGCCATCAACGACGAGTTCGGCCACCTCGGTGGCGATCAGGTCTTGTGCGCCGTCGCTGCCGAAGTCAATCGCGCTGCCGCTCCCTGCGACCTGCCCTGCCGCCTCGGCGGCGACGAATTCGCCTTGTTGGCCCAACTCGGCGATGCGGCGGAGCTGGAAGCGCTCGCCGCACGCATCGTGTCGGGTATCCGCGCGCTGCACTTTGCCGAACCGCTGGAAAACCTCAGTGCATCGGTCAGCATCGGGGCCGGCCCGTGCGCCGACAACGCCGACTGGTCGGTGTGGTACAGCCAGGCCGATCGCGCGCTGTACCAGGCCAAGGGGCAAGGTGGCAATCGGTGGAGCGTGGCGGTTGCCGAATAGCAAATCCCGTGCGGCAATGCACCGCGCGGCATCCGGTCCGCCGCCGAAGTCGCGCTCAAGCGACCACGGCGTTCAAATCCAGTCGCGGGGCTTGAGGTATTCAGCCAGGCGCGATTCCGCCGAGTCGGGCTCCGGTGTGTAGCCGTATTCGAAGCGTACCCGTGGCGGCAATGACATCAGGATCGACTCGGTGCGCCCGCCGGATTGCAGGCCGAACAGGGTGCCACGGTCGTAGATGAGGTTGAATTCGACGTAGCGCCCGCGCCGATACAGCTGGAACTCGCGTTCACGTTCGCCGAACGGCATGCTTTGGCGTTTTGCCACAATCGGCAGGTAGGCATCGAGAAACCCGTCGCCGACCGCGCGCTGGAAAGCGAAGCAGCGTTCGAAGCCCCACTCGTTCAGATCGTCGAAAAACAATCCGCCGACGCCGCGTGTCTCTTCGCGATGCTTGAGAAAGAAGTAGGCATCGCACCACTTCTTGTAGCGTCGATAGACATCGGCGCCGAATGGCGTGCACCGGTCGCGCGCCACCGCATGCCAGTGCACGATATCCTCATCGAACGGATAGAACGGCGTCAGATCGAAGCCTCCGCCGAACCACCAGACCGGCTCGGCATCCAGTCGCCTGGCTTCGAACCAGCGCACGTTCAGGTGCGTGGTCGGCACAAACGGATTGCGCGGGTGCAGTACCAGCGACACGCCGAGCGCGCTCCATGCCGCGCCGGCGAGTTGCGGACGCAACACGGTCGCCGAGGGCGGCAGGTACGCACCTTCGACATGCGAGAAATTCACGCCGCCCTGTTCGAACACGAGACCGTCCCGGATCACCCGCGTCCGCCCGCCGCCACGCATGTCCGCACCGGTAGTGGGGCGGGTCCATGTTTCCTCGGCGAAGCGGGCGCCGCCGTCGGCGGCCTGAAGTTCGCTGCACAGGCGATCCTGCAGGTCGAGCAGATACGCTTCCACGGTGGCGCGTTGGTTCATGTGCGTCTCAACTGCCGAGCAGCAGCAGGTTGCCCTGGATGTCGGTGACCAGGTTTTCGATCCAGCCGAGGTAGTTCTTGTGGATGTAGGGCGTGCCCTTCTTGACCTCGTACTTGAGGTTGGTGCTGCCGACGTAGGTGATCTGGATCTTCCTGGCATCGTAGGTGATGGCGATGCGCGCGGTGTGGTCGCGCAGATTCAGGGTGGAGTCGACCTCGCCCGGCTTGACGGCGGTGACGGCCCAGCCCCGATGCACCAGCGCCATCTTGATTGCCTTGACCACGTTGTCCGGGCTGATCTTCGCGGTGATCGCGATCGGTGGCGGATCAACCAGCGGGGCCTGGCGGAACGCCATGGTCAGCAGGGCGAACGGCAACAGCAGTGCAGCAAGGCGCAGGCGCGACATCGCAATCTCCTGGTTCGATGGGTGGAGCGCCGCCGCCCGCGGCGCGCCACCATGGTAGCAAACGCGCACGGACCGGCGCATTGTTATACTTTCGCGCCATCGCCGATTTTCCGCCGCGCTTGTCCGACCGTTCCGTTCCGCTCGCCGTCACTGCCTTCACCGTCACCTGCGCCGCCGGCCGCGGCCGCAGTGCCTTCGCGCAGGCCTTGGCATCGCGAACGTCGGGCTTGCGCGAAAACGACTTCGGCGCATGGCCGCTGCCGTGCTGGATCGGCCGTGTCGCCGGGGTCGAGCACGCGGCGCTGCCGCTGCGCTGGGCGCGATGGGAATCGCGCAACCATCGCCTGGCCTGGCTGGCGCTCAACGAAGACGGATTCCGCGAACACGCGCAGGCGGCGATCGAACGCTACGGTGCGGCGCGCGTGGCGCTGCTCCTCGGCACCTCGACCTCGAGCATTGGCGAAACCGAACGCGCGTATCGCACGCTCGACGCTGCCGGCCGTCTCGACCCAACCCAACGCGCCAGCCACGTGCACCAGCCGCACGCCTTGGGCGAATTCGTGCGGCAGGCGCTGGGGTTGGCAGGTCCGTGCCTGACCATCGCCACGGCGTGCTCGTCCAGTGCCAAGGTCTTCGCCAGCGCCGAGCGCCTGCTGCGCCTGGGTCTGGCCGATGCCGCCATCGTCGGCGGCGCGGACACGTTGTGCGGCAGCGTGCTGTACGGATTCAACGCCCTGGAACTGGTTTCGCCCGAGCCGTGCCGGCCGTTCGACAGCGAGCGCAGCGGACTCTCGCTCGGCGAGGCGGCCGGGTTCGCGTTGCTCGAACGCGTCGGCGCGGATGCGCGTGCTCCGCGCCTGATCGGCCATGGCGAATCCGCCGACGCGCACCACATGTCCGCACCGCATCCGCAAGGACTCGGCGCCGAACTGGCGATGCGCGAGTCGCTGCGGCGCGCCGGGATTGCCGCCGGCGATGTCGATTACATCAACCTGCACGGCACGGCGAGCCGGCAGAACGATGCGGTGGAAGCGGCGCTGATCGCGCGCTTGTTCCCGTCGCGCGTGCACGCGAGTTCCACCAAGGGCTGGACCGGCCATGCGCTGGGTGCGGCCGGCGTCGTCGAGGCAGTCGCGTCACTGCTGGCGATCGAGCGCGGCCTGGCGCCCGGCACGCTGAATGCGCAGCATCTCGACGCGGCGTGCGGGCCACAGATTCGCATCGACAACGCACGGCGTGACATACGCGTGGCCTTGTCCAATTCCTTCGGTTTTGGCGGCAACAACTGCTGTCTCGCGTTCGCGGTGGGCGAGGCATGAGCGTGACCCTGGAGCTTGGCGTCCTGGGAGTCGGCACATGGGCGCCGGAATGGGCGGATTGGGACCAGGCGCGGCGCGTGCTTGTGCAGGGCGCACCGGCTGCGGTCGCCGTGGGCGCACGCCCCGGCGCGCTGTCGTTGCCGGCGGGCGAGCGGCGGCGCGCGCCGGAATCGGTGCTGATCGCGATCGAGGCCGCGCAGCAGGCCTGTGCGATGGCGCAGCGCGATCCGCGCGAATTGCCGCACGTGTTCGCCTCGGCCTACGGCGATCTGGCGATCAATGACTACCTGTGCGCGACGCTGGCACGCACGCCGGGCGGGATGTCGCCGACGAAATTCCACAACTCCGTGCACAACGCAGCAGCCGGTTACTGGGCCATCGCCGGCGGATGCGTGCGCGCCGCGACCGCGGTCAGCGCCGGCAACGCGAGCTTCGGCGCGGGTCTGCTCGAGGCGGTGGCGTGCGCTTGCGCCGCTGCCGGACCCGTGCTGCTGGTTGCCTACGATATCGCCGCACGCGGGCCGCTCGCCGAGGTGATCCCGAGCCGCAGCGCATTCGCCGTGGCGTTGGTCCTGGCGCCGTCGCCGCCCGTTGCGTTCGCGCGCGTGCGTTTGCGCACCGGCGCCGATACGACCGCGCTTGCGCCAGCGCGGCTGCTCCTGCACGCTAGCCAGGCGGGCAATCCCGCCGCTGCAAGCCTGCCGTTGCTGGCCGCGCTGGCACGGCGTGAAGCCGCGGCGCTGCGTGTGGCGGCGGCGCCGTCGTTGCATCTGGACATGGAGATTTCGTTTTGATCGAAGCGAAGGACCAAGCCGGTGCCGTGGTCGTGATTCCGGCGCTGAACGAGGAGCGTGCGATCCGCGCGGTCGCGCAGGACGCGCTGGCGCACTGCCGCAACGTCATCGTCGTCGACGATGGCTCCAGCGACGGCACCAGCGCGGCGATCGCGGACCTGCCCGTCGAACGCATCCGCCATGCGGCGCCGCAAGGCAAGGCCAGCGCCTTGCAGGATGGGTTTCGCCGTGCGCTCGAGCGGGGCGCGGCCGGCGTGCTGACCATGGATGGCGACGGCCAGCATGCCGCGGCGGACCTGCCGCGCCTGCTCGCGGCGGCGGCACGGTTTCCGGGCCGCATCGTGATCGGCGCACGCCTGAAGGGCCGCGATGCGACGCCGGGCAAGAACCGCTTCGGCAACCGCCAGGCCGATTTCTGGGTGTCGTGGGCGTGCGGCGCGCGCATCGTGGATTCGCAAAGCGGCCAACGCTACTACCCGCGGACGGTCGTGGAACTGGCGCTGACGTTGCCGCGCGGGGGTTTCGTGTTCGAAAGCGAAATCCTGATCGAAGCGGCGCGACGCGGCATCGCCACGGTCTCGGTCCCCATCGTCGCGCGCTACGCGGATGACCGCCGCGCCAGCCACTTCAAGCCGTTCCGCGACGTCAGCCGGATTACGCTGATGATCGCATGGCGCCTGATCCGCGGTGGGTTGAAGTTGCCGTCGCTGTGGCGATCGCTGACCCGGCCCGGGACGATCGCGGAAGAAAACTGATTCAGTGCCGCAGGAATCGTTGCGTGTATTCCGGCTTCTGCTCGCGCGCCAGCAGTTCGCGCAGGCCCTCGGCCGGCGTGATTTCCTCGCGCAGCACGCGCTGCACGCCCGAGGCGATCGGCAGGTCGAGCGAGTGCGCCTGCGCCAGGCGCATGATGGTGTCGGCGGTCTCGAGGCTCTCGACGACCTGGCCGATTTCCGCGACGGCCTGCCTGAGACCGGTGCCGCGACCGAGTGCGAGCCCCAGGCGGCGGTTGCGCGACAAGTCGCCGGTGCAAGTGAGCACCAGATCGCCGAGTCCGGCCAGGCCCATCAGGGTTTCCGCGCGCGCGCCGAGCGCGGCGCCCAGGCGCAGCATCTCGTTCAGGCCGCGCGTGATCAGGCCGGCACGCGCGTTCAATCCCAGGCTCATGCCGTCGGCGACACCGGTCGCCACGGCGAGCACGTTCTTCATCGCACCGCCGAGTTCGGCGCCGATCATGTCGCTGCCGGTGTAGGCGCGAAAATGCGGGGCGTGCAACAGGTCCGCGACGCGTTGCGCGAAAGGCGCATCTGCCGAATGCACGGTCACGGCGGTCGGCAGGCCCTGCGCGACTTCGCGCGCGAACGAGGGCCCGGTCACGATCGCGCAGGGTATGCCCGGCAGGCGCTCGGCAGCGATTTCGTGCAGGAATTTGCCGGTGGGCGGATCGAAGCCCTTGGTCGCCCAGGCCAGGCCCGCGCGCGCCGGGAAGTGCGGCGCGATCGCCTCGAGCAGGCCGGCAAAGGCATGGCTGGGCGTGACGACCAGCACGACATCCGCCACGCGTACCGTGGCGGCAAGATCCGCGCTCAGGTCGAGCGTGGCAGGCAATTCCAGATCGGGCAGGTAACGCGCGTTGCGGCGGGTGGTGGCCATGCGCGCCATGGCCCGCGCGTCGCGGCCCCACAACGCGGTGCGTGCGCCGTTGCGGGCGAGCACGGCGGCCAGCGCCGTGCCCCACGAGCCCGCGCCGAGAACGGCGACGCAAGATTCATTTCCCGTCATTTGCGAGTGCGGGCATGGATGCCCGTTGCGTGGTTTTCGCGATCATGGACGATCGCAAGGGTATCGCCAGAATTACGCGTTCGGGGTCGCCCCTTCCGCGTGGCGACGCATCTGCTCGGCGTACAGCGCCTCGAAATTGATCGGCTGCAGCAGGAAGGGCGGGAAACCGCCGTCCTGGATCAGGTTCGCCACCGTGGTGCGCGCGTACGGAAACAGCACGTTCGGGCAGAACGTGGCCAGCACCATGTCGCGATTGGACTGGTCGAAACCCGCCACGCCGAACACGCCGGCCTGCTGCACCTCGGCCAGATAGGCGGTCTTCTCGGCCAGCTTGCAGGTCACCGTGACGGTGAGCACGACTTCATAGACGTTCTCGCCCAGCACGCCGACCTGCTGCTGCAAGTTGAGCTGTATCTGCGGCTGGCCCTGTTCCTGGAAAATCTGCGGGGCCCCGGGCACCTCGAACGAGGCGTCCTTGACATAGACCTTCTGCAGCGACAACTGCGCGTTGTCGGCAGGGGTGGCTTGGGTAATTTCGTCAGCCATGAAAAGCTCCAGATGCGGTGCCAAGGGAAAAGGGCGCGGATTATCCCATGCCGGGCCGCTTCGCGCACCTGCATGCCGGCAAGCGTGCGCGATTGCCGGGGTCAGGAAGCCGGCAGCCACGCCCACGCGTTGCGTCATTTCAGCGTACGCCCGTGATCGCGAAGATCACGAAGCGGGCGTCGTGTCCGCACTTTTCAATTTCGTTATCTGTTTCCCTTCGCCGTCGGCAGCGCCGCCTCGCGCCACGCGGCCATGCCGCCACCCAGGACGTGAACCTTGGTGAATCCCGCCTTGACCAGCCGGCCGGCCGCCTGTGCCGCCGTCGCTCCGGTCTTGCACACGAGCGCCACCGGCAGGTCCTTGACCTTGGCCAGTTCCTTGTTCTCCGGGTCGAACTGACTCATCGCCACATGGCGCGCGCCGGCGATGTGGCCCTTCTCGAAATCCGCCACGCTGGACAGGTCCACCAGCAGGGGGCTCTCGCGGTTGATGAGCAAGGTCAGCGCGCCGGGCGTGAGCTCCTTGAAGCCGCGCAAGCGGCGCATGATTTCGTTGCCGATGATCACCACGACCAGGCCAACGAAGGCCAGCGCCAGGATGACGTGATTGGCCAGGAATTCCGGGAGACGTTGCAGGAACGGCGACATGGCTGGGGGGAGACGGGAAAAGGCCGCGGATTATGCGGCAGTACGCGGATACGCGCCAGCGCTCAGGGCGCGGGCTTCTGGGTGATGTCCGGCAGGCCGGAGACGAGCAGCCAATGTTTCTTCGCCTCGTCGTAGCGCCACAACTGGTTGTCGACGATGCTGCGCTCGACCTGGGTGTTGACGTTGACCAGGCTGATGCGCACCACTTGGCGCACCTGGTGCGGACCGACCGGGACCGCCGCCTGTTCGGAATAGGTCGCGAAGTGCACCTGCTTGTAGCGTTCGATGTCGAGCGGGGTCAACGGGTGCTTCTGCATCGTTTCCGGATCGACGAACGGAATGGCCTGGCTGATGTCACCCCAGCGGATCGCATTCGCGTACGCGGCCAGCGTCAGTTGCAGCGCACGGCTCTCGGATTGCGCGTTCATGGATGCGCAGCCGGCGAGCAGGACCAACCCACAGATCAGGCAAACGGTACGCATGGCAGTGACTCCGGTGGCGTGACCGGATTGTGCCGCAAATCCGGCTTCGATTCAGGGTTTGGCGATGGCGACGAAGCGCGCGCGCAGGGTGCAGGCATCCTGCCCGCCGGCCAGCGCGACGCGGCAATCGACCGTGAGGCGCGCCCGCCCGCGCGCGGCGAGCGTGGCCGCGAAGGTATCCCAGGATTCGCCCGCGGCGAGACACGCCTGCGCGGAAAAATTTTCCCAGACCGGCGCAAGGTAACGCACGGTGCTGTCCTGCACGTAGACATCGCACTCATGGCCGAGCGTGCGCAACTTGAGCACGACCAGACCCCAGCCGGCGAGCGTGAGCAGGCTCACCAGGCTGCCACCGAAGGCGCAGCCCTTGTCGTTGATGTTCGGCCCCAGCGGCGCGGCGATGGTCAGCCGGTCGCCGGCGTAGGCCTGCATGCGCAATTGCATGGCGCGGGCGAGGGGAATTTGCGCGAGTACGGTGTCTTCGAGAGTACGCAGGGCGTCGGACATGGCCGCGCAGTGTGGACAGATCGGCGCGCCTGCGCAAGCATGCACGCATGCACATGGCACGGCTGATCGAAACGAACGGACCGCTCGCCGGCGCGAGCCTGGTCGTCACGCGGCCCGCCGCGTCCGCGGGGCCGCTGCGCAAGCGTATCCGCGCGCTCGGCGGCGTGCCCATTCCACTGCCCGGCAGCGTGCTGCGTGCCGCGCCGGACAGTACGGCGCTGCGCATTGCGCTGCGGGCCGCACGTGGCGCCGAGGTGGCGATTTTTGTCAGTCCGGCTGCGGTGAAATTCGCCTTTCGCCTGTGTCCGAAGCTGCGTTTTGCACGCACCACGCGCGTGTGCGCGGTGGGGGTCGCCACTGCGCGTGCGCTCTCCCGCCACGGCATTCGCGATGCCATCTGGCCGCGCCAGCGTCAGGACAGCGAAGGCCTGCTCGACTTGCCCGAACTGGGCCGCCTGCGCGGCAAGCGCGTCGCCTTGGTAGGGGCGCCGGGCGGACGCGAGTTGCTGATCCAGGCGTTGCGCTGCCGCCGTGCGCGGGTCGAGCGGATCGATGTCTACCGGCGCATGCCACCGCGCCATTCGGCCCGTCAACTCGCCGCCCTGGAACAGGCCGGCGCGCCCCTGCTGACCCTGGTATCGAGCGCCGAAGCCCTGGCCAACCTGCGTGCGCAACTGCCCCTGGCCCTGTTTGCGCGCCTTGCGGCGGGCGATATCGTGGTCAGCAGCGAGCGCCTGGCCGGGATCGCGCGCGCCAGCCTGTTTGCGAACGTGCATGTCGCTGCCGGGCCGACACCGCTCGCATTGCTGAATGCCGCCCGTGCTGCGGTGGCGCGGCATCGCCTTTGAATCCGCGTTTCGCGTTAGCATGGGCGCATGGAACATAGCGCCGACAACACGCCGGATACCGCAACACGTCGACGCGCGCCGTGGGCGATCCTCATTCTGGTGCTGGGGGCGGCGGCCTTGTTGTGGTGGCGCTTCGCGCCTCCGCGACCGGACCTGCCCGCCGAAGTGGCCGCCTTGCAAGGGCAAGTCGATGAACTCAATCGCGTGCTGGCGCGCGTGCGCGGCAATACCGACACGTTCCGTGCGCGCCTGGACGATGGCGACAAGGTGGATGCCTCGGTACGTCAGCAACTGCTCGCGCTCGGCCAGCGCGTGCAACTGGCGGAAGACGCGGTGGCGAACCTTGCCGACCGGCGCATGTCCGGTCATGACGCACTGGCGCTGGATGAGGCCGAGCTGCTGCTCGGCCTCGGTGCGGAGCGCTACACCCTGTTCCACGACGTGCCGGCCGCCATTGCCGCCTACCGCCTTGCCGACGCGGCGCTGGCGGAAGTGGACGATGCGGCATTTTCCACCGTACGACAAAGCATATCCGGCGAGATCGCGGCGCTGGACGACCTGCACGCCGCCGATCCGATTGCACTCGTGGCGCGCCTGACGCGCTTGCGCGCGCAGGTGCCCGAACTCACTCCGGCCGCGCGCCTGCCGGCGGCCGCGACGCCGGACAAGAACGCGTCGGTCATCGCCAGTTTCCTCAGTCGCTTCGTGCGCGTCAGCGACGATGCCGACGCCGCGCAAGCACAAACGGCGATACGCGATGTCGCCCTCGCCCGCGATCTGGTCCTGCTCGATCTGCGCGCGGCGCAGGCGGCAGCGCTGGCGCGCGACACCGGGGCCTTTCGGGCGGCGCTTGCCGAGGCCCGCCTCCAGGTTGCGAGCGTGTTCGACACGCAGGCGCCGGCGGCGGAAGCAGCGTTGCGTGAGCTCGGCGCGCTGTCCGCCGCGTCGCTCGCGCCACCGGCGCCGGCCGCGCTCGGCGCGGCGCTCAAGGAACTGCGCAATCTGCGCGCCACCCACGCGCTGGCTGCAGCGAAGGCGGCCGGCGTCCACACCGAGGTGAAAAAGTGAAATTGTGGATTAGCCTGCTCATCCTGCTCCTGATTGCCGCCGGGGTGGCCTTCGCCTGGCATGCCCTGGCGATCGATCCGGGCCTGCTCACCCTGCAGATCGGCCGGACCCATGTCGAGACCACGCTGGTTTTCGCGGGCATCGCCTTGCTCGCCGCCTGGGTTTTGCTGAGCCTGCTCTGGCGCGGGCTGCGCTGGCCCCTGCGCGCGTGGAAACTGCGCGGGCAACGCCGCAGCCGCGAGCGCTTCGCCGCCGGCCTGACCGCGTTGGCCGAAGGCGATCACAAGCGCGCCCTGCGCGCGCTGGAGAAGGCCGCGCACCATCCGGAACTGCACGTGCCGGCGCAGCTCGCGACCGCGCGCGCGGCGCATGCGCGCGGCGACAACGAACGTGCCGAAGCCGCGCTCGACAAGGCCGCCTCCGCCGCGCCCGGCGCAGTACTGTGCCTGCGCGCACAATTCCTGCTCGAACAAGGCAATGCCGAGGCTGCGCTGGGTCTGCTCCAGCCGGCGGCGGACAGGAACGATTTGCCGCCGGTCGGTTGGCGCGTGCTGGCCGAAGCAGCGCTGCTCACCGGCGATCATGGATTGGCGCTGCGCGCCGTGGATGCGCTCGCCGCGGGCGACGCGCTGACGGCGGACGCCCTGGCATCGTTGCGCGCGCGCGCGCTCGGCGCCACGCTCGGTGCCGCGCCGGACAGCGAAGCGCTGGCTGCGCTGTGGTCCGGGTTGCCGCGTGCGCAGCGTGGGCTGCCCGAGGCGATCGCGGCCTATGCGCGCCGTGCCGCCGCGTTTGGACAGCCGCTGGCGGCCATGGACGAGATCGAGTCGTCCTTGCGCAAGCAATGGTCCGAGCGCCTGATCACCGTCTGGGGCCAACTCGGGCCGGCGCATGCGGACACACGCCTGGCGCGTGCGGAAGGCTGGCTCGCGGCGCGCCCGGACAGCCCGGCACTGCTGCTCACGCTCGGCCGGCTATGCGTGCAGGGCAAGCTCTGGGGCAAGGCGCGCGAATATCTGGAGCGCGGTCTCGCGCTGGCGCCGTCCGCACCGTTGTGGGAGACGCTCGGCGAATGCCTGAGCGGACAGGGCAATGCCGCGAACGCCGCCGTGTGCTACCGCAACGCGCTGCGCAGCGCGCGCGGCGAAGCCACGCAAGCGCTCGCCGACGCCGCACGCGCACCACTGGATACGCGCGCCGCCATTGCCGAAGAACGCGACGCGCACGGCATGCCGAGGCTGGCGGTGCCGAAGGAAAATTGAAACCGAAGCGATCGGCTCAGATGTCCCCGTCGCGCGCCCAGCCTTCACCCGTACCGCGGTTGTAGACCAAGTCGCCGGGCAGCACGTTTCCGGCCGGAATCGATCCCTGTGCGGCGAGTTGCGCGTAATAGGGCGTGAAGTCCGGTTCGGTCGCGCGCATCAACTGCTCGAAGCTGCCGATGACGAAGTAGGTCTTCTGGTAGGTGTCGATGCGATAGCGCGTGCGCATGATGCGCATGAGGTCGAAGCCGAGACGGTTCGGCGCGGTCGATTCCAGGCAATGGATCGATTCGCCCTTGGACGACACGATGCCCGAGCCGTAGATGCGCAGGCCATCTTCTTGCTGGATGAGCCCGAATTCGACGGTGTACCAGTACAGGCGCGTGAGGTTGACGAGCGCGTCCGCGCCGATGCCGTGCGCCTTGACGCCGCCGCGGCCATAGGCCTGCATGTAATCGGCGAAGGCCGGATTGAGCAGCAGCGGCACGTGGCCGAACAGGTCGTGGAACAGGTCCGGTTCGCTGATGTAATCGATCTGGTCCGGGCGGCGGATCCACCAGGTCACCGGGAAGCGCCGGTTGGCCAGGTGCTCGAAAAACGTCAATTCCGGCAGCAGGCCCTCGACGCCGACCAGCTCCCAGCCGGTCGCCTTTCGCAGCACGCGGTTGAGCTCGTCGAATTTCGGGATCGCATCCGGCGTCATGCGCAAGCGGCGCTGGTTGTCGATGAACTCACGCGCGGCACGACCGACCAGGATTTCCTGCTGGCGCTCGAACAGCGCCGCCCAGGTCGCGTGGTCCTCGCGCGAATAGCTCGCCCACGGCTGTTCGACCACGGCCGTGGTGTAGACCGGCACGTTGCCCTTGTCAGTCTGCTGGTGTTCGACGCGGCGCGGTTGGGCGTTCATGGGCGAATCTTAGCACCGCGCCTTCAATGCAGCGTTTCGCCGTCCCCGTTGCGGGTGCGAAACGGCACGACATTGTCGCCGCCACGCTGCGCCGCGCGTGGGCCATCCCAGAGCGTCGGGACGTTTTCTGGCAGGGGTAGGTCGAATTCCGGATCAGCAGCAGCGTGCTTGGCTTCCTCTTCTTCTATCTCCCAACTGTAGCGCTTGCGCGGAGGTTGCGGATCGCGTTTGTGCCACGCGAAAGCGGCAAGGATGCCCGCCAGCGCGCCGAACAGGTGGTACTCGAACGACACTTGCGGATCGCGCGGCAGCACGGTCATGACCATGCCGCCATAAAGGAAGAACACGGTCAGGGCGATGGCGATGGCGAGGCGGTCGCGGCGCAGCAGGCCCATGAAGAACAGGAAGAACATGAGTCCGTGCGCAATGCCGCTGATGCCGACGTGGATCGACGGCCGTGCCCACAGCCACACGCCCATGCCGGATACGATCCAGATGAACGGCAGGGCGAAGCGCGTGGCGCGCGGATAGGCGTACAGCGCGAGCGCAGCGAGCAGTCCCAGCGGCAGTGTGTTCGACATCAGGTGCGCGAAAGAGGCATGCACGAACGGCGCGGTGAGGATGCCGATCAGGCCGTGCGCATCGCGCGGGCGGATGCCGAGGTCATCCATGTCCCAGCCCAGCAGCCAGGCGCCGAGCCAGGCCAGCCAGATGCCGGCGACCAGACCGGCCGCGCCGACGCTCGCCCAGAACACGCGGTCGCGGTCGCGGCGGATGGCGGTGGCGCTGGATTCGCGGATGACGGGAGCCATGTCCATCCTCGCAACATAGGGCGTTTTGCGGCGGGCGCAAGGCCGCTTGTTATCATGCGGCGATGAATTCCTCCGCCAACCCCGTCGTCCATCTCAAGATCGAGCGCCGCTCCAACCATCCCTGGATCTTCCAGAAGATGGTGGAAAAGCCCGACCCCCGGCCCAAGCCCGGCAGCATCGTCGATATCGTCGATCGCAACGGCGACTTCGGCGGGCGCGGCTTCTACAACGGTCATTCGCGCATCGCCCTGCGCGTGCTTACGCAGGATCCGGACGAAGCCGTCGACGAGGAATTCTTCGCGCGCAGGATCGGCGAAGCCGTGCGCCTGCGCCGCGAGGTGCTCACGCTCGATGTGGTCACCGATGCGTATCGCGTGGTGCATTCCGAGGGCGATGGTTTGTCGGGTCTGGTGGTCGATCGTTTCGCGAACACGCTGGTCGTGGAATATTTCTCGGCGGGTTTCTTCAAGCAGCGCGACCTGATCAAGCGCGTGTTGCTCGAGCTTTTTCCGGGCACGGAAATCTACGCCTTCGCCGAAGACCACGTGCAGAAACAGGAGAGTTTCGATCTCGCGCACCCGCCCGCGCCGAAACCGAACGTGATCCACGAGCATGGCGTTGCGTTCCATGCCGCGCCCGGAACGAGGCACAAGACCGGCTTCTTTGCCGACCAGCGCGACAACCGCCTGTTCCTGTCGCAGTTCTGCGCCGGCAAACGCGTGCTGGATTTGTGCTGCAACTCGGGCGGGTTCGGCATTTGCGCCAAGACCATCGGCGGCGCCGAGGAAGTCGTCGGCATCGACCTGGACGAGGACATTCTCCAGATCGCGGAGAGCAACGCGCGCCTGAACAAGGCCAAGGTGAAGTTCATCCAGGCCGACATTTTCGCCTGGCTGCGCGACACGGCGAGCAATCCGCAGAAGAAGTTCGATATCGTCATTCTCGATCCGGCCAAGATGACGCGCGATCGCGAACAGGTGATCCCGGCGCTGAAGAAATACCTGGACATGAACAAGCTCGCACTCGGCGCGGTCAAGCCCGGCGGCATTTTCCTGACCTGTTCCTGCACCGGCCTTGTCAGCGAGGAACAATTCCTCGACATGCTGCGGCGCGCCGCGTTCTACGCCAACCGCACCGTGCAGGTGATCAAGGTGGCTGGCGCGGGACCCGATCATCCCTGGCTCGCGCACGTGCCGGAGTCGCGCTACCTCAAGGCCGCGTTTTGCCGGGTGGAGTAGCCGCGTCAACCGTTGGCCGCACGGCGCGTTGTGGAGGGCTCCATCCGTGCCAAGGAATCGTGCGTGCGCCTGCCAGCCCTGTTCTTCGGATTGCTTGCCGCGGCATCGGGCCAGGCCGCCGTGGTTTACGACTTCACGCCGGTCACGCAGCAGATCGATGCAATGTTGCAGACGTATGCGCTCAACGGCGCCTCGCTCGTCGTCATCCGCAATGGCGCGGTCATCGATGAGGAGTACTTCGGCAACTACACATCCGCGACGCGAATTCCGATCGCCTCGGCGAGCAAGTGGCTGTCGGCGCTGACGATCGAGCGCTTGGTCGAAAAGGGCCAGATGAGCTGGAGCGATACCGTCGGCAAGTACATCCCGACCGCGCCGGCGGACAAGCAGAACATCACGTTGGGCCAGCTGTTCAGCCACACCTCGGGTCTGTCCCAGAACGACGATACCTGCCTGGGCGACCAGACCCACTACACGCTGGCGACCTGCGCGCAGCAGATCCTGAACACGGCCTTGGAATATCCGCCGGGAACCGCCTTCGCCTACACCGGTAACGGCATGCAGGTCGGCGGCTACATGGCCGCGCTGGCCACCGGCAAGAGCTGGGACCAGATCTTCCAGGACGAGATGACCACACCACTCGACATGACGCACACCGATTTTGCGACGAGCTCGCTCAAGCCACCGTACGTCAGCGTCCCGAATCCGCAGATCGCCGGCGGCGTGCGCTCGACCCTGCCCGACTACGCCCATGTGGTGCAGATGGTGGCGCAGCAAGGGCAGTGGAACGGCGCGCCGTTCCTTTCCGCGGCCGGCATCGCGGACATGCAGCAGGCCCAGACCCACGCCGCGCCGATCCTCTACACGCCTGATCCATACGTCTACTACGGCTATGGTTACGGCGAATGGCGCGATGCCGTCGATGCGCAGGGCAGCGCCGTGCAGGTGTCGAGCACGGGCAAGTTCGCCACTTCGCCGTGGGTGGACAATTCGACCGGCGTCGCCGCCGTATTCTTGGTCTACAGCAGCTACAGTCTGCTCGCCAACGACTTGCGCACGTTGTGGGGCAACGTGCACGCGGTAGTGAGCGATCCGATCTTCGCCGACGGCTTCGAATAGGCGCGCGCCGTCCGCGCCGACGCGCTAAACTGTCGCGCCCGTTCTGCGCGAGTTTTCCCATGTCCGAGCCCGGCAAGCCTTCCCTTTGCGCCGCCGCCAGACCGACCTCGCCTGCGGTCGATCGCGAGCAGGCGCTGGACGCTGTGCGCACGCTGCTGCGCTGGGCCGGCGACGAACCCACGCGCGAGGGCCTGCGCGACACGCCCCGCCGTGTCGTCGACGCCTACGCCGAGTGGTTCTCCGGTTATCGCGAGGATCCGCAGGAATACCTCGCGCGCACGTTCGAGGAAGTCGCCGGCTACGACGAGATGATCGTGCTGCGCGGCATCCAGTTCGAATCGTTCTGCGAGCACCACATGGCGCCGATCATCGGCCGCGCGCACGTCGGTTACCTGCCGGATGGCAAGGTCGTCGGCATCAGCAAGCTCGCGCGCGTGGTCGATGCCTTCGCGCACCGCTTCCAGGTGCAGGAAAAGATGACCGCGCAAATCGCCAATTGCATCCGCGAAGCGCTGAACCCGCGTGGCGTCGGCGTGGTGATCGATGCCGTGCACCAGTGCATGACCACGCGCGGCGTGCACAAGCGCGGCGTGTCGATGATCACCAGCCAGATGCTCGGCAGCTTCCGCAAGGACGCCAGGACACGCGCGGAGTTCCTGCGCTTCATCGACATCGACGTCAGCCGCTGACCGGGCTTCCGCGCGTCTCCCGTACCCGATTTCCGATCCATTTCATCGCACCCGAGCGAATCGATGAGCGAACCTGAAATCATCGCCGAACACCCGCGCCGGCACGCGGCGCTGGCGTTCATCTTCGTCACCGTGCTGATCGACATCCTCAGTTTCGGCATCATCATCCCGGTGCTGCCGCACCTGGTCATCGAACTGGTCGGCGGCAGCATCGCCAAGGCGGCGGTGTGGACGAGCGCGTTCGGCACCCTGTTCATGCTGATGCAGTTCGTGTGTTCGCCAATTCAAGGTGCGCTGTCGGATCGTTTTGGTCGGCGCACGGTGATCCTGATTTCAAGTTTCGGCCTGGGCGTGGATTTCATTGTCATGGCGCTGGCGCCGACGCTGTGGTTGCTGTTCCTCGGTCGCGCCGTGTCGGGCATGTGCGCGGCGAGCTTCTCCACCGCCAACGCCTACATCGCCGACATCATTCCGCGCGAAAAACGTGCGGCCAGCTACGGCATGCTGGGCGCCGCCTTCGGCATCGGCTTCATCGTTGGCCCCGCGCTGGGTGGATTGCTCGGCCACATTTCCATCCGCCTGCCGTTCTGGGCGGCGGCGTTCCTTGCCCTGGTCAATTTCGGCTATGGCTATTTCGTCTTGCCCGAATCGCTGCCGCCGGATCGGCGCAGCGCGCGCTTCGACTGGAGCCACGCCAATCCGCTTGGCGCGGTCGTGCTGCTCAAGCGCTATCCGCAGGTGTTTTCGCTGGCGGCGGTATTTTTCCTGCTCGCACTGGCTCAATACTCGATCAACGCGACCTATGTGCTGTACACGGATTTCCGCTATGGCTGGGGCCCGCAAGCGGTCGGCTGGACGCTGGCCCTCGTTGGCCTGTGCACGGCGATCGTGCAAGCCGGCCTGGTGCGGCGGCTGATGCCGAAACTCGGCGAGCGCCGGATGATCCTCACCGGCTTGTGCTTCTCGATCACCGGCTTCGTGATGTTCGGCCTGGCGCCGTCGGCGTGGGCGTTCGTTGCCGCCATCCCGGTCTTCTGCCTCGCCGGCCTGGCGGGGCCCGCCGCGCAAGCGATGGTCACGCACCTGGTCGATCCGCACGAACAGGGCCGCCTGCAAGGCGCCCTGACCAGCCTGCAGAGCCTGGCTGGCATCTTCGGGCCGGCATTGTTTGCAAACCTGTTCGCGCTGTTCATCTCCGACCACGCGCCGGTCAAGCATCTGCCGGGCGCAGCCTTCGTGCTAGCCGCCGTTCTCGTCTTCGCCGCGCTGTGGGTGACGGCCTACGCGACGCGGCACTTGCGTGGTTATGTGCCGCCGGCGGCAACACAAGCGTGAGCCTGGCCTTTGCCGACATCGAGGCGGCGGCGCGGCGCATCGCCCCGCACGCGCATGTCACGCTGGTAATGCGCTCACGTTCGCTGGACGAACTTGCCGGCTGCACGATCGCGTTCAAGTGCGAGAACTTCCAGCGCGCCGGCGCATTCAAGTTCCGCGGTGCCTGCAATGCGGTGTGGGCCTTGTCCGACGCACAGGCCGCGCACGGCGTGGTCACGCATTCTTCCGGCAACCACGGCGCGGCACTGGCACTGGCGGCAAAAACACGCGGGATCGCGGCGCATGTCGTGGTGCCGGAAGGCGCGGTCGCGGCCAAGTTGGCCGCGATCCGTGCCTACGGCGCGACCTTGCACACCTGCGCGCCCACGCTCGCCGCACGTGAGGAAACCTGCGCTCGCATCGCGCGCGAAACCGGCGCGGCGCTGGTGCATCCGTTCACGAACGAGGACGTGATCGCCGGACAAGGCACGGCAGCTCTGGAACTGCTGCACGAAACCGGCGCACTCGATGCCCTGATCGCGCCGATCGGCGGCGGCGGCCTGATCGGCGGCATCGCGATTGCCGCAAAAGCGATGTTTCCACAAATCCAATTATTCGCCGCCGAGCCGGAAGGCGCCGCGGATGCATTCGAATCGCTGCGCCGTGGCGTGCGCGTCATCGACATCGTGCCGGATACGATTTGCGACGGCTTGCGCGCCACGTTCGGCGAAATCAATTTTTCACTGCTGCGCGAATACGCCGTCGAAGTCCTGCCGGTAAGCGATGCGCAGACGATCGCCGCCATGCGACTGGTATTCGAGCGCCTGAAGATCGTGATCGAACCTTCGTCGGCCGTGGCGCTGGCGGCGATCCTGCGCCACCGCGAACGCATTGCGCGCTTGCGCGTCGGCGCCATCCTCAGCGGCGGGAACGTGGATCTGGATCATCTGCCGTGGTGATGTCCGTGCGCGGCCGCAATACACCGAACAAGGCCGCGCCGATTACTGCGATGCCCAGCGATTCATAAAGATCCGGTCGTTCGCCGAGGATCGCCCAGGCGAGCCCGATCCCGATCAGCGGCGTAATCAGGCTGGCCAGGCCCGCCACATTCGTCGGCAGGCGTTGCACGATGAACAGCCACACCGCCCAGCCCAGCCCGGACGAGAGCACGCCGTTGTAGACCAGCGCGCCGATCAGTATCGGCGACCATACCGTGGTGCGCTCGTGCACGCACAGCGCGAGCACGACGAGCAAGCCCGTGCCGTACAGCATCTGCCACGCCGTCAGGCGCAGGGGCGAAACCGGTACGGCCAGGAACAGGCGCTTGGCCACCACGGTGCCGATTGCCCAGCACACGCCGCCGCCGAGTGCGAGCAGGGCGCTGGTCATGCCGACGTGCGCGGCCCATGGCTCGAGCACGAGCGCGAGTCCCGCCGCGGCGATCGCGATGTTCAGCCACTGCCGCGCGCTGGGCCGGTCGCCAAGCAGCAGCCACGCCAGCGGGATCACCCAGAACGGCATGGTGTAGGCGAGCAGCGCGG
This sequence comes from Pseudomonadota bacterium, assembly GCA_018240545.1. Lineage (GTDB taxonomy): Bacteria > Pseudomonadota > Gammaproteobacteria > Xanthomonadales > Rhodanobacteraceae > Rudaea. The sequence goes on along the minus strand of JAFEFP010000295.1, from coordinate 20,260 downwards.
TCTTGCCCGCGCCACCGGTGATCAGCGCGAACTGCACCAGCGCCTGGAAGCCCATCGTCTGGGTGAGGCCGATGAGCAAGGTGTCGCGCCACGGCGGAGGCGCGAGGCTTTCGCCGCGCAGCACGAGCACCGCGAACAACACCGCCGTGCCGAAGACGTAGCGCATCGCGGAGAACGTCAGTGGCCCGACGTAGACGAGCACCGCCTTCATCACGATCCAGTTGAAGCCCCAGATGAGGCTGAGGATGCCCAGTGCGATCAGGGCGCTGCGGCGGGCGGCGTCGGAATTCATGCAAGGCGGCTGGCGGCGGGTTGCGTATGATACGCGCGCCGGCGCGACGAGGAGAAAGACGATGGCGGAACAGCGCGTGCGTTGCCACTGGGCCAGCGGCGACGATGCCGCGATGCGCGACTACCACGACACCGAATGGGGCGTGCCACTGCACGACGACGCGCGGCTGTTCGAGTTCCTGGTGCTGGAAGGCGCGCAGGCCGGATTGAGCTGGAGCACGGTGTTGAACAAGCGCGAGGCGTATCGTCGCGCCTTCCACGGTTTCGACATCGCACGCGTGGCCCGCATGACCGACGCCGCGCTGGACAAGTTGCTGCTCGACCCGGGCATCATCCGCAACCGCATGAAAGTTCATTCGGCGCGCAACAACGCACGCGCGACGCTCAAGGTCGTCGAGGAATTCGGCAGCCTCGGCGCCTATTTCTGGTCGTTCGTCGACGGCAAACCGATCCGCAACCAGTGGCGCGGTCGTGGCGACGTGCCTGCACGCACGCCGTTATCCGACAAACTCAGCAAGGATTTGCAGAAGCGCGGCTTCAACTTCGTCGGCTCGACCATCGTCTACGCGCACATGCAGGCGACGGGAATGGTCAACGATCATCTGACGACATGTTTTCGTCATCGTGAAGTCTGATTCCGCGGTGCTATCGCCGCGACCCGCGCAGCGCATCCACCGAAAACGTCGCGATCTCGCCGCCCGCGGTGCGCCGCGGCTGGCCGGCATCCGGCCCGAACGCGTGCGCACAGATGACTTCGTACGTCGCCGGCAGCCTGCCGTCCCGGCGAAAGCCCTCGTAGGCGTCCAGGACACGGCGGAAACGCGCCTTGCCGGTGAGTCCGCGCGTGCGCTGCGCGTCGGCATTGGTCGCACCGATCGCCTTGAGTTCGCGCATCAGGTCGGCGGCGACGGCATAGTGCTGGATGAAATGCTCGGTATCCAGGACGGGATCGCGGAATCCCGCTGCGATCATCGCGTCGCCGACCTCGCCGATGTGGGCGAAGCGATTCACGTGCGGAGCCGCATCCGCCGCGGACCAGGCGCTGCGCAACTCGTGCAGGGTATCCGGGCCGAACGTGGAGAACGCGAGGTAGCCGCCCGGCTTGAGCACGCGCCGGAATTCGGCGAACAGCTCCCGCAAGTCGGCGATCCATTGGATGCAAAGGTTGGAAAACAGCACATCCACGCTGGCATCCGGCATGGGCAGTGCGCGCGCATCGGCGCAAACGCGCACGAGCGGATTGCGCCAGCCGGGGCGGACTTGGCGCAGCATCGGCAGGGCGAGATCCAGCGCGATGATCCGCGCCGAACGGAAGCGCTTGCGCAGCAACGCGCTGCCGTGGCCCGGGCCGCAACCGGCGTCGAGGATGCGTACCGGCCGGCCGGAGTAGTACTCCAGCCGCTCCAGCAGGCGTGCTTCGATCCGGCGCTGCAGGGCCGCATTGCGTGTGTAGTTTTTTGCCGCGCGACCAAACGCGCGGCGGATCTGGCGAAGGTCGAAGGGACTCATGCAGCTAGGCTTCCGGCGAATCGGACGACGGCGTCCGCAACTTGCGTCGCGTGCGCGAAGAATGGCGCGTGTCCCGAGGCGATTTCAAGGTAACCGGCGTGCGGATTTTGCTGCGCGGCCCAGCGCATGGCGGCAGCGGGCACGAGGCGATCGCGGCGCCCGGCGATCCACAGGCTCGGCATGGCGAGTTCCGACATGTGGGCGCGCACATCGGCGGTTTCGAGCACGCGCATGCCTTGCGCCAGCGCCGCCAGCGACGGCTCGCCACGGGCGAAGACCCGCGTCCTGAGGTCGCGCAACTCGGCCTGGGCATGGTCCGAGCCCATCGCCTCCAGGGCAAGAAACCGCTCGATGGTGGCGCGGTAGTCCCGGCGCAAGCCCGCATCGAACTGCGCGAATATGTCCAGTGGCACGCCGTGTGGCCAGTCCGGCGCATCGACGAAACGCGGTGACGTGGCGATCTGCACAATGCCGCGCACGGCGTCGCGCTGCGCCAGCGCGGCATGCAGCGACACGAGTCCGCCGAACGACCAGCCCAGCCAGATGGCGCGCGGCAACCTGCCCAGCAGGTGGTGCGCACAGGTTTCCGGATCGAGTCGGGTTGCATCGTCGCGGCTGTAACCGTGGCCCGGGAGATCGACCACATGCAGGCGGAAATGTTCGCGCAACGGTTGCGTCAGCGGTTCGAAGATCCCGCCATGCATGGCCCAGCCGTGGATCAGGACCAGGTCGGGTCCGGCGCCCAGCGCATCGATGTGCATGTCAGCCCCGCTCCGCCGCCAGCGCGGCGCCCAGCGCATCGAGCAGGCGCTCGATGTCGTCCTCGCCGTGCGCGGCGGACAGGCTCACGCGCAGGCGCGCCGCGTTTGCCGGTACGCTCGGCGGACGAATCGCGGGCACGAAGAATCCGGCATCGTGCAGGCGTTGCGCGAGCGTCGACGCCCTTGCATTGTCGCCGACCGGAACCGGCTGGATCGCCGTCACCGACGGCAGCAACCCGATGCCGCGTTGCGCCGCGCCCGCGCGAAACCGCGCGATGTTGTCGTGCAGTCGCTTGCGGCGCTCGTCGTCCGTGCGCGCAATCGCCACGGCGACGCGGGCGGCAGCGGCCAGCGCCGGCGGCATGGCCGTCGTGTAGACATGACTGCGCGCGAATTGCACCAGCCCGTCGATCAATGCGGCGGTGCCGGCGACGAACGCGCCGAACGTTCCCAGCGCCTTGCCGAGCGTGGCCATCAGGATCGGCGCATCGTCGTCTCCGAGTCCTGCCTGCGCGAGGCTGCCCGCACCGTCGGCGCCAAGCACGCCGATCCCGTGCGCATCGTCGACCATCAGCAATGCACCTTCTTTCTTGCACAGCCTCGACAGGACCGCGAGCGGCGCGAGGTCGCCATCCATGCTGAAAACGGCATCGGTGGCAAGCATCGCCGCGCGGTTCGGGCGCGAACGAAGCTGGCGGGTCGCGCCATCCGCGTCGGCATGTGGATAGCGGACGAGTTCGCAGCCGGCCAGGCGCGTCGCGTCGATCAGGCTGGCATGGTTGAGCTTGTCCTGCACGCAGATGTCGCCCTCGCCAAGCAGGGCGGCGACGACACCGAGGTTGGCCATGTAGCCTGTCGAAAACAACAACGCACGTTCGCGGCCGGTCCAGCGCGCGAGTTTTTCCTCGAGCGCGGCGTGCTCGTCGCGATGCCCGCCGAGCAGGTGCGCGGCGCCGGCGCCCACGCCCCACTTTGAAACCGCCCGCGTCATCGCTTCACGCAGTGCGGGATGCTGGGCAAGGCCGAGGTAGTCGTTGCTGGCGAAATCAAGCAGCGGCCTGCCATCGACCACGATACGCGACCCGTCCACGGCGCCGACGGTGCGCAGGCGGCGCAACAGCCCGTCGCGGGCGCGTTGCGCCTGCGCCGCAACCATACGCGCGAGAGGGGCGGGGCGCGTCATGCGAACTCAGGCAGCGATTTCGGCGTGCACCGTGCCGTACTCGTGTTCGACAGCCATTGGCACCAGGCCCAGGCGCACGAACAGTGCGCGATCGCGCTGGGTATCCGGATTGGCGGTGGTCAGCAGTTTCTCGCCGTAGAAGATCGAGTTCGCGCCGGCGAAAAAGCACAGCGCCTGCAATTCATCGCTCATTTCGGCGCGTCCGGCGGACAGGCGCACCATCGACGCGGGCATGAGAATGCGCGCAACGGCGATGGTACGCACGAACTCGAACGGATCGAGCAGTGCCGTGCCGGCCAGCGGCGTGCCCTCGACCTGGACGAGCCGGTTGATCGGCACCGATTGCGGATGCTCGGGCAGGTTCGCCAGCGTCTGCAGCAGGCCGGCGCGCTGCGTGCGTGTCTCGCCCAGGCCGACGATGCCGCCGCAGCAGGTCTTCAGCCCCGCGTTGCGCACGCAGGCGAGCGTGTCGAGACGATCGGCGAACTCGCGGGTGTGGATGATTTCAGCGTAAAACTCCGGTGCGGTATCGAGGTTGTGGTTGTAGTAATCCAGGCCCGCGGTCTTGAAACGGTCGGCCTGCTCCTGCGTGAGCATGCCGAGCGTGGCGCAGGTTTCCATGCCCAGCGCCTTCACCTCGCGGATCATGTCCGCAACTTTTTCCACATCACGATCCTTCGGACTGCGCCAGGCCGCGCCCATGCAGAAGCGCGTCGCCCCGGCAGCCTTGGCCTGACGCGCCTTGTCGAGCACCGCGTCCAGACTCATCAGCTTCTCGGCTTCCACGCCGGTGTGATGGCGCGCGGCCTGCGGGCAGTAGGCGCAATCCTCGGGGCAGCCGCCGGTCTTGATCGACAGCAAGGTGGACACCTGCACCGCGTTCGGATCATGGTGCGCCGCGTGCGTCGCATGCGCGCGCGCGAGCAGATCGTTGAACGGCAGATCGAACAGTGCCTGCACTTCGGCGCGGGAATAATCGTGGCGCAGTTCAGCGACGGTCATGGCAGACTCACGCAAACGGAATCGGAAGTTTGGAGAGCGCCCGATTGGCTGTCAACTCGATCAAGCGGATTCTGGTTGACGGCGCGCGCCGCCTGCAATTCGCGCTGCTGCCGCCGCATTGCCTGCTTTGCGGGGGCGCCGGTACGTGGCAGCGCGATCTGTGCGCCGCCTGTGCGGCGGACCTGTTGCGCAACCGCGTGTGCTGCCCGCGCTGTGCCCTGCCGCTGCAAGCGCCCGCACCGCTGTGCGGCGAATGCCTGCAAGACGAGCCGCCGTTTGCCTCGGCATGCGTACCGTACGTGTATGCAAGTCCGCTGGATCAACTGGAAACGCGCTTCAAGTTCGGCCGCCATCTTGCCGCCGGGCGCGTGTTGTCGGAATTGTGGGTGGCTGCCGCGCGCGCATCGCCGCCTTCGCTTCCGCAGGCGCTGATTCCGGTGCCGTTGCATGTGGATCGCCTGCGCGAACGCGGTTACAACCAGGCGCTGGAGCTGGCAAAACCGCTGGCGCGGGCGTTTGGCATCCCCGTGCACGGCGATGTCCTCGTGCGTTCGCGCGCGACGCCGGCGCAATCGAACCTGGATGCCGATGCGCGGCGACGCAACCTGAGCGGTGCGTTCGACATCGCGTCCGCTGCGACCCTGCCCGCGCATGTCGCGGTCGTCGACGATGTAATGACCACCGGTGCGACGCTGCGCGAATGCGCGCGCACCCTGCGGCGGGCCGGCGTCTCGCGCGTGGACGCGTGGGCGCTGGCGCGCGCGCCGAAGCGAGGCTGAGCCCGCGGCGTCCGCGCGGTGCGCGGCCGGTCCCGAATCCAGGCGGGGATCCGCCCAAACGCGTTCGGTCTACTTCAGCGCATAACCGAGCAGGATGCCGAGCCACAGTGCCAGACCCACCCAGTTGTTGCTGCGGAAAGCGGCAAAGCAGGCGTCGCGGTCGCGCCGGCGCATGGCCCAAAGTTGCCACGTGAACACGAGTGCAGCGACCCCCACGCTCGCGTAGTAGATCGCGTGCAAATGCCCGCGCTGCGCGACCAAGGCCATGGCGCCGAGGAAGGTGACGACCAACACGCCCAGGATCGATAGGTCGGCGTCGCCGAACAGGATCGCGGTGGACTTGATGCCGATGCGGATGTCGTCGTCGCGATCGACCATCGCGTACTCGGTATCGTAGATCGTCGAGAACACGATGTTGGCCAGGAACAGCAGTCCGCACAGCGGCAAGGTCTTGACGAAGGCGTCCCAGTTCCCGGCGACGGCGGCGAACGCCATCGGGATCGACCAGCCGAACGCGCAACCCAGATACACCTGCGGCAGATTGGTGTAGCGCTTCATGAACGGATAGGTTATCGCCAGGATCGCACCGATGAAGGACAGCGCAACGGTCAGGCGGTTGGTCAGCAGGACGAGCAGGAATGCCAGCGCGATCAGGACGAGAAAAACGCCGATCGCTTCGCGCGGGGCCACCGTGCCGGAGGCGAGCGGGCGTTCGCGCGTGCGCTTGACCTGCGGGTCGAAGCGGCGGTCGGCGAGATCGTTGACCACGCATCCGGCCGAGCGCGTCAGCCAGACGCCAAGCGTGAAGATGAGGAGCAGGCCCGGTGCGGGGAAATCGCCGCTTGCCAACCACAGCGCCCACCAGGTCGGCCACAGCAGGAGCAACGCACCGACCGGTCGGTGCATGCGTGCCAGTCTGGCGTATTCGATCAGGCGTGTACGCACGCGCGGCCAATCGATGCCCGCGCGCGTTGCCGTCGGGCCGGGCCGGGGCGCAGCCGGTGCAGGCAACGGGCGCGGGGGCGCGGGACGTGGCCGAGGGCGGGACTTGGCGGGCATGCGCGTAGTGTAGCGACACCCATCTGCGCGGCGTATCCTGCGCGGAATATTTGTCCAGGGGGTAGGTGATGGAAAAATGGCTGCCGTCCCGCTTTGTCCCGTTTGCGCTGTGTCTGGCGGTGCTCGCCCTGGCCCTCGCCATGCTGCTGGGTGGATTGTCGGACAAGGTCCTGCTGTGGCGCTGGGTTGCCGCAATCAGTGGCGGGCTGTCGTTGGTCGGCAGCGCCGACATGGCGCAGCGTCGGCATACCCTGCACCGCAATTTTCCGATCACCGCGCACATTCGCACCTTTTTCGAGTTCTTCCGGCCGATGTTGCGCCAGTACGTGGTCGAATCCGACACCGAGCGCGTGCCGTTCTCGCACATCGAGCGCGCGCTCGTGTACCAGCGCGCCAAGAATGTCGAGGACAAGCGCCCGTTCGGCAGCGAGCTGGACCTGTACGCGACACAGTACGAATGGATCAACCATTCGCTGGCGCCGGCAAAGATAGAAAGTCACGATTTCCGCATCGCGATTGGCGGGCCGCAATGCCGGCAACCGTATTCGGCCAGCGTGTTCAACATCTCGGCGATGAGCTTTGGCTCCTTGTCGGCGAACGCGATTCGCGCCTTGAACGAGGGCGCGCGGCGCGGCGGTTTCTACCACGACACCGGCGAAGGCTCGCTCTCGCGCTATCACCGCGAAATGGGCGGCGACATCTGCTGGGAGATCGGCTCCGGCTATTTCGGCTGCCGCAGCCCGGACGGCAGCTTCAGCCTGGAGAAATTCGTCGAGAATGCGACTTCAGCACAAGTGAAGATGATCGAGGTCAAGCTCTCGCAAGGTGCCAAACCGGGTCATGGCGGCGTACTGCCGGCAGCGAAAGTGAGCGCGGAGATTGCCGAGGCGCGCGGCGTGCCGATGGGTGTGGATTGCGTCTCGCCTGCCGCGCACAGCGCGTTTTCCACGCCCCGGGGGCTGCTCGAATTCGTCGCCAAGCTGCGCGAGCAATCCGGCGGCAAACCGGCCGGGTTCAAGCTGGCGCTGGGTCATCCCTGGGAATGGTTCGGCATCGCCAAGGCGATGCACGAATCCGGCATTGCGCCGGACTTCATCGTTGTCGATGGCGGCGAGGGCGGCACCGGCGCGGCGCCGCTGGAGTTCACCGATCATGTCGGCGCCCCCTTGCGCGAGGCGTTGCTGCTCGTGCACAACACCCTGGTGGGGCTCAACCTGCGCGACAAGGTGCGCCTGGGCGCCAGCGGCAAGATCATCACCGGTTTCGACGTCGCGCGCACGCTGGCGCTGGGCGCGGATTGGTGCAATGCCGCGCGCGGTTTCATGTTCGCGCTCGGTTGCATCCAGTCGCGCCAGTGCCATACGGATCGCTGTCCGACCGGCATCGCCACCCAGGATCCATCGCGCTGGAACAAGCTCGACGTGCCCGACAAGGCCGAACGCGTGCACATGTTCCACGACAACACGCTCAAGGCGCTGAAGGAGCTGATCGCGGCCTCGGGCCTGAGCCATCCCAACGAAATCGGCCCGGAGCACATCATCCGGCGCGTCACCTCGACCGAGGTGCGTTCGTTGTCTGCGCTGTACCATTTCGTCAAGCCCGGGGAATTGATCGGCGGCCTGCCCGACCATGCCGTGTTCCGCGTGTTCTGGAATGCCGCGCGCGCGGACAGCTTCGCGCCGCCGCGCAATGTGCTGGAGCAGCACCATACCAAGTTGCGCTGAACGATTGCCGGGGCAAAAAAAACCCCGGGTGGCTCGCATCCAGCCCGGGGCGTAGGGAGTTTGGTGGGTTGAGATCAGGCGGACAGGCGGCTCAGCGCTTCGTTGATGCGCGCGAGCTTGGTTTCCAGTGGATTCAGTGCGTTGGCGTCGTTCGCGGACGGGTGACTGCGCACATCTTCGATGGCCATTTCCAAACGACTCATCTCGATCATCAGATCGTGGCGCAGGAACAGCGGATTCAGGGTCATTACGGCGGCGGTCGCGAGCATGGCACTCTCCTTGATCTTGGTACGGTTAACCTGATGCAGGAGCCGTGCCAACTGCCGAATACGCAAGGAACTGCCTTGAATTGGCGGGTTTTCACGCGTGTGCTGACATTTTGCGGCGCTATCTGACTCAACAGCATGCCGGCGGCATCACGCGGTATGACCTTGTTCACACTTCACGCATCCGGATTTGCGTTACTATGCGCCAAGATTCAGGTGCACAGGGGCGCACCCTGCGACCCCACCGGCACCGACACCGGCCACTGGCGCCCGGCATACGGTCCTCTTGGATTCCCCTGTTCCTAAGACCGCCGGGCGCCAGCCTCTACCGGGTACCCCCCGCAAACAACACCGTGGCGCCGTTTGGCGTTTGTATAATTCGCGCGCCGATTTCACACAGTTGCCATGACCCAGGTCCTGCATTCCCATGATGTCATCGTGATCGGTGGCGGCCACGCCGGCACCGAAGCCGCGCTCGCCTCGGCACGGCTGGGCGCGCGCACCCTGCTGTTGACCCACAATATCGAAACCCTGGGCCAGATGAGCTGCAATCCGGCCATCGGCGGCATCGGCAAGGGACATCTGGTCAGGGAAATCGACGCACTCGGCGGTGCGATGGCACTGGCAGCCGACCGTGCCGGCATCCAGTGGCGCACCTTGAACGCATCGAAAGGGCCGGCCGTGCGCGCCACGCGCTGCCAGGCCGACCGCGCGCTGTACAAGGCTGCGATCCGACGCATGCTGGAAACCCAGCCTAACCTGTCGATCTTCCAGCAGTCAGTCGAGGATCTGACCATCGCCGGCGGCCGCGTGATGGGCGCGGTGACGCAGATGGGGCTGATTTTTTCCGCGCGCAGCGTCGTGCTGACCGCCGGTACCTTCCTCGCCGGCAAGATTCACGTCGGTCTCGAAAACTACGCAGGCGGTCGCGCCGGTGATCCGCCCGCGCTGGGCCTGGCCGCGCGGTTGCGCGAGCTGCCATTGCGCGTGGATCGGCTCAAGACCGGTACGCCGCCGCGCATCGACGGTCGCACGATCGATTTCGACGGATTGCAGGAACAAGCCGGCGACGAGCCCATGCCCGTGTTCTCGTTCATGGGCTCGACGAGCGAACACCCACGTCAGGTCAGCTGCTGGATCACGCACACGAGCGAGCGCACGCACGAGATCATCCGCGGTGCGCTGGACCGCTCGCCGTTGTATACCGGCCGGATCGAAGGCATCGGGCCGCGTTATTGCCCGTCGATCGAGGACAAGGTCGTGCGCTACGCCGACAAGGCCTCGCACCAGATCTTCATCGAGCCGGAGGGCCTGCAGACCACCGAGATCTATCCGAATGGCATCTCCACATCACTGCCTTTCGACGTGCAGCTTGAATTGGTGCGTTCGATCGCGGGATTCGAGCATGCGCACATCACGCGTCCGGGATACGCGATCGAATACGATTATTTCGATCCGCGTGGATTGAAGGCCTCGCTGGAAACCAAGGCGATCGAGGGACTGTATTTCGCCGGCCAGATCAACGGCACGACGGGCTACGAGGAAGCCGCCGCGCAGGGCATCATCGCCGGCATCAATGCCGCGCGCGCGTCGCGGGACGAGGCGCCGTGGACGCCGCGCCGCGACGAGGCCTACATCGGCGTGCTGATCGACGACCTGATCACGAACGGCACCAGCGAACCGTATCGGATGTTCACCTCGCGCGCCGAATACCGCCTGCACCTGCGCGAGGACAATGCCGATCTGCGCCTGACCGCGAAGGGATTCGAACTGGGCAGCGTGGATGCCGGCCGCCATGACGCATTCTGCCGCAAGCGCGACGCGATCGTTCGCGAAACCGGGCGCCTGCGCGGCATCTGGGCCGCGCCGGGCAACGCGCTCGGGCGCCAGATCGAAGCAACACTGAACGTGCCGCTGACTCGCGAAACCCATGCGCTGGATCTGTTGCGCCGACCGGAACTGGATTACGCGCAACTCATGCGCGTGCCGGCGTTGGGTCCGGCGGTGCGGGATCCGGCAGTTGCCGAACAGGTACAGATTGCCGCGAAATACTCCGGTTACCTGGAGCGCCAGGGCGAGGAAATCGCGCGCCAGCGCCGGCACGAGGATACGGCGATTCCGGTTGCGTTCGACTATGCCGCCGTACGCGGCCTGTCCACGGAAATCCTGCAGAAGCTCGCGCGCGATCGCCCGCAGACGATCGGCCAGGCGCAGCGCATCTCCGGAGTCACGCCCGCGGCGATATCACTGCTTCTGGTACACCTGCGCCGACGCGCCGCCTAGCGCCACCGTCGTCTACTTGGGCTTGGGCACCTTGGCCTGCGCCTGGGCCAGCGCCTGCACGGCGTGCTGGTGCAGGGCGTTGGCCTCGTCCGGGCTGGCTTGTCCGGCCTGACCGCTGGCGAGCTTGTCCTTGAGCACCAGCGTGCCGGTATCGTCCCAGCCCACCTTGATCACGGTGGATGGTCGCGTGCCTTCGCCGGCGGATTCTTCCTTCACGATCACCCAGGGCTTGTCGTCCTTGTAGGTCATTTTCGTGGTGACGCGGCCGATTTCATTGGCCTTGTCGTCGTACATGTCGGTGATTTCGCGCACCACCTTGATCTTGCCGTTGGTGTAGAACGCGTCCCAGGCCGTCGAGGTATTGGGCGTCTGGCCGCCGCCACTGACGGACTTGAGCGAACCGATTTCGCCGAAGGCCTTCTTGTAAGCCTCGTACATCTTTTCCGCCGGGGTGGGCTCGGGCGTCAGGATGATCTGCACCTCCGAGGGCGATTTCTTGGTCAGCACCGGGTATTGGAGGACCGGGAGAAAGCGCCGCTCGCCATCGATGAGCCTGGCATCCACGGCATAGGTGCGCAGCGGATCGACGGCCTTGGGATCGATCGGCAGGTTGAAGCTGATCGGCGGGTGGTTGGCATGCTCGATGGTGATCTGCGCCAGTGGCGTATCCGGCTGCGAGACATCGATCACCTTCAATTCGGCACGCGCATTGTTGCCCAGCGCCCGCGGCTCACGCAGCATGATCGTGCCGCTGACGTTGCTCGCGATTTGCGGCGCTGCCGGTGCCGCCGGCGGCGGTTGGGATTCGCAGCCGACCAGCAAACCGAGCGCCAGCAGGGCGGGAAACAGGGTGATGCGCATGAACAGTCTCCGATGGTGGCGCGTACCGCGCGGACGGGAAGGCACGAGCGGCCGACCAACCGGAGCCGGCGGGCCGGCGCCACCCGTAGCCGCCCTATTCTAGTGTGCGGGTGTGGCGGTTGAAAACTCCGCGGGATCCTGCGTGATCGGGGTCAAGCCAGGAATGTAAAAAAATTGACATGCGGGTTAAGTATTTGTTACGTTCGGGTGGCTTGCTGGCGCCGCCATCTGGGGGCGAGCTTGCGTGCGCGGAGAACGCTGAGGGTTTTCGCTGGGCGAATCTCGCCTCACGCTCGGGTCATTCGCAGCCGACGCTGCCATGACCGGCCTCGAGTCCGACTGATATTTTTTGGAGCAAACCATGAAAAGAAAGTTGCTTGTTTCCTCGATTCTGATGGGACTGACCGTGGCGGCGCTACCACTGGCGTCGGTGCACGCGCAAAGCGCGGGCGACCAGGCCGCGGCATCTCAGGCGCAGACCGACAAGGACAAGAAGAAGGAAGAAAAACTGCAGACCATCACGGTCACCGGTTCGCTGATTCCGAAGTCGCAGATCGAGACCGCGACGCCGGTAATCACGATCAGCGGCGAGGACATGAAGCGCGAGGGCTTCCGCAACGTCTACGACGCGCTGAAGTCCCTGCCGGTCGCCACCGGCGCGGTGCAGGATTCGCAGTTCTCCCAAGGCTTCACGCCGGGCGCGAACACGATCAGCCTGCTCGGTCTGGACCCGAGCTTCACCCTGGTGCTGATGAACGGCAAGCCGCTCGCGGACTACCCGTTCCTGTACAACAGCAACAGCAACTTCGTGGACTTGAACACGATCCCGAACTTCATGGTCGATCACATCGACATCGTGCCGGGCAACCAGTCTTCGATTTATGGCTCGGCCGCGATCGCGGGTGTGGTCAACATCATTACCAAGCAGAAGATCGATGGCGTGGTGCTGGACTATCGCGTCGGCGGCTATAGCGATGGCGGCGGCGGCCAGCAGCGCCTGCAGCTCGGTGGCGGCCACAGCTGGGGCAATCTGGACGTGATGTTCGGCATCGAACTGAACAACCAGAACCCGGTCTATTTCCGCCAGCGCGATTTCTCCAACAGCGCAACCGACAACCCCACGTTGAACGGCAAGCCGGCGATCGCGCAACGCGACCGCGTGATCATCGACGCGTTCACCGGCAAGTACGACGCTCCGGATCCGGCCCTGTGCGCGGCAATCAGCAATTTGTACAACGGTACGGAAAAGTACAGCTACCGTCCCGGCGCCGGCTACTTCTGCGGCACGACCGAAGGCGTGGGCTATGGCACCATGCTCAACGAGAACAAGTCGGGCAACGCCTACCTGAACCTGAAGTACCAGCTGAACGACAACACCCAGTTGTACGCCGATGCCCTGTTCAACACGACCAAGGTCCAGTACCACACCGGCGGCAACTACTCCGAGTTCTGGAACAACGGCAATGTCGGTTACTTCTATGATCTGGATTCCAAGCACCTGATCTACATCGCCCAGCACATTTTCGCTCCCGAGGAAGTCGGTGGCCTGAACGACGGCCAGTTCATCGGTCACAGCTACGTCGCCAATTTCGGCGCTCGCGGCACATTCGGCAATTCCAACTGGAACTACGACGCTTCGTATCACCGCTCGCAGAACAACACCGATTCCAAGCAGCGCCGCGGTTTGGTGGCTGCCGAGCAAGCTTTCTTCCTGGGCCCGCAGGATGGTACCGATCCTTACGGCTACGGCTATCCGGCCTACCATCTCACGCAGAACGGGCATTTCTGGGGTGCGTTCACGCCGGCCCAGTACCTGGCCATGTCCGGCGTGATCCGCAGCAATTCGGAAACCTACACCCAGGTCGGCAACCTCACCGTCACCAACACCGATCTGTTCGAGCTGCCTGCCGGCTCGGTCGGCTTCGCCGGCGTGGCGGAAATCGGCAACCAGTCGTGGCAGAACCCGATCGACCCGGGCGTGCTGGCCGGTGAGTTCTTCGGCATCGGCGGCACGAGCGGTGGCGGCAAACGCGACCGGCAGGCGCTCGCGGCCGAATTCAACGTCCCGATCTTCAGCATGCTGACGGCCGACGCATCGGTACGCTACGACAATTACAAGCCCGATGGCGGCAGCAGCGATGGCAAGGCCACGTACAAGGTTGGCCTCGAGTTCCGCCCGCTCGACACCCTGCTGTTCCGCAGCAATTACGCTACCGCGTTCCGTGCGCCGGACATGGGCTATGTGTTCTCGACCGGCAGCAAGTTCTTCAATTCCTACGAGGACTACTACAACTGCCGCCGCCTGCAGGGCGACAACTACACCAACTGCGACCCGCCGTACAACTCCGTGCAGGTCACCGGTTTCCAGAACGGCAACAAGGACCTGAAATACATCACGGCCAAATCCTTTGGCGCGGGCGCGGTATGGTCGCCGACCAGCAAGTTCAACCTGAAGGTGGACTACTACCGGGTCAAGATCAACAACGAAGTGTCCAGCTACGATCCGGACACGATCCTGCAGAAGGAAGCCGATTGCCGCCTGGGCCATACCCGCGGCGGTACGCCGGTGGATGGCAGCTCGCCGGCTTGCCAGCAGTTCATCTCGCAGGTCGGGCGCAACCCGCTCAACGCGCCGCTGAATCCCGGCTTCCTGAACACGATCACCACCTACCCGATCAACATCGCCGACGAGACGGTATCCGGCATCACGGCGAGCGCCGAGTACAAGGTCGATGCGGGCCGCTTCGGCGACTTCACCTTCAACGCCGATTACAACACCACACTCAAGCACGTGTATCGGCAGTTCCCGGACGATCCGGAAACCGACCTGCTGCGCCTGAAGGCCTACGGCAACCTGTTCAAGGACATCGGCTCCGGCACGATCACCTGGGAAAAGGGCGCATGGACGACGACCTTCCGCGGCATCCGCTATGGCAAGACCTGGAGTTACGACGCCAGCCGCACGGTGGGTCCGTGGATCACCTACAACGCGACCCTCCAGTACAACTTCACGGATGACGCGGCCATGACCCTGATCGCGAACAATGTCTTCAATGCGCGCCCGCCGAAGGATCCGACCTTCTCGGCGTTCCCGTACTACGACATCTTCAGCTACAACGGCCTGGGCCGCCTGGTCATGGTCGAATTCAACGCGCACTTCGGCGCCGGCAAGAGCGACTGACGATCCAAGCAACGCGACTATCCAGGGGCTGGCCCGGCGCCAGCCCCTTTTTTTGTGTCAGTGGGCAAGATCGCCGAGCAGATCGCGCAACGGCGACAGTTGCGCCGCGTAGCGCCGCCATGCGCCCATGGCGCGGTCATGCAGCGGTTCGCGCACCTGGACTGCACTCAACGTCGCCACGGCGTTGCGGTTGGCTGCAAGGCCGAGGCACGGCGATGCGAACGGCAATCCGCAGAATTCCAGAACCTCGCGTGCAACAGTTTCGACATTCCCCACCAGATGGGCATAGTCGACATCGAGAATCCGCTCCGGCATGACCCGGCGCCAGTGCGCGAGGGTGCGCCGATAGTCGCGATAGTGGGCGGCCAGGCGGTCGAATGCGTAACTGTAGGCGTAGCCGGGGCCGAAATAGGCGCGATAGTTCGAGTAGCACACGTCCATGGCCGGGCGCACCATGTGCAGGATCTTCGCCTGCGGCAGCGCGCGTGCGATGAAGCCGGCCTGGATCCAGTTGACCGGCAACTTGTCGACGTAGAAGGGTTTGCCGTGCGCACGCCAGCGTGTTTGCGCCAGATAGCGTTGGCCGAGTGCCGCGTAATCCAGATCGGCCGCGCGCTCGAGAATGACCTCGTCCACGGGCTGGTTCGTGAAGTGATCGGCCGCCCAGCGCAGGGCACGGGCGAAATCGCCGAGTTCGCCCGCGGATTCGACCCGCGGATGCGTCCCCAGGAGCCGATCGAGCAGGGTCGTGCCCGAACGTGGCATGCCAATGACGAAGATCGGCATTGGGCCGGCGTCCGTGCCTGCGGCGCCCCTGGACACGAAATCCGCATCGATCAGTTCGCACAGCCGATCGATGCGCGTGGACTCCGCGGCCGCGTCATGGGGATGGCGCTGCGCCATGATCGCCGCGCCGCGCGCGAGCGCTCCCCATGCGGCCGAATGGTCGCCGAGATCGTCCAGTTCCTTGTACAGCGCGTACTCGAATGCGGCGCGATCTTCGCTGCCGGAGGTGGCGCCCGCGATGCGGCGGCGCAGATCGTCCACATGGTTGCTGGCAGCGCTCTGCGTACGCAGACGCGCGCGCGTGACGGCCGCACGACCGTATTGTGTGCCCATTGCCAGGCAGGCATCGAGTTCGTGTTCGGCCTCGTCGAGACGGCCGTTGAACATCAGCTGTACGCCACGGACGAAGCGAAAGTCCGCGCCGTCGTGACCCAGCGCGCGGGCGCGATCGAGCAAGAGCATCGCGGATTCATGCTCGCCCAGCAGCTGGCGCATGCCGGCAAGCTGCGTGAGGACCGGTCCGGATGTGCAGTTCGCGATCACCGGATGCCCGAGGCAAGCACGCGCCGCCGCGACCTCGCCGACCTGCAGCAAGGCATTGACCGCGCGCACGATGCTGGTGATGTCGCCAGCCACATGCTCCGCACCGAGCACGGCATGTCGCGCGCAGTCGCGATAGCAATCGCGTGCGTACAGCAGCGACGCCAGCATCAGGTGCGCGGCACCATCATGCGGATCTTTCGCCAGCAGCGCTTCGAGCGCGGTTCGCGCAGCATCGCTCTGGCCGGATGCCTGATAGCGATGGATCCGCGCCCATTGGCGCTCGACACTCATCGCGTCACGCGCCTTGCAGCAGGGAGATATCGGCTACTTGCAGGAACAGCCGGCGCAGGCCGGCGAGCAGGGCGACGCGGTTGCGGCGCTTGGCCGGGTCCTCGGCCATCACCATGACCTGATCGAAAAACGCATCGACGGGCGCGCGTAGCGCGGCGAGCGTGCGCAGCATGTCCACATACCTGCCGGATGTTGCCAGCGGGGCTATCGCGCCAACCGCGCTTTCGATGGCGGCATGCAGTTCACGCTCGGCGCCGGCATCGAGCAACGCAGGATCGACGCGTCCGGCGGCAGCATCCGTGGCTTGTTTGAGGATATTGCCGATGCGCTTGTTCGCGGCGGCCAGCGCGGCCGCTTCGGGCAGCCTGGCGAACTCGGCGACGGCGCGCAGGCGGCGGTCAAAGTCGGGCAGGGTTTCCGGATCGACCGCACGCACGGCGTCGAACTGGTCCGTGCCGAAGCCTTGCTCGGCGTAGTAGCTGCGCAGGCGCTCGAACAGGAAGTCGCCCAGGGCATCGGTCAGTCTTTGCTTGGAGTCGTCGGCAGGAGCGGGCCTGGCGCCCTTCGTTGGCGTGATGGTGGGCAGCAGTTCCACGGCTTCGCGCAGCAGCGCTTCCAGGTCCAGTTCGAAACCGCCTTCGATCAGCGTGCGCGCGAGTCCCAGGCCGGCGCGGCGCAGCGCGAACGGATCCTTGCTGCCGGTGGGTTTGCCGCCGACGGCGAAGATGCCGGCGAGCGTGTCCAGGCGCTCGGCGATGGCGAGTACCTGTCCGATCCTTCCCTGCGCGATGGCGTCGCCGGCGAAGCGCGGCCGGTAGAATTCGTCCAGCGCCTGCGCGACCTCCGCCTTTTCGCCGGACGTGGTCGCGTAATGGCGCCCCATCACGCCCTGCAGTTCGGGGAATTCGCCGACCATGCGCGTCATCAGGTCGCATTTACTCAGGGATGCTGCGCGCGTGGCGAGCGCGGCGTCGACGTCGCAACGATTGGCGATGACGCGGGACAACTCCGCCACGCGCACGCATTTGTCCCGGACGCTGCCGAGCTGCTGCTGGTACGTCACCGACTTCAGCGCGTCCTGATGCGCGGCCAGCGGCGTTTTCAGGTCTTCGTCGTAGAAGAACTTGGCATCGGCGAAGCGCGGCCGGATCACGCGCTCGTAACCCTTGCGGATTGCGGCCGGATCCTTCGAATCGATGTTGGCGACGCCGATGAAGTGCTCGGTGAGCTTGCCGGCCGCATCGAACACGGGCACGAACTTCTGGTTCGATTCCATCGTCGTGATCAGCACTTCTTGCGGGACGGCGAGGAATTGCTCGTCGAAGGCGCAGGCGATCGCGCATGGCCATTCGGCAAGGTTGGCGATCTCGTCGCGCAGGGCATCACCCAGGCGCGGCGTACCACCGCTGGATTTGGCGGCGCGCGCGACTTCATCCGCGACGCGCTGGCGCCGTTCGGCCGGATCGACGATGACCTTTGCCGCGCGCAGCGCATCGACATAGGCATTCGCGTCGGCAATCGATACGGCCTGCGGATGCATGAAACGATGCCCGCGCGACTCGCGCCCGGATCGGATGCCGAAGATTTCCGCGTCGATGACAGTGCTGCCGTGCAGGATCACCAGCCAGTGCATCGGGCGCACGAAGGCGAAATCGTGATCGCCCCAACGCATGGGCTTGGCAATCGGCAGCGCCTTCAACGCCTCGGCGATGATGTCCTGCAACAGCGCCGCCGTCGGCTGACCCGGCTTTTCGCTGCGCGCGACGAAGCGCTCGCCCTTGGCGTCTGTCGTGCGTTGCAGATCTTCGAGCGCGATGCCGTTTTTCGCCGCGAAACCGCGCAGCGCCGCCGTCGGTGCGCCGGATGCGTCCAGGCCGATGTTGAGATACGGCCCGAGCACTTCGGATTTTTGCGCCGGTTGCTGCACGGCGACATCGGGCATGCAAACGGCAAATCGACGCGGCGAGTTGAATGTCCGGGCCTTGTCGGCAGCCAAGGTGATGCCGCATTTGCCGAATCCAGCGCAGATGCCCTGCGTGAACGCGCAAGCAAGTTCATCCAGTGCCTTCGGCGGCAGTTCTTCGCAGCCAATTTCGATCAGCAGCGGCAACGCGTTCGCCATCACGCTGCCTCCTTGTCCGCGCGCAGTTTCTCGCGCTTGGCCACATAGGCCTCGGCCACGGCGCGCGCAATGGTGCGCACGCGCAGGATGTAGCGCTGGCGCTCGGTCACGCTGATCGCGCGGCGTGCGTCGAGCAGGTTGAAGCTGTGCGAAGCCTTGCAGACCTGCTCGTAGGCCGGCAAAGGCAGGCCGAGTTCCACGAGTTTCTTCGCTTCGGCCTCGCACACGTCGAACCAGTGCAGCAATTCCGGCACGTTGGCGTGCTCGAAGTTGTAGGTGCTCTGCTCGACCTCGTTTTGATGGAACACATCACCGTATTTGACCGTGCCATGCGGTGCCACGGCCCAGACCAGATCGTAGACGTTGTCGACATTTTGCAGGTACATTGCCAGGCGTTCGAGACCGTAAGTGATCTCGCCCGTTACCGGCCTGCATTCCAGTCCCCCGGCCTGCTGGAAATAGGTGAATTGCGTGACTTCCATGCCGTTGAGCCACACCTCCCACCCCAGGCCCCAGGCGCCGAGCGTCGGCGACTCCCAGTTGTCCTCGACCAGACGCAGGTCGTGGACCAGCGGATCGATGCCGAGCGCGGCGAGCGAGCCGAAGTACAAGTCCAGGATATCGTCGGGATTGGGCTTCATCACCACCTGGTACTGGTAGTAATGCTGCAAGCGGTTCGGATTCTCGCCATAGCGCCCGTCGGTGGGACGGCGGGACGGCTGGACATAGGCGGCCGCCCACGGTTCCGGTCCGAGCGCGCGCAGGAAGGTGGCCGGGTGGAACGTGCCCGCGCCGACCTCGGTGTCGAGCGGCTGGATCAACGCGCAGCCCTGGGCAGCCCAATAGCGGTTCAGGGTCTGGATCACATCCTGGAAGGTCGGGCCGGGCATGAAATGAGGTTCGCTGCGCAAAGCGCGTTAGTATAGCGGCGCAGGGCTGGGTTTCAGAGAACGACGCGCATGGCAACGGTTCCGCAACGACCGAAATTCACTGCCCCCGAGGCGCCGCCGCTGGGCCTGCACCGGCGCCTGGACCTGGATGCCGTGCTCGGCGCGCTCAAGCACGATGGCATGCTCGGCGAGGCGGACCTGCTCAAGACCCGCGCCGACGGCCGCAGTGCGCGTGGCAAGCTGGAATTGCACCCGCTGGTTCTGGTGGCCAACCAGAAACTCGTCAATCCGCTCGACAGCAAACCGCTCAGCCTGGAAGTTCTCACGCAGTGGCTCGCGGACAAGGCGCAATTGCCGTATCTGAAGATCGATCCGATGAAGATCGACGCGGCGGCAGTGACCCAGGTGATATCCCACGCCTATGCGCAGCGCTATCGCATCCTGCCGGTCGCGGTGAGCCCGATGCAGGTGGTCATCGCCACCTGCGAGCCTTACGACACGCGCTGGATGACGGATCTGGGGCACATCCTGCGCCGCGACATCCAGCGCGTGGTGGTCAGCCCGATCGACTTGAACCGGTATCTGGCCGAGTTCTACGGCGTGCAGAAATCGATCCAGAAGGCGCGCGATGCCAAGCTTGACGGCGGCATGGACGGCCGCGCGATCCTGAATTTCGAGCAGTTGCTGGAACTGGGCAAGGCCGGCGACATCGGCGCCGACGATCGCCAT
>JAFEFP010000294.1 GCA_018240545.1 Pseudomonadota bacterium | reverse complement strand
GCGCAGCGCCTGTGGAATCGGCCAGCGCAGGCGCGGCTGGCGCACGATCAGTTCCAGCACGCGCCGGCCGACCAGGTGTGGCGCGATTCCTCGCACCGTGGTTTCGACTTCGGGCAGCTCGGGCATGGCTATTTCGCCGGCATCGGTTCGAGCAATTCGCTCTCCGGCGACTCCAGCAAACGCGCGCTGAAGCGATCCGGCACGCGCAGCAATTCATCGCCGACGCGCACATAGCGGTCGTGGTCGATCGGGTCCTCGCCGCCGATGTCGATGCGTGTCGCGTCCGCGATCACGCTGATCTGCGGCGGATCGAGGCCGAGTTTGGCCGCATCGTAGTTCGCCATCGGCGCGCGTGTGCGCACCGGTGCGCGCAGCACGGCCAGCAAGCGTGCGACCGCTTCCGGATTCGCCGACGCGGCCTGCGGTACGCGCATCTGCCACGCGCCATCGACGCGTTCGAACACGCGAGTGGTGCAGGATTGGCAACGGATTTGCAGATGTGTCACCGACGCCGGATCCAGCCTCGTCACCGGCTGCGGCGCGAGGCCGCGCTCGCGCGCGAGTTCGGCGTACACGGCCGCTGCGAGCGCGATCACGCTGGCGGCGAGGATCAGCAGGCTGCGCGTGGATTTGCGCATCACGCCCGCCGCCGGCGCCACCAGATGATTGCGCCGGTGACTGCAAGCAGCAACGGCAACACGGCGAGGAATCCCAAGCCGATCACGCCGAGCGCGGTTTGCGAGAGTTGCAATTGCCGATCCGGCGCGCCCTTGTCGGGGATGTCGATCAGCGCGTCGTCCTGCAGCAGCCAGTCGAACAGGCGCTGGCCGAACTCGCGGTTGCCACCATTGCCGAGGAACGCATTCGACAGGAAATCGCCGTCGCCGATCGCGACCACGCGCTGTTCGGACTTGGTCGGGCTCGGCGACAGCCGGCTCAGCGCGAAGCCGATGTCGAGCGGGCCGGCGATCTCGCCCTTGGCCGCGTCATACTGGATCGTCGCCGCATCGGCTTGCTGCGGGATCGCGCCGATGCGCGTCCACGACTTGGTGCTGGTGCGCAGCAACGACTGCGTCGTCCATTGCGTGCCTGCCACGACGCCCAGCGCGGCCACTTGCGGGAACAGCGTGGTCAGCGCGAAGTCGTGCGTGATCGGGTTATCGGGATACTTGCTGATGGCGACAAAGCTCGGATCGCCGATGCCGAACGCCGCGCCGGCGCCATCGACCACGGTGCCGTCGAGCACGCGCAGCGACAGCGTCTTGGCAAGATCGTCGAGTCCGGCGTTGGCGCCGGGGTCGGTCAGCCACAGGAAGTTGCCGCGCGCAAGGTAAGCGTCGATCTCGCCAACGACGGCCGGCGCGAGCGGTACTTGCGGGCTGGCCAGCACGAGCAGATCGACGTTCTCGGGAATGTGCATGCCGCCGCTCAGCGCAAGCTCCAGCGTGCGTACACCCTGGGCCGCGAGCAGGGCGCCGAAGTTGCCGAGGTCCGCGTTCGCCTTGCCGTCCGCGCGGCGTTCGCCGTCGCCGGACAGGAATGCCACGAGTCGCGTGCGTGCGCGCGCCAGCCGCACCAGCGCGTTGTCGAACTCGCGCTCGGTCAGCACCTTGAGCTGTTCGCGGCGGCCTTTGTAGTCCACCACCATCTCGCCATCGATGCTGATGCCGGCCGCGCGCGTGGCGGCGGGATCGGCGTCCGGGTCGACGAAGCGCAGGAAAACATCCGGCTTGATGCGCTGGTAGCGGGCGAGGAAATCGGCGATCGCGCCGCGCAATTGCGCTTCCTGGCCCGCATAGGACACGACGCTCACCGGCGCATCGAGGCGATGCAGCAACTCCACGGTGCGTGTATCCAGGCTCGCGCGTTGTGCGTAGCTGAAATCGTGCTGCCAGCCAAAGCGCGTGGACAAAAACGCGACGCACAATGCAGCCGCGGCGAGCAGCACGGTAAAGGCGAGGTCGACGAGGCGCTGGCGCATGTCAGCCGCGCACCCGTTCGGCGTTCAGGCGGCGCACCGCCAACGTCAGCGCCAGTGCCGCGATCAGCACGAAGTACACGATGTCGACGCTTGCCACGATGCCGTGCAGGAAGGGTTCCAGGTGCGTGGGCAGCGCGAGATAGTTGATGAAGGCGCTGCTCACGCCTTCGTGGCGTGCACCGGCATCGAGCATCCACAAAACGAGGTTCAGCGCGAGCGCCAGGCCTGCTGCCACGACCGGCTGGCGCGTATAGCTCGATGCCGCGATCGCGATGCCGGTCAGGGCCGCGGCAAACCACAGCAGGCCAAACGCGCCGGCGCCCAGGCGTCCCCAATCCGGATGCGTGCCGATGGCGA
This sequence comes from Pseudomonadota bacterium, assembly GCA_018240545.1. Taxonomy (GTDB): domain Bacteria; phylum Pseudomonadota; class Gammaproteobacteria; order Xanthomonadales; family Rhodanobacteraceae; genus Rudaea. Next base: position 40,354 of record JAFEFP010000294.1, on the reverse strand, counting down.
GGCTCGCCGGCATCGCCAATGCGAGCGCGATCAGCACGATGAAGAATCCGCACAGCGCAGCGAACTTGCCGAGCACGATGCGCGTGCTGCCCGCGCCCGAGGACTGCAGCACGGCCAGCGTGCCGGATTGGCGCTCGCCCGCGAGCGCGCGCATGCCGAGCAGGGGTACGACGAGCAGGAGCACGCTCGCGATCGCGCGCAGCAGCGGCAGGGCCACCAGATCGGTCGCGCCCGGCGCGGAAGCCATGCCGGCAAGCTTGGCGCTAAGGCCGAGGAAGCCCTGCAAGGCGAGCAGGAAAAAATACGCAAGCACCGCGAGCACCGCGGCGAGCAGGGCCCACGCCAGCGGTTGCGCGAACAGGCGCCGCCATTCGTTGCGGGCGATGACGCGGATCATGCGGCGGCCTGCGCGTCGTCGGCGCCGGCGATGCGGAAGAACGCCGCTTCCAGATCGCTGCCTTGCGCAGCGGCAAGATCGGCGAGCGCGCCGTCGTGGCGCAGGCGGCCACGATGCAGGATCGCGACGCGTGAGCAGCAGGCGGTGACGTCGTGCAGCAGGTGCGTGGACAAGATCACCGCGCGCTCGCGACCGAGTTCACCGATCAAGGTGCGGATCGAAGCAGCCTGCACGGGATCCAGGCCCGAAGCAGGTTCGTCGAGTACGATCAAATCCGGATCGTGGACGATGGCCTGCGCGATACCCGCGCGCTGCGCGAATCCTTTGGACAGATTGCCGCACAGGCGTCGGCGCATCTCGCCCAGTCCACAGCGTTCAATGACGTGATCCACGGCCTTGGTCGAGGCATTGCCGCGCATGCCGCGCAGGCGCGCGCAGAAATGCAGATATTCATCGACGCGCAATTCGGCGTACAAAGGCGGCGTCTCGGGCAAATACCCAAGGCGTCGCGCGAGCACCGGTTCTTCGCCAAAATCGCGTCCGTCGAACAGCACCTTGCCTGCGCTCGGGGCAAGAATGCCGGCGATCATGCGCAAGGTCGTGGATTTGCCTGCACCATTGACACCGAGCAGGCCGAGCACGCAGCCGCGATCCAGTGACAAGGTCACGTCCTCGACGATGGTGCGCCCGGCCAGGCGGCGGCTCACACCTTGCAGTTGCAGCAACGCGATTGCGGCCATGCGCGTCAGATTTCCTCGACGCCGGTTTTCTTGCTGCGCTTGATCAACCACGTCACGCCGCGCAGGTCGGAAATGCCGACCAGGGCGCGGTTGAGGTTGTTGTATTTGGATTGCCCGGTGCCGCGCGGGCGGTGGTTGACCGGCACGCTCACCGTCTTCCAGCCGGCGCGTTGCATCAGGGCGGGCAGGTAGCGGTGCATGTGGTCGAAGTAGGGCAGGTCGAGGAAGGCGGCGCGTTCGATCAGCTTGATGCCACAGCCGGTATCGGGGGTCGCGTCGCGCAGCAGGCGCGAGCGGATCGCGTTGGCGATCTTCGAGGCCCAGCGCTTGCTACCCGAGTCCTTGCGATCCACGCGCCAGCCGGCGTAGAGCTTCACGTCTGCCGCGCCGGCATCGCGCGCGGCGATGAGTTTTGGAATATCGGCCGGATCGTTCTGGCCGTCGCCGTCGAGCGTGGCGATCCACGCCCCGCGCGCGGCGCGGATGCCGGTGCGCAGCGCGGTGCTCTGCCCGCTTTGCGCCAGGTGCCGCAGCACGCGCAGTTCCGGAAACTGCGCCTTGGCCGCGCCGAGCACGGCGAGCGAGTCGTCGCGGCTGCAATCATCCACGTAGACGATCTCGAAAACGGTCTTGCCGCGCAAGGCGGCGGCGATCTCGGTCAACAGCGGAACGATGTTGCCGCGCTCGTTGAACACCGGCACGACGACGGATAGATCGGGCATTGCACGATTCCTGACAAACACAATATTCGTCATTCCGGCCGGGACTGCCGGAATCCAGTTGCCATGGATGGCATCCCTGCGGTCTGGATGCCGGCAATCCATGCCGGCATGACGCGTGGCTCTCTAGGGGCGCTTTGATTATCGCGCACCCGGCTAGAGCCTGTCGCCAAAATAATCGCGGCACCAGGCGACCACGGCAGGCATGCCGTCATCGAGCGTGGTAGTCGGCTCGAACCCGAACGCGGCCTGTGCGCGCGCGACATCGGCGCTGGTTTCGGGCATGTCGCCGGGCTGCATCGGCTTGTCGATGCGCTGCGCCGAGCGTCCGGCGGCCTTCTCGATCACGGCGATGAAATGTTCGAGCTCCACCGGGCGATGGTTGCCGAGGTTGTAGGTCGCGCAGGGTGGATTCGCGCCATCATCCGCAGGCAGGTGATCCAGTGCGCCGAGCACGCCGGCAACGATGTCGTCGATGTGGGTGAAATCGCGACGCATCTTTCCGTGGTTGAACACATCGATCGGGCGCCCGGCGAGGATCGCGCGCGAGAACAGCAGCGGCGCCATGTCCGGGCGTCCCCACGGGCCATACACAGTGAAGAAGCGCAGTCCCGTGCACGGCAGCCGGTACAGGTGCGCGTAGCAATGCGCCATCAGTTCATTCGCGGCCTTGGTCGCCGCGTACAACGACAATGGTTGATCGATCCTCTGCGACTCGGCGAATGGCGCGTTGGCGTTGCGTCCGTAAACGGAGGAAGACGAGGCATAAACCAGATGCCTGATGCCGCCGTGGCGGCAGGCTTCGAGCAGGTTAAGGAAACCGGTCAGATTGCTGTGCGCATAGGCGTGCGGATTCTTCAGCGAGTAACGCACGCCGGCCTGCGCGGCAAGGTTGATGACGCGATCAGGTTTGATTTCGGCGAACAGCGCATCGAGTGCGCTGCGGTCGGCCAGATCGATGACACGCAATTCCAGCTGCGGGCACAACGCCGCGACACGATCGCGCTTGAGCTGCGGATCATAGTAATCGTTGAAATTGTCGAGGCCGACGACGCGCTCGCCGCGCGCCAGCAGCGCCCGGGCGACATGGGCGCCAATGAAGCCGGCCGCGCCGGTAACGAGAATGGTCATGCGGATTCCATTTCAACGCCGCAGCGGCGCGAACGGCGCATTTTAGTGGGTCGACGATTCAGATGCGCGTCGAAGCCTGCAGCGCGACCTGCCAAGTATGCTGCACCTGATCGAACTGGCTGGCATCGTGGCCGATCAGCACCAGGGTACCGTGCGCCATCGGCACGCTGCGACCGACCCAGCCGGCGTGCGCGAAATCGCTGGCGCGACTGTCGTGGTCGTCGACGAGGTACATCACGGTGACCGGGCCGTTGGCGCGCGGCATCACCATGTGCACCGACTTGAACTTGCCGACCGGGCAGCATTGCACGTAGCTGATGTCCGCCGGCACCTGCGCCAATTCGACGCCGCGCTGGGTGAAGGCCGTGCGCACGGCAGCGTCCGTCACCGGCGCGGTCAGGGCCAGAGCCGGGGCTTCGTCGCCCAGCATGTGTGCGATGGCCGCATCGCCCAGCGGTTGTGTGCGGGTCGCGCGCCAGCCCATGCCGACGGCGAGCACGGCGGTCGCGGCGACGGCGAGCCAGCCGGCACCACGCCGCCAACGCAGCCGATCGCGGCGTTGTTCCGTCGCCTGCGCAAGCAGGATGGATTCGGCCAGGTTCGACGGCGGCGGAATCGCCAGCGCGCGGCCAAGTGAGCCCTCGAATGCGAGCGCATCCGCCTGCGCCTGGGCGCAACGCGGGCATTCGCGCGCGTGCGCAACGAAATCCGCAGCGTTCGACTGCGGATGGATGTTCAGTTCGCGGCGGAATTCAAGACAGTTCATGACAGTTGTGCTTCTTTCACGTCACCGGCGAGCATGCCTTTCAATTTTTGCCGTGCGCGGAAGACTTGCGTCATCACCGCGGCCGGCGTGATGTTCAGTTCCCGCGCGATCTCATCGCAGGAGAATCCGCCCAGCACCTGCATCAGCAGCGGCTCGCGGTACTTGGCATCCAGCCGTTGCATCGCGGCGCGGATCAGGCCGTCCTCGCCGACCGACTCCGGCGCATGCGCCTCGCGCTCGTCGGCGATTTCAACCTCGTCCACGTCGGCGAACTGCGGCGTCTTGCGTTCGTACAGGCGCGCGTGCTCGCGGCGCAAAATCGTGATCAGCCACGCCTTGGCCGACGCCGTGTCGCGCAGGCTGTCCAGCGAACGCCACGCGCGCAGGAAGGTTTCCTGCACCAGATCGTGCGCCAGCGCGTCTTCGCCGCACAGCCAATAGGCGTAGCGGTACAGGTCGCCGGACAGGCCGCGCACCAGCGCGTCGAATTGCCGCTGCTTGCTGCTCACATCCGGTTTAGACCTGTCGATTGCCATCGATCTTTCAGCGGATCTTCTCGAGAATGCCCTCGAGTTCGTCCAGCGAATGGTAGGCAATGACGAGCTTGCCGCGCCCGCCGCGACCGTGCCGGATGCTGACCTTGGCGGCGAGCTTTTCCGCCAGTTCGCGTTCCAGCGCCACGATGTCGGCGTCGCGCGCCGGTGCGGATTTCGCCTTGGCCTTGCCTTTCGGCTCGGTCTGGGCACGACGCACGGCTTCTTCGAGTTCGCGCACGCTCCAGCCGCGTTCGGCGGCTTGTTTGGCCAATTGCGAAGCCAGCTTCGGGTCCAGCGTGACCAGCGCGCGCGCATGGCCCATGTCGATCTTGCGCTCGCTCAGAAGCTGTTTCACGGCCTCGGGCAGGGTGAGCAGGCGCAGCAGGTTCGCCACCGCCGCGCGCGAGCGGCCGATCTTGTCGGCAGCCTGCTCCTGCGTGAGCTTGAACTGCGCCATGAGCTGCTTGAGCGATTGCGCCACTTCCAGCGGCGCCAGGTCCTCGCGCTGGATGTTCTCGACCAGCGCGATCAAGGCGACCTGCTGGTCGGAAAGCTCGCGCACGAGCGCGGGTATCTCGGTCAGGCCCGCCTGCCGCGCCGCGCGCCAGCGCCGTTCGCCGCCGATGATCTCGAACTTCTGTGCGCCGACCGCGCGCACGAGGATCGGATCGAGCACGCCATGTTCGCGGATCGAAGCAACGAGCTCATCCAGCGATTCGGCGGCAAACGTCTTGCGCGGCTGGTACTTGCCCGGTTGCAGGCTGCCTACCTTCAACGAGCGATAATCCCCCGCCGCTTCGGGACCCGAATCGGCCTCCGGCCCGCCGAGCAGGACATCGAGGTCGCGCGCACCCAGACCGCGCCGTTTTGCTGCAGACATTCTTGTTCCCTCAGTTCACGTGCGCGGTGCCGACATGCGGCGCCGCGCCGCCGCGTTCGCGCCGAATCATCTCGCCGGCAAGGCCCAGGTAGGCGATCGCGCCGCGCGATTCGCGGTCGTACAGGTTGATCGGCTGGCCGTGGCTCGGTGCCTCGGCCAGGCGGATGTTGCGCGGGATGATCGAGCGCAACAGCTTGTCGCCGAAATGCTTGGTCAACTGCGCGGACACGTCGTTGGCAAGGTTGTTGCGCACGTCGTACATGGTGCGCAGCAGGCCTTCGATTTCCAGATGCGGATTCAGGCGCGCGCGCACCGCCTTGATCGTTTCGAGCAGGCTGGTCAGTCCTTCCAATGCGAAGTACTCGCACTGGATCGGAATCAGCACGCTGTGCGCCGCAGTGAACGCATTGATCGTGAGCAGGTGCAGCGACGGCGGGCAGTCGATCAGCACGCTGTGGTAGCGCTCGCCAAGCCTGGCGATCTGCTCCTTCAAGCGCGATTCGCGCGCCAGCGCATCCATCAGTTTCAGTTCCGCGGCGGTGAGGTCGCGGTTGCCGGGCAGCAAGTCGAAACCAGCCGGCGTCGGCACGATTGCCGATTCGATGCTCGCTTCTTCCAGCAGCACTTCGCAGCCGGTTGGCTTGGCGACGCGTTTGTCGATGCCCGACGCCATCGTCGCATTGCCCTGCGGATCGAAGTCGATGAGCAGGATCTTGCGCCGGGTCTCGGCCAGTGCGGCGGCGAGATTGACCGCCGTCGTGGTCTTGCCGACGCCGCCCTTCTGATTGGCGATGGCGATGATTCGGGTCACGCTGCCTGCTCCTGTTGGCTACTACGCTTGATTATCGCCACCTGGCGCGACGCGCCCAAGCCCGGAACCTCGAGCGCGACCACGCTGACAACGGCAAAGCCGGCCGGAATGCCGAGCACCTCGTCCTTCGACAGTTGGCCCTTCAGCGCCAACCAGGTCCCGCCCGGCGCCAGCAAGTGACCGCCCAGGCACAGCATCTGGCCGAGTGTGGCGAAGGCACGCGCCGTGATGCAGTCGTATTGGCCACTGGCATCCTCCACCCGAGCCTGCTCCACGCGCACGTTGTCGAGCGCGAGCGTGCGCACGGCCTCGCGCAGGAAGCGTGCCTTCTTGCCATTGCTGTCGATCAGCACGTGTTGCCGCTCGGGTGCGAGGATCGCCAGCGGAATGCCCGGCAAGCCGGCACCGGTGCCAAGGTCGGCCAGGCTGTCGCCGCGCACCAGCCTGGCCACCGCCAGCGAATCGAGCAGATGGCGCGTGACCATTTCGCCCGGGTCGCGCACGGCCGTCAGGTTGTAGGCTGCGTTCCAGCGCGCGAGCAGTTCCAGGTAATCGAGCAAGCGTTCGCAAGCGTCCACGCCGGGTGTCAGGCCCAGTTCGGCAAGGCCAGCGGCAAGGCGGGCATACAAGGTGGCGCGGTCGGGTAGCGGCATGCGAGTCGGGCCTGCGTGCAGAGCAGGGCCGGCAAGTATCAGGGCGCCACGGGCTTAACGCAACCGCGCGCAACGGCCTCAGGTCAACTGTACGCGGGTGACGAGAACCCCGCGTGCGTTCAACTCGCGGTTGAGTTCGGTCTTCAGATGGGCGGCGCGGGTGGCCGCGTCGCCCGCATCCGCGCGCTGCGTGGACAGTACCGGCGCGCGCGCGCGCACGAGGTCGGCAATGCCGTCGATCACCGCCTCGGCGCGCTGCGCGTCGAGCACCTGGAAGTACACGCGGCCGTCGACGCGGCCTTCCGCGGAGGACGTGGCGATATCGACCACGTTGCCGAGCAGGCGGATCTTGTGCGTGACGCGTTCGATCAGCGGCAGCACCACGTGCACGCCGGCGCCGACGGTGCGCAAATGCCCGTCGACGCGGCGCAGGGTGTAGGCCTGACCTTCCGGAATGCGGCGCAGGCAGACCAGCAACGCAGTGGTCAGGCCACATAGCAAGGTCAGCAACAGCATCGAGGTAGGCATTTTTATTTCCTCTTTATCAAGAGGTTATCCGATCTTATTCGAAAATTCATCAACAATGCAAGCCAGTGTCATGATGTCTTGACGGTTTCGCGGCAGTATCCGTCACCCTATGGCAACCGTCGCTGAACCAGTTCGCACTTTGTCCCGTGCATCTTTCACACCAGTGCAATCGCATAAAATGCGTCGATCCAAACTGCGGAGCCGGCCATGGCGTTTCCCCAAACCCGCATGCGGCGCATGCGCCGCGACGCGTTTTCCCGCGCCCTGATGCGGGAAACCGCGTTGACGCCCGCGGACTTGATCCTGCCCGTGTTCGTGCGCGAAGGCCGCGGCGTCCACGAACCGGTGCGCTCGATGCCGGGCGTGGAACGCGTGTCCATCGATCAATTGCTGGTCCTCGGCGAACAAGCACAGGCTTTGGGAATCCCCGCGCTCGCGTTGTTTCCGGTGACACCGGACAGCGCCAAATCGCTGGACGCGCGCGCGGCCTGGAATCCGGAAGGACTCGCCCAGAGCGCGGTGCGGGCACTGAAGAAATCCCTGCCCGAGCTGGGCGTCATCACCGACGTGGCGCTGGATCCGTTCACCACGCATGGGCAGGACGGACTGATCGACGATTCCGGCTACGTGGTCAACGACGAAACCGTCGCGGCCCTGGTCAAGCAGGCGCTGTCGCACGCCGCCGCCGGCGCGGACGTGGTTGCGCCTTCGGACATGATGGACGGGCGCATCGGCGCGATCCGCCGCGCGCTGGAGGACGCTGGCCACATCCACACGCGCATCCTTGCCTATTCGGCGAAATACGCCTCGGGCTTCTACGGGCCGTTCCGCGATGCCGTCGGTTCCGCGGCAAATCTGGGAAAAGGCAACAAATATACTTACCAGATGGACCCGGCGAATTCCGACGAGGCGCTGCGCGAGGTGGAACTCGATCTTGCCGAAGGTGCGGACATGGTCATGGTCAAGCCGGCCCTGCCGTATCTGGATGTCGTGCGCCGCGTGAAGGAACGCTTCGGCGCACCGACCCTCGCCTACCAGGTCAGCGGCGAATACGCGATGCTCAAGGCCGCGCTCCTCAATGGCTGGCTGGACGAGCGCACCTGCGTACTCGAAGCATTGACCAGCATCAAGCGCGCAGGGGCGGATGCAATCCTGACCTATTTCGCGCTGCAAGCCGCATCGTGGTTGCGCGAATGAGCGAGCCGATGTTTGCGGTCTTCGGCCACCCCATCGCCCACTCGCTGTCGCCGCGCATCCACGCGGCCTTTGGCAAGCAGCTGGGCATCGCGCTCGACTACGTCGCGATCGATGCGCCGCCGCAATCCTTCGCCGCGCAGCTGGCCGCGTTCGGCAAGTCCGGCGGCAGCGGCGCCAACATCACCTTGCCACTGAAACAGCGCGTACTGCCCTTGTGCGCGGAAGTTTCGGACTTCGCCCGCCGCGTCGGTGCGGCCAACACGCTCACGCGCCGGCTCGATGGCCACTGGCGCGGTGACAACACGGACGGCGCGGGATTGATCCGCGACGTCACCCAGCGTCACGGGCTGGATGTGCGCGAGCGGCGTGTCCTGATCCTCGGCGCGGGCGGCGCCGCGCGCGCGGCGGCGTTCGACCTGCTCGATGCCGGCGTCGCGCAGCTCACCCTTGTCAACCGCACGCCCGAACGCGCCGACGCACTGGCGGACGCGATCGGCGAGCCCGACCGCGTGCATACGCGCTATTGGCAAGACCTGGGCGCGCTGGGAAACTTCGACCTGATCGTCAATGCCACTTCCGCCGGCCACGCACGCGAGGCCTTGCACCTGCCGTTCGCCCTCGTCGCGCCGCGGGCCCTGTGCTACGACTTGTCCTATGGCGTCGCTGCGAGCGCCTTTCTCGCCTGGGCGCGCGCGGCCAATGCCGGCTACGTCCACGATGGCCTGGGCATGCTGATCGAACAGGCCGCCGAATCCTTTGCGCTCTGGCATGGCCGACGCCCGGATACCGACGCGGTCCACGCGCAACTGCGCGACGAATTGCCGCTGCACGCGAGCGACTGATTCATTGCCGCATCGGCTGCGGTGCGTGCGGCATCGCGCCGTGTCAGTGCTGCTGCCGCTGCGGATGGTGGCGCGGGTGATTCTCGCGCGCTACTTCACGTTGGTGTGCGGCCTTTGCCTCGCGCGCCTGCTGCGCGGCTTCGGCGCGCTGTTCACGCACCTGCTCCCGACGCGCGTGTTGCGCAGCAAGTTGTACGGATTGCTCGCGCCGGTTCCATGCCGCAACTGGCGCCCGTGCGCTGCCAGCCACGCGCGATGCGGGCGCGGAAGTGCCCTGCCTGTCTGCAAGCGTCCGCGGGAGAGTCGCTTCGCCCATCGAAAGCGCCCGCACCGCGGACCTTGCCGGCGCGTTGCTGCCTGTACGCGTGGCGGCGCCCATGCCCGCGATACTGGCCGCCGGTTGCGCTGGCATGGCGCGCGGTCCGGCCGTCGCCGCCGCAACCGGGAGGCCGCTTGCGAGCGTGCCGGCTGCGCCGGGTAGTGCGCGCGATACCGTCGCACCGGGCAACGGGCGATTGGCAGGCGCGGGCGTCGCGCCGACGGGCGTTGCCGGCATCGTCCCGCCGGGCAGCGGCCGCGACCCGGCGAATCCGGGCTGCAGCACGGGACCGACGGACACCGGGGCATAGGCGTATCGTGCGCCCCACCAGCCCGTTCCCAGGCCGATTGTCAGGCCGAATCCGAAACGCCACGGCGACGGCGAGACGTACGCAACCGGAAAGGCAGGCACCGCGTACGGCGGATAATAGACAACCGGCGCATAGGCAGGTGGCGGGTAGCCGGGGGCCGTCGCGTAAGCCGCCGCGGCATCGTCGTTGCCCGGAGCGAGTGCTTCATCGGGCACGTCGTTCAACCATTGCGAATCCAACAGTCCCGCATCGCCGCCGTCTGCGTCGGTGCCGTCCGATGCGGAGCCGGCGCCCGATGGCGACCGGTACGCGCGGTCGCCGGCCACCGGCCTGGTCGGTGCCGGCGACGACGCCTGCGTCGCGGCCGTTGTACTCATCTCGTTTGACGTCATGGCATCCTGCGCCGTCGTCGGTGCCGTGCCCGCCGGCGCTGGCGCGACGAAAGGCAGGTCGCTGCGGAACGCCCACGCGCTGACGGCGAGTGCCGCCGCCGCGGCGGCGCCGATTGCCCACGTTCGGCGCGCAGGCGGCACGGCGGCGCGCGGCAGCCCCGGACTCGGCGCGGTCATGCCGGCACGCTGTGCCGTCAGCGGTTCGCCAGCGAAAGTGGCATCGGCGGACAACGTCATCGCCGCCTGAGAGATACGCGTGGGCGTCGTCCGCAACGGGCCGGTCGCGGCCGTTTCCACCGGCAGCGCAAGTGCCCCCGCATGGTTGGCGATCAGCGGATGCTTGCCCAGGTCGGCGACCAGTTCCTGGCAGCTCTGGTAGCGCTCGGTCGGATCCTTGGCGACCATTCTGGCGAGGATGCGCTCGAGTTCCGGATCGACCTCGGCATTGAGCGTGCGCACGTCCGGGATTTCGGCCTTGACCACCTCGAGCATCAGGCCGAGCGGGGATTCGTCGGTGAAGGGCATGCGCCCGGCCAGGCATTCGAACAAGACGATGCCGAGGGAGAAGATGTCCGAGCGCTGGTCCACCGGCTTGCCCTGGCATACCTCGGGCGACAAATAGCCCGGGGTGCCGACGAACTCGCCGGTGGAGGTGAGCTTCTTGGAAAAATCCTGCGAGGACAAGGCGATGCCGAAGTCGGCGATCTTGACCGCGCCCTTGGCCGTGATCATGAGGTTGCCGGGCTTGATGTCGCGGTGGATCACGCCCTTGTCGTGGGCGGTGGCCAGGCCTTGTGCGGTCTGGTAGACGATCTTGGCGGCCTGCTCGGGCTTGAGCTTGCCCTCGCGCTTGAGCAGGCTCCCCAAGGATTCGCCATCGACGAATTCCATGACGAAATAGGTCTGGCCGGAATCGTCGCCGATGAAGTAGATGGCGATGATGTGCGGATCGTTGAGCGCGGCCATGGACCGGGCCTCGCGCAGGAAGCGCTCCTTGACGGACTCGTCGTGGGCCAGGGACTCGGCCAGGACCTTGATGGCGACGTAGCGGTTGAGCGAGGTCTCGTAACCCTTGTAGACCACGCCCATGCCGCCGCGACCGAGTTCGGCGATGATGTCGTAATGGCCCAGATGTTCTTTCATGACCGGCTCCACGGCCCCCACGGCCGATTGCAAGGTAAGGAAAATACTACCACCGCAAGCTGAACCGCCCCCGTGCAGGACTTGGCGAGGGCGGCGTTGCGCGGTCGGCAACGAATGTGCCAACCGCATCACGGTTTGCGCGGGTCAATCCGAATGGATGCCTTCGATTTCCAACAGCAATTCGCGCCGGCAGACGTCCCCTTGCAGGAGCAGCAAGGGCACCGAATCGCCGAGGCGCGCGCGCAGCATTTCGTGCACGGTTTCCAGGTCGGATGCGTGGCGCACGTAGACCTTGAGCAGGCTTCGAGGACCCAGCGGCGCACGGCAATCGGCAGCGACAAGCAGGCTGTTCAAGTTCGCCAGCGTTTCGTCCAGCTGCGCGGCCAGATCCTCGGGATGGTGCGAGACGTGGCCGACGATGGCGGCAGTGCCGGAAATATAAAGCTGGGGCACGCAGGACGGCGCCAGCATGGCGCGCGCGAATCCCGGCGCAGCCGGGCCGTATTGGCGCGGATAGCGCCAGGCATTGACCTGGCGCGGGTTTTCGACCGCGCAACCCGGAGCGCGCGCGAGCAATGCGTAGACCTGGAGCATGCGACGGCCATCGCGCACGCCGATCGCGGTGGCGGCCGGATACGCGGCGAATGCGCCGTACATGCCGGCCGCGCGACCCGCGCAAAACAGGCGGTAACGCTCGGCGTCGCCCTCGCCATCGTTGATCGCGTCCAGGTAATTCCAGATGCGCTGGAAATGCGGCGTCGCGCTGCGCCGCGCCCATTGCACGAGACTTGTGTAGGCATGGCGTGCGGCGCCGTCAATGCCACCGCAGGCCGATTCCTCCACGGTCAATGCGAGGAAACCGTAATCGCCATCGCTGGCCCAGCACAGCGCGCCGCTGCGACCGCTCTCGACACGACCCGCGCTGCGCCAGATCTCCACTGGAGGTGGCATGGCGGCATCCAGGCGCACGTGCAACCGGCGCGGATCCTCGTGCGTCCGGGTGGCGCCGCCGAACTCGATCACGGCCAGCGTGTCCGGGCGGGCAAGCGCGGCGCCGACATCGGCATCCGTATATTCCATGCGCAGCGCGGGCAGGCCCGCAGGCACCGTGGCAGCGTCATTTTCCAGCGCGTGGGCGGGCCGAAGGGTCATGACGCGCATGATACTATGTCCGCGCACTCTTCCCGGGTTGCGCATTCGAAATGCGGCCAGCCTTGGCCGCTTTGGGGAACGCCACAGCGCATGTCTGCACAAACGCCCGCCGAGCACGAATTGGCCGAGTTGATCGTCACCAGCCTGAATCTGGAAAACACGAGCCCCGCAGCGATCGCCCCGGACGCGCCCCTGTTTGGCGGCGGACTGGGACTGGATTCGATCGATGCGCTGGAGCTGGCGCTGGCCATATCCCGGCGTTACGGTTTCTCGCTGCGCTCGGACAATCCGGACAACAAGCGCATTTTCTCCAGCCTGCGCGCGTTGAGCGCGCACGTGCAGGCGCAGCGCGTGGGCTGACCGATGAAGCGCGCCCTGGTCTGGCTGGGCGTCGTGGCGCTGGTGTTGCTCGGGCATTTTTTCGGCGGCAAGCCTTTGCATGAAGCGCTCGATGCGCTGCCCGCGCTGATTGCCGCGCTGGTTGGCTGGCTGTTCGCGCGCACGTTGCGCGCGGGACGCACGCCGCTGATCGCGCGCGCGATCGCCGCCATCGATGGCGCGCAGTGGCTGGACGATCCCGCGGTTGCGGCCTACGCGCGCCGGCTCACCGCGATCTGGGCCGCGTGGCAATTCGCACTGGCTGCAGGCGCTGCGCTGCTGGCCCTGCATGCGCACGGATTGCCGGTGGTCGCGGGCGGGTTGCCGTTGCCGCGCGCATTCGGCTGGATCGTCCTGCCGCTGGCGATCGCCGCGCTTTTCCTCGGCGAGTTCTGGCTGCGCCCGTATCTGCTGCCGCAGGCGCCGCGTCGTGGACTGTTCGCGTTTGTCGCCGCGCTGGTCCGGCATTGGCCGGCGCTGCTCGCCGAGCGCACCATGGCCGCATCGATCCGGGAACATTTCCACGTCGGCGCATTGCATCCGGCCTTGCCGGGGCACTTTCCGGGCGATCCCATCGTGCCCGGCGTGGTGTTGCTCGAACGCGTTGCGGCGGCGGTCGAGCGCGATTTCGGCACGCCCGTTGCCGGCTTGGCGCTGGTGAAATTCCTGCGGCCGCTGCGGCCGGATCAGGTCGCCGAACTGCATGTCGAGCGCACCGGCATGAGCGCGAAATTCTCGATTCGTCACGGCCCCGATGTCATCGCCAGCGGCACGCTGGAACTGGCGCCATGAGCGTGCACTGGAGCGAGCGCCGCGAGGGCGGGGGCCGCCTTGCGCTGTGGCTGATCCGCGCCATCGGCCTGCATCTGGGGCGGACCGCGGCGCGCGCGCTGCTGTATCCGATCACGCTGTATTTCTGCATCCGGCGTGGGCCGGAACGTCGGGCCTCGCGTGCCTTCCTGACGCGCGCGCTGGAACGGCCGGCAGGCATCCGGGATGTGCTCAAGCACATCCATTGTTATGCGGCGACGATCCTGGATCGGGTGTTCCTGCTCGCGCGCGGCACGCACGGCTTTGCCATCGCCGTGCACGGACTCGAACAGCTCGAGGGCCGACTCGCGCCGGGTCGCGGCGTGATCCTGCTTGGCGCACACATCGGCAGCTTCGAGGCATTGCGCGTGCTTGCCGAAGCGAGGCCCGACCTGAAGCTGCGCATGGTGATGGACCGCGGCCAGACCCCGGCGTTGACGCAACTGCTGCACGCGCTCAATCCGGCCGTGGCCGGCATGGTCATCGATGCCGGCGGCGATGGCAACGCCATCGTCCTGGCGATCCGCGATGCCGCCGCCGCGGGCGCGCTGGTCGGCCTGCTCGGCGATCGCGCGCGCCCGGGTGAAGCGACGCGGACGGCGCGCTTCTTCGGCGCGCCGGCGCAATTCCCGGTCGCGCCCCATCGGATCGCCGCCGCACTCGAATTGCCGGTGGTGCTCGCGTTCGGCCTGTATCGTGGCGGCAACCGCTATGAAATCCATTTCGAAGGCTTCAGCGCGGGAGAACCACTCCCGCGCGCCGAACGGCAGGCAATACTCGACGCACTCGTGCAACGTTACGCGGCGCGTCTGGAATACTACGTGCGACCGGATCCTTACAACTGGTTCAACTTCTATGATTTCTGGGATTGTTCTGCCGGCGCTGTTGCTGGCCACGACAGCGCCGCCTGATGCCGTCGCGCTGATCGCGCGCCTTAAGCGCCCGGTGCCGGCCGCGACCGCGTATACCGAGGTGCGTTTCCTGCACCAGCTCACGCGCCCGCTGATCCTGCGCGGCGAGCTCGACTACGGTGGCGCGGACAAGCTCGGCAAACGCGTGGATGCGCCGTATCGCGAAACCACGACGATCTCCGGCGACGCCGTCACCGTGACCCGCGCGGATCGCGCGCCGCGGCAGTTCGACCTCGACCGCGCGCCGGAACTCAAGGCGCTGATGGGCGGGTTTTCCGCCCTGCTCGGCGGCGATGCGGCCGCGCTGGCGGAGTTGTATACGATTACACATGTCGACAAGGGCCACGCTTGGGCGCTCACGCTCACGCCACACGCGACGGCGCCGTCCACGCGCCTGCGGGCGTTCGTCGTGGATGGCACCGGCAACGAGCCGCGCTGCTTCACCTTGCAGCAAACCAACGGCGACACCAGCGTGATGCTGCTCGGCGCGCTGGCGGCGGCGCAACTGCCGCAACCGCCCACGGCGGCGGCGCTGGCCGCCATGTGCCACGCGCCATGAGCGCGCACGGGCGCTGGTTCGGCATCGCGGCGTGGTGGCTGGCGCTGGCGCTCGCCGCGTTCGCCGCGCAGCGCACGCTCGTCGTGAGCAACGATTTGCGCAGCTTCATGCCGCCGCCGCGCGACGCGGAGCAGAAAGTGCTGATGGATCAAATCGGCGACGGCCCGGCGTCGCGTCTGCTGCTGCTGGCGATAGCGGGGGCGCCGCCGCCCACGCTCGCCGCGCTCAGTCGCGGGCTCGTCGACGCCCTGCGGGCCGATCCGCGCTTTGCGCAGGCGCTGAACGGCAGCGAATCGCTCGCCCGGCTCGATCCGAAACTGTTGCCCTACCGCTACCTGTTGTCGCCGACGCTGGATGGCGCGAGTCTGGACACGGCGTTCCTGCACGCGCAACTCGAAGAGCGTCTGCAGGACCTGGGTTCGCCCGCCGCGAGCGCGTTGGACGACATCCTGCCGCGCGATCCGACCTTGGAAGCGCTCGCGCTGGCGCAACGCTGGGCGCCGCGCCATGCACCGGCATTGCGCGAGGGCGTGTGGTTTTCGGCGCGCGGCGAAGCCTTGCTCGTGGCCGCGACGCGAGCGCCCGGGCTCGATACCGCCGCGCAAGCCCAGGCCATCGCGGCCGCGCGCGCGGCATTCGCGGCCTTGCCCGGCGCGGCGGGCGCGAGGCTCGAAATCAGCGGGCCCGGCTACATCGGCGCGCAGATCGCGGCGGCCACGCGCGCCGAGGCCGAACGCCTGAGTGCTATCGGCACGGCGGGATTCGTGCTCGTGCTGCTGCTCGCCTATCGCAGTGCCGCGATCCTCGCCCTCGTCGTCTTGCCGCTGGCGAGCGGCGCGCTCGCGGGACTCGCCGCGATCGCGCTCGGTTTCGGCAACGCGCATGGCATCACCCTGGCGTTCGGTTTCACCCTGCTCGGCGTGGCCCAGGAATATCCACTGCGCGTGCTCAGCCATCGCCGCGCCGGCACGGCGGCGAAGGCGACCGTGCGCGCGGTGTGGCCACTGCTGCGCCTGGCCATCGTCTCGGCCTGCATCGCGTATCTCGCGTTTCTCGCCTCGGGCGTGGCCGGCCTGCAGCAACTGGCGGTGTTCACCATCGTCGCGCTGCTCGTGGCCGGTGCGGCGACGCGCTGGCTGCTGCCGCCGCTGCTGCCGGATCGATTCCGCGACGTCGCCGAGTCGTCCGCCATGCAGCGCGCGCAACGCTGGCTCGCGGCCCTGCCGCGGCCGCGCGCGCTGCCGTGGATCGCGCTGGCGCTCGGCATCGCCGCATTGCGGTTCGCACCCGCGCCGTTGTGGCAGAACGATCTGGCCGCGCTCGCGCCCGCGCCGCCGCGCGCCCTCGCGCGCGAGGGCGAACTGCGCGCCGCCCTCGGCGCGCCGGACGTGCGCTATCTGCTCGTGCTGCAGGCGGACAGCGCCGATGGCGTGCTGCGCCTGGGCGAGCGGATTACTCCACAGGTGGACCAATGGATTTCCACGCATGTCGTGGACGACGTGGAATTGCCTTCGCGCTGGCTGCCCAGCGTGGAAATCCAGCGCGCGCGGCAGGCGAAATTGCCGGATCGCGCCACGCTCACCGCCACGCTCGACGCGGCCTTGCGGGACCTGCCGTTCCAACCCGGCCTGTTCGCGCCCTTCGTCGACGATGTGGAAACCGCGCGCGCCCTGCCGCCGCTCACGCCACAGATGTTCGAACGCTCGCCATTCGGTGCTCGCCTCGCCGCCACGCTCATCGAGCGCGATGGCCGGTGGGTCGGACTGGCCACGCTCGATGGCGTGCACGATCCGGCCGCGCTCGCCGGCATCGCCGCGCAAACCGACGGCGCAGTGCGCCTGCTGGATCTGAAATCCGCGTCCGAGGAATTGATCGCGCAGTATCGCGAGCGCATCTTGAAAGCGCTCGGCGTGGCCTTCGCCCTGCTCGTGCTCGCCGTCGCGATCGCGTTTCGCGATCTGCGTCGCGCCTGGCATGTGCTGGCGCCGATGTCGCTCGCGACCCTGCTCGCCATCGCCGTGCTGCGCATCTGCGGCGTGCCGCTGAGCCTGTTCCATCTGGTCGCGGTCACGCTCGCGGCCGGACTCGGCCTGCACTACGCGTTGTTTTTCGAACGCCCCGTCGCCGACGCCGCCGAGGCGCGGCGCACCCTGCACGCGACGCTCGTGTGCGTCGCCGCCGCGCTGGGGGTGTTTGGATTGCTGGCGACTTCGAGCATTCCGGTGTTGCGCGCGATCGGCGCGACGGTGGCGCTCGGGGTCGCGTTCCATTTCATCTTGTCCACGCAGATGGCGATGCGCCGTGCTGGATAAGGCGTACTGGCAGGACCTGATCCCGCATCGCGGCGCGATGTGCCTGCTGCATGCCATCGTCGCCTGGGACGAGGCGGGCATCCATGCGCGCGCCCGCTCGCATCGCCAGGCGGACAATCCCTTGCGCGCCGATGGCCGCCTGCATGCCGTCAACCTGTGCGAATACGGCGCGCAGGCGATGGCCGTGCACGGCGGCCTGCTGGCGCGACGCGCAGGCGGCGTGGCGGCGCCGGGATTGCTCGTCGCCCTGCGCGCGGTGAAACTGTACGCGGTGCGCGTCGACGACGTGCCCGGCGATCTGGACGTCCACGCACAATGCCTGCTCGCCGGCGCCGAGGCGATGCAATACGCGTTTCGCGTCGAACAGGCCGGCGCGGTGCTCGCCGAAGGCCGCGCGTTGGCGAACACCGCGGCGTTGGATTCGCGGCACACATGACTTTCCTGCCGCCGCGTTGGCGAATCGGTCTTGCATTGTTCGTCGCGATCGCCACGGTGCGGCTGAGCCTTGTCTTGTACATGGCCACGCCGCTGCCGTTCTACGACGAATGGCCGCAGCTCATCGACGGCATTGCGCGGCCCATGCTCACGCAAACCTTGCGGCCCGGCGCAATGCTGTTGGCGACGCACAACGAGCATGTGCTGGCGCCGACACGATTGCTCGAATGGGGGCTGCTGCGCGCAAACGACCTGCAATTCGACAACACGCTGGCTTGCGCATTGAATCAGGTGCTGCGTGCCGCGCTGGCGGCGCTGCTGATCGTGCTCGCGTTGCCGCTTTTCCCGCGCAGGTCGCGTTGGTTCGTCTGTGCGGCGACTGCCTTCGTGGCGATTCCCTACGATTGGGAAAACATCGGCATGGGTTTCGCGAATTCCTATTTCCTGCTCGCCGGATTCAGCATCCTCGCGATCGTCGCAGCGACACGCGTGCGGCGCCTGGTATCCGGCACGATCGGACTGGTCGCGTTCGCACTGCTTGCCGATGTCTCGATGGGCAGCGGATTCTTCGCCGCGGCCATTGCAGTGGCCATCATGGCGATGCGCTGGCGCACGGGCGATCTGCGGACGAGTGCCACGCTCGTGTTCGCCGCCGCGCTCATCGCCTGCGGGATCACCGGCGCGGCCCTGACCTGGCGCGCGACGGGCGGCGCATCGATCGGCGCGTTGCAGGTGCTGCAAATCGTGCTGGTCCTGTGCCTGTGGATTCCGACGGGAATCCTCGGCTATCGCTGCCTGGGCGCCCGGACTCTGGGTCGGTTCGATCTCGCGCTGCTCGGCGTGTCGCTGTGGGGGCTGGCCGAGATCCTCGCGATCCTCGCGTTGCGCCCGGAGTTTCGGCTCTGGTTGCCGATATCGCGCTACATGGAAATCCTCGGCATCGGCGCGTTCGCGAACCTCGGCTGCCTGATGCGCGTGGCGGACACCGTGCCGTCGCTGCGCGGCTTCACGCGCTGGGCATTGCCCGCATTCGCCGGCGCGATCGTGCTCGGCGCGCCGTTCGCGACCCATTGGTTCGAATGGCGCGCGGGCAACCTGGCCGCGCAGGCGCAACGCGTGGAGCGCTACATCCGCCAGGGCGACACCACGGCGTTGACGACGGCGCCTGCCACCGAGCTGCCGTTCCCGTCGTCCGAGTACCTGCGCGCCGAACTCGACGCTGCGGATGTCCGCTACATTCTCGGCGATGTTTACGGCATGCGTCCGCGGCCCGCCCCGCTGACGGCTTTCTGGCGCGGATTCGGCGCGGATTTGCGCGCGTGGCGGTTCGCGATCTGGCCGGCAATGGCTTTGCTGGCGTGGGGGTTGCTCCCGCCGTCGTGGCGCCGCCGGCGCTGTGCAACAATTCCCGGATGAGTCCGGCTTCTTCGACATCGCATCGCGCCCTGGTCACCGGCGGCAGCGGCGACATCGGCGGCGCGATCTGTCGCGCGCTCGCGGCGCAAGGTTGCTTCGTCTACGTTCACGCGAACGAAAATCCGCAACGTGCGCGGAAATTGATGGATGAAATCGGCGCCAGCGCGCAGGCCGTCACATTCGATGTGACCGATGCGGATGCGACGCGCGCGGCATTGGCCGAAATCCTGCGGGCCGGCGCCATCGACATCCTCGTGCACAACGCCGGCATCCACGACGATGCGCCGCTGGCGGGGATGAGCGATGCGCAATGGCATCGCGTGATCGAGGTGTCCCTGCACGGCTTCTTCCACGTCGCGCAGCCGCTGCTGCTGCCGATGGCGCGCGCGCGCTTCGGCCGCATCGTGTGCGTGTCCTCGGTCGCGGCGCAGCTCGGCAATCGCGGCCAGGTCAACTATGCCGCGGCAAAATCCGCGTTGCACGGCGCGGTGAAGTCGCTCGCGCGCGAAATGGCTTCACGCGGCATCACCGCCAATGCCGTTGCGCCCGGCGTCATCGCCGGCCGGCTCGCGGATGCGGTGTTCGATGCGGACCGGATCCGCGCGCTGGTTCCCGCCGGCCGTGCCGGCAAACCGGAGGAAGTCGCCGCGCTGGTGGCGTTCCTGTGCTCGGAGGCCGCCGGCTACATCAATGGACAGGTGATTGGCGTCAACGGCGGGATGGTCTAGGGAACCACTTGCCTGGCCCGTCATCCCGGGGCGGCGCTTTGCTGCAGCGGGGCGGGTCAAGCCGGGGCGGCGAAGGCCCCGTTCAGCCGGAGGTACCCTAGCCGGCGTTGCCGGCGCGCAAGGCGCAGAACGTGTTGCGCCCGGATTCCTTGGCTGCATACAGCGCACGATCGGCGAGATGGGTGAGGTCGCGCGCCGACAGCCTGCCGTCGCAGTACGCGATGCCCATGCTCAGCGTGATGGTCACGGCGCTGCCGATGATGGAGACGGGTCGTGACATCGCCACTTTCAGCCGTGCCGCGAGCAGTTCCGCGGACTGGGCTGCGCCGTTGTCGCCGAGCAGGATGGCGAACTCGTCGCCGCCGAGCCGCGCCAGTACGTCGATGTCGAATGCCGCCTCGCGCAGGCGCGCAGCGACGGCCTTGAGTACGGTGTCGCCGGCCAGGTGGCCGAGCGTGTCGTTGATTTCCTTGAAGCGGTCCAGGTCGATCATCATCAGCGCCAGCGGGTGCCGCGCCGAGCGCCGGCGTGCCAGCGCCTGCTCGAGCCTCTCGTCGAAATCGCGCCGGTTGGACAAACCGGTCAGCATGTCGGTGCGCGCCAGTTCGTTGAGGTGCTTCTCCACCAGCTTGCGGTGGGTGATGTCGTAGCCGAACAGGTAGGCGCCGCGCGAGGCCGAACCGGAATCCGATTCTGGCAGGCACAGGAACTCGTAGACGCGCAGTTCCCCGTCGATGTCGATCTCGCGTTCGTAGCGGCCACGGCTGCCGGCCAACGCCGCATCGATGTGCGGCAGCGCGACGGCCCAGGCGGCATCGCCCATGGCATCGCGCAGGCTCGTCTCCAGCATTTGCGCCGGCGAGCGTTCGGAGCGTGCGGCGGCGTGCGCGTTCGCGAACACGATGCGTTTGCGCACGTCCAGTTGCAGGATCAGTGCCGGCATGCTGTCGGCGATGGTCTGCAACTGGCGCCGGCTTTCGGCGAGCGCGCGCTCGGCGTTCAGGCGCGCGGTGACGTCGCGCGCGGTGTAGATGATGCTGGGCAGGCCACCGGTCGCGGCGTCCTCGTAAACACGCCGGCCGAGTGCCTCCAGCCAGACTTCGCGACCGTCCTTGTGACAGCCGCGGAACGTGGCGATCGCTTCGCCGCCTTGCGTGAACAAACGCGTCAGGGCTTGCTGGATCTGCGGCCGGTCAGCAGGGTTGACCATCGCCAGCGGCGGCATCGCCGCGGCTTCCTCGCGCGACCAGCCGAGGATGTCGGTGACGGCATCGGACATGAACAGGCGCTCGCCATCCGCGCGCAGCCACACCACCAGATCGCGGATGTTCGCCGTGAGCAGGCGCGCGAGCAACGCGGTGTGGTGCGCAGATTCCGAGGTCGGACTTTCGGTCGGTTGCATGCAGCCACCATCGCCGGATGCACCGAGTATATCGCGCAAACCGGCGATTCCATGCGAAAATCCGCAACACGCGCCCGTAGCTCAGCTGGTCGAGCACGAAGCGCCTGCGCGATGCCTTGAATGGCATCGCGCGCGACGTGCGAGGAGGAGGCATGGATGCCGACTGGAAGACCGCACCACGGACGGTTCCATGCGAAAATCCGCAACACGCGCCCGTAGCTCAGCTGGATAGAGTAGTGGCTTCCGAAGCCATTGGTCGGGGGTTCGAATCCCTCCGGGCGCGCCATTTCCTCTCGTGACCATTTCGTGACTCGATTCGTGACACGCGGTGTTATCGAGAGCGTCGGAATGAGTAAAAGCTGTCGTGGCCAACGCGACGTTGCGCCAAAGTATCCGGAATAAAGATCAAACGACGCCGCTTTCGCCCTGATTGAGGCCGAAATGGCGGGTTTCTATCTGCGGGACTGCGCAGCGATCAAGCGAATGGTCCGCTCATCGCGATGTCCGGTGAAATACTTGCCGAGCAACCGCTCGAACACGGAGCCCGGCAGAGAAACTGCGGCGAACAGCGTGGCGCACGAGCGCAGCTTCATGTCGTCGGGAGAACCGAAGATCTCCTCGGCCGACAATCCATCGACGCGTAGCGCAGCCTCGGCGCACTCGATCAGGCGCGGTCCAAGAACGGGATGCCGCAGATACGCCCGCGCCTCGTCGACACTTTTGATCGCGAAGTACTTCGAAGTCGCGCTCAATCCAAGGCCATCGATCTGCGGGAAGATGAACCACATCCAGTGCGAGGACTTCTGGCCATCGGCGATTTCGGCCAGCGCGATGTCGTAAACGCCGGCTTGCGCGCGTACGAAGCGATTCAGATCCCTGGAGTCGTCGGGTTCTTGCATTGGAATCGAAGCCAGCCGTTGGCCCTACCGCCGCGAATAGAGCGTGGTTGTATCGTAGCTCGGCAGCTCCTGCGACAGCTGCTCGATGAGCACGCGCATGGGTGGAGAGAACATGAAGTGAAATGCATCCTCCTTTCCCTCGTACCAGGAGCGGTTGGCCTTGAATTGGCGCTCGGCGATAGCAGCATGCCGTTGCTTGATGTCGAGTTCCGTCGCGGTACGCTCGCCATAGAGGATCGCAACCCATTTCGATAGCAGTTCCAGCCGTTCGTCGATGCTGGAGCCCGATTCATTCAGGCCGTGCAGGCTCCACAAGTCCGCAATGGATTTCTCCGCTGGCGACTCGGCGTCTGCGGCGGACGAGGGATCCAGCGCGATCATTCTTTTCAATTCGTGCCAAGCCCTGTATCGATCCCACAGGTGCATGAAGTACATGGGGGGAGTCAGAAGTGCCGAAAGCAGCACGATAAACAGTACAACAGGCAAGAGAATGATCTGCCTGAGCCGTTTCCCCGGATCAGTCTCCCATTTGATCTCGTCGAAACGCATATCAAGGAAAGGGCTTTCGAAGGGCAATGGGTGGGACCGCCTTTCCGCCAACCGGCGCTTGGCCACTTCGATCCGCGCCGCAATGGCCAGCTCGACGCACTGCCGTTCCCGTCGATCATCCAACATGCCAACCCCCATACTCGCCAACCCATCTGGCCAACATGACGCTCCGCCGTCGCGGAAACTGCGACGCCACGGTTGTATGCTCGCACACGTTCGAGAGTCAGGAGCCGTGTCGTGAGCCATCCCAAAGCGATTTTCACCGAACTCGACGCCTCGCGCCTGTACGCGAGGCTGGTGAATGAACTCGATCCGGAGCCCTTCATTGCGCGGCTGGCGCCGAATGTCCACTACGAATCGCAATGGGTACTGGACGCGCTCACCACCAGGGATGCCGTGGCGGAGTTGCTGCGCGGCAAGACGAAGTCCGCGCGTGCTGCGGGCGGCGCCGAAGTCGAGGCAGTCATCTGCGCAGCCACGAACGATCCCATTGGCATGCCGCTGGTTGCCCTGGTGGACAAACAGACAAAACGCCCGGAAGCGACTGCGAGTTTCAAGCTGACCGATGGGCTCATCGTGGATGTGGCTATCTGTGAGCCCTTCTTCTACAAGCCAGCGTGGCTGAAAGACCCGGATACCTATGTCTGGCCGAAGCCAGAACCTGAACCGTAGCCGGAACCACCCCAAGCCAGTGGGAAACCCGAGGCCAGCGAACCCGATCCGGATCCGGCCGGAGTGGCGAACCAAGCGTTTCGCATTCTCGACACGCTCAATTGCGCCCCGGTCCGACTGGGTCTGCAAGACCATGTTAATCATGCGGCAAGTACCCTTGCGGGCGCGGGGCGATTAGAATCGCCGACGAGGTCATTGGGGGACAGGTCGATGCTTACACGTTTTTCGCGCAGCTGGAGCCTGATGAGGGCCAGCGGTTCCGTGCTCATGGCCAACAAGCGCCTGCTGGTGTTCCCCGCGCTTTCGAGCATCTGCACCCTGGTCGTCGCCGCGAGTTTTCTCGTGCCAGCGTATGCCGGCGGCCTGCTCAAGCATTTCGATCGCGGCCACATGACGCCGGGTTCGGCGGCCTGGTTGTTCGCGTTCTATCTCGTGCAGTATTTCATCGTCATTTTCTTCAACTCGGCCCTGGTCGGCGCGGTCCTGATCTACCTGCGCGGCGGCAGCCCGACGGTGAGAGATGGTTTGGGCATCGCTGTGTCGAAGCTGTCGAGCATCCTGGGCTATGCCGTGATTTCGGCAACCATCGGCATGGTGCTGCGCGCGATCCAGGAGCGCACCGGATTCATCGGTCGCTGGGTTGCCGGCCTGCTCGGCGTCGCCTGGACGCTGGCGACCTTCCTCGTGGTGCCGGTCCTGGTCACCAAGGATGTCGGGCCGATCGATGCCGTCAGGGAAAGCGCGCAACTGCTCAAGCGCACCTGGGGCGAGAGCCTCATCGGCAACGTCGGCATCGGCCTGGCGTTCGGATTGCTGACGTTTTTCGTGATCCTGGCCGGAATGGCCCTGGTATTCCTGGCCGCCTCGTCGCACTCGATCGGTGCTATCGTCCTGACGGTCGCGCTTTGCATCGCGGCCGTGCTGACGCTGGCCGTGATTCAGGGCGCGCTGCATGGAATCTACTCGGCAGCGGTCTATCGTTACGCCGAGGAAGGCGATGCCGGCACGGGGTTCGACAAGGCCCTCGTGGCCGATGCGTTCAAGATCAAGGCGTAAGACAGCGTACACTTAGGGTGCATGGCGGTCGGCATGCGCCAACACAACAATCCAAAAGGAAAGATCATGGCAACCAAGAAACCCGCAAAGAAGGCGGCTCCGAAATCCGCATCCAAGCCGGCGGCGAACAAGCCGATCAAGCAGATGCTCAGCAAGTCCGGACTGGTCGATTACATCACGGGCGCTTGCGGCGTCATGGCCAAGGACGTGCGTTCCGTGCTCGCCGCGCTCGAAGGCGCGGTGGTCGGTTCGGTCAACAAGAACGGCGCGCGCACGTTCGTGCTGCCGGGACTGATCAAGATCACGGTAGCCACCATCCCGGCCAAGCCCAAGCGTTTGGGCATCAATCCATTCACCAAGCAGGAACAGTGGTTCGCGGCCAAGCCGGCCTCGGTTCGGGTGAAGGTGCGTCCGCTGAAGAAGCTCAAGGACGCCGCCGCCTGATGGTGGATTGCGCGTCGCAAGGAAGGCGGCGGCCTTCGTTTCGGCGCGCGCGATGGCCGCGCTGTGGCGCAATGTCAATTGCGCTGCAGCGCGAATCGTCGTCGTGAACAGTAAACAAATCGGGCCATTGGACAGCGGGCGGGACCCTTGGCGCTCGAAGCCGTAGTGCCGTTGGCGCGTTGGGACTGCTGGGCACCCGTTCGATGGTCTTGAAGCCGGACAATACCCGCAACACGGAACCGGACACGCAACCCGGTGCGCTGGTCTGGCTGCGCGGCGAAACGCCGTTGCGCCTGCGCGATTTCGCCTACGCGACGGCGATCGTGTCGGCGGCGACCGTGTTGGGCTATTTCTGGGTGCTGCATCTGTGGCCGAGCAAGATCGCGATGCTGTTTCTTGCCGCGGTCTTGCTGACCGGATACCTCGTTGGCATGTGGCCGGCGATAGCCGCGGCGTTGCTGGCATTCCTGTCGTACAACTACTTCTTCGAGGAACCGCCGTACACGCTGACCATCGACGCCGAGGACGTCTTCGCGCTGACGACGTTCCTGATCGGTGCTTTGCTGGTTGGCGGCCTGACCGGGCGCCTGAGCGATCACGCGCGCCGGCTCAAGCGCGCTCTCGCGGAGATGACCTCGCTGTTCGAGGCCAGCCGCGACCTGTCGACAACGGTCGATGCGGAGAGTGCGGCAGAACGCGTGGTACGCCACCTCGAGGCCAACGGCTGCGAGGCCGTGGTCTGGATGATGGAAGACGGCAAGCCGACCCTGAGCGCGGCTTCGGAAGCCATTCCGCAAGGTTTCGTCGCCGATTGTGCCTCGCGCCTGGCGGCGCACGTTGCGCACGACGAGGTTGCGCCGGGGCACATGCTCATGCGCCTGTCCAGTGGCGCGCGCCTCGTCGGGGCCGTGGCGCTGTGGCCTGCATACCGGCGCGGCCTGCCCGATCCGCGCTGGACGCGGGCGCTGCTGGATCTCGCCGCCGTGGCCATCGACCGCGCGCGCCTGATCGCCGAGATCGCCGCGACGCGCATCGTTGCGGCAAAGGAAGGCTTGCGCACCGCCCTGCTCTCGTCGCTGTCGCACGACTTGCGCACGCCACTGTCGACGATCCTCGCCTCGGCCACGTCCTTGCTCGAGTACGATGAAAAGTTCGATGTCGCGACGCGACGCGACCTGCTCGCCGCGATCCAGGAAGAATCCGAACGCCTGAACCGCTATCTCGCGAACCTGCTGGAGATGACGCGCCTGGAATCCGGCGCGCTGCAGGTGCGACGCGCCCTGATCGATCCGCGCGAGGCCATGGCGGGGGCCTTGCAGCGCCTGGAGCGCAAGCTCGGCGGACGCCACGTCGAGCGTCGGTTCGCGGCACCCTGCGCACCCATCGATGTCGATCCGATGCTGATCGAACAGGCGCTCATGAACATCATCGAAAATGCCGTTGCGCACGCACCGGCGCCGGCAACCGTCACCGCGAGCGTGCAGGTGCACGGTGCGCGCGTGTGCCTGTCGGTCGAGGACGGCGGTACCGGCATCCCCGCGGCGGACCTGCCGCATGTGTTCGACAAGTTTTTCCGCGGCGGCAGCGATCGCAAGCGCGGACCGGGCGTGGGCCTGGGTCTTGCGGTAACGCGCGGCCTGGTCGAAGCGTTCGGTGGCAGCGTGCGTGCGCTGAGCCCGGTGCGCGAAGGCGGCGGCACGCGCATTGAAATCGACCTGCCTGCGCACGGCGCAACGGAGGCCAAACAATGAACGACGCCAAACCGCACATCCTGGTCGTCGATGATGAGTTGCCGATCCTGCGCGTGCTCAAGCCTTCGTTTGCGGCGGCCGGTTACGATGTGGTGGAAGCCAACACCGGGCGCGAAGCCCTGACTCGCGTCGGGCAACAGATTCCCGACGTGATCTTGCTTGATCTTGGCCTGCCGGACATGGACGGCAAGGACGTGATCCTCGCGTTGCGCAAGTGGACGCAGGTGCCGATCATCGTTTTGTCCGCGCGCGAGGCCGAGGCCGAACGCATTGCCGCGCTGGACGCTGGCGCCGACGATTACGTCGTCAAGCCGTTTCTCACCGGTGAACTGCTCGCGCGCTTGCGCGCGGCGCTGCGCCACCGGCACAGCCGTGCGGAAGCGACGCACTATTCGGGCAATGGCCTGGAGATCAATTTCGAGAGTCGGCGCGTCGCGATCGGCGGCATGGAAGTCCGCCTCACGCGCAAGGAGTACGACCTGTTGCGCACCCTGGCGCGGCATGCCGGGCAGGTGGTCACGCACAAGCAACTGCTTGCGGCGGCGTGGGGCGGTACCGTCACCGACACGCAATTCGTGCGCGTCTACATCGGTCAGGTGCGGCAGAAGATCGAACGCGAACCGAGCAACCCGCGCCTGATCCTGACCGAGGCAGGCATCGGCTACCGGTTGGCGACGGATTGACCGGCGGATCTTTATAGGTTTCTTACACTCATGGTCCCTCAAGAAACCACGTAGAGTCCTGGCCCAGTCGAGCCAACAACGAAATCCGCTGGGGAGACTGGGGACAAAGAGCGCTTCAGGGCGCTCTTTTTTTGCGCGATCGGCAGGCGGCGCGATGGCATAATCGGCGCCCCCGACTGATCGGCCGCGGCTCGTGAAACCCTTCGGCACTCCGTACACCGACACCGCAATCCGCGTCCTGCTGCTGGGCTCCGGCGAGCTCGGCAAGGAAGTCGCGATCGAGTTGCAGCGTTTCGCCGTCGAGGTCATCGCGGTCGACCGCTACGCGAACGCGCCGGCCATGCAGGTCGCGCATCGCAGCCACGTCATCAACATGCTCGATGGCGGGGAAATCCGGCGTGTCATCGCGCTGGAAAAACCCGACCTGGTCGTGCCCGAGATCGAGGCGATCCACACGCCGACCCTGCTCGAACTGGAAAAACAGGGCCAGACCGTCATCCCGACCGCGCGCGCCGCATGGCTGACCATGGACCGCGAAGGCATCCGTCGGCTCGCGGCCGAAGAATTGAAGCTGCCGACCTCGCCCTACCGCTTCGTCGATACCGCCGACGCGTATCGCGCGGCGATCGCCGCGATCGGCTATCCGTTCGTGATCAAGCCGGTGATGAGTTCCTCCGGTCATGGCCAAAGCACGGTCCGTGCGCCGGGCGAGGCCGACGCGGCCTGGAATTACGCCCAGTCCGGCGGCCGTGCCGGCAAGGGCCGCTGCATCGTCGAAGGCTTCGTCGACTTCGACTACGAAATCACGCAACTCACCGTGCGCCACGCCGGCGGCACCCGTTTCTGTGCGCCGATCGGGCATCGCCAGGAAGCCGGCGACTACCGCGAATCCTGGCAACCGCAGGCGATGAGCGACAAGGCGCTTGCCGAGGCGCAACGCCAGGCGCGCGCGATTACCGATGCGCTCGGCGGCCGCGGCGTGTTCGGCGTGGAATTCTTCGTCAAGGGCGACGCGGTGATTTTCTCCGAGGTCAGCCCGCGCCCGCACGATACCGGACTGGTCACCCTGATCTCGCAGGACCTGTCGGAGTTCGCCCTGCACGCGCGCGCCATCCTCGGCCTGCCGATCCCGGTCATCCGCCAGCTTGGCCCGTCCGCGTCGACCGCAGTGCTGTGCCACGGCAAGGGCGCGCGGCCGCAGTATCGCGGCGTCGCCGAGGCGCTCGCCGAGCCGGATACCCTGCTGCGCCTGTTCGGCAAACCCGAGGTCGACGGCCATCGCCGCCTGGCGGTGACGCTGGCGCGCGATGCGAGCATCGCCGCGGCACGCGCCAAGGCCAACCGTGCGGCGGCGCAGATTTCCGTCAGCCTGGGTTAGCGCAACCGGCGAACCCGGTTTGCCGCCACGCCTCATAGACGACCACGGCGACGGCGTTGGACAGGTTCAGGCTCCGGTTGTCCGGCCGCATCGGCAGGCGCAGGCGTTGTTCCGGCGGCAACGCTTCGAGCACGGCCTGCGGCAGGCCGCGCGTTTCCGCGCCGAACAGCACGGCGTCATTCGTGCGAAATTCTACATTCGTATACAAATACCTTCCACGCGTGGACAGCGCGAACAACCGCGCCGGTCGCGCGCTCGTCATGAACGCGGCAAGATCCTCGTGCACGGCGACGGCGGCGAACTCGTGGTAGTCCAGCCCGGCGCGGCGCAGCTTGGCGTGGTCGAGATCGAAGCCGAGCGGGCGGATCAGGTGCAGGCGCGCGCCGGAATTCGCGCACAGGCGGATGACGTTGCCGGTGTTGGGCGGGATTTCGGGTTGATGCAGGACCACGTGCAGCATGCGGATTACCGACCGGGTTTGGCGCATGACGTCGCGAGGGCGACGCGGCGCGCGCTTTCGACTTGTTCGGCCGTCGCCGTTACCGGCACCTGCGGAAACTCGATCCTCACATCGAGGTTCTTCAGCTTGGCGTCGCGGATGTTCGACAGGCCGGCAAAGCGCAGCAGGCGTCGGGTATGGCGGTCGTAGGTCACGTCGATGTGGGGTGTCAGGAATGCATACCACGCGCCGAGCGCCAGGCGCAGGGTCAGTTCCCGCGCGCTGCTTTCCGCATCCACGCGGCGCAGGTCAAAGGCATAGAACGTGCGCTTGCTTGGCACGAGAAACGCAAACCGCAATGCATCGCCGCGCGCCAGTGCGTCCCAGTGGCGGTGCACGTAGGCATCGAAGCCGGCGTCGACCACGCCATCGGCGGGCAAGTCCAGCGGTGCGGATTTCTCCGCCTGGTCCGGCGTGCGCTGCACGAAAACCTCGCGCGCTCCATCGTCGCCGCGCACGCCCTCGCGATAGCCCCAGCGTGCGTCCAGCATGGAAAAATCCGGTGCCTGCGGATTGGCGCCGACGGCAATCGTCTTGCGCGCGAAGGGGCGTCCGTCCGGGCACGCGTACACGACCAGGCGCGCATCGCCAGTGAGGTAATGCGTCTCGCGATAGGCGGGCGCGCCGTCGCCGGCGAGGTAGGCGATGCCGGTCCAGGTTTCGGCGGCGCATGCAGGAACGGCGGCGAAGGCGAACAATGTCGCGGCTATACTTTTTGCGTCCATGGGAACCGATTATGCCGGCCCTGCCAGTCAACGGCACCTCAATCTACTGTGAATGCGCGGGTCGCGGCCCGCCACTGCTGCTGATCCACGGCCTGGGCTCGAGCGGTGACGACTGGGCGTTCCAGCGCGAAGACTTCGCGCGGCACTTCACCTTGATCCTGCCGGATCTGCGCGGCTCCGGACGCAGCGCCAAGCCGCCGGGGCCCTATGCCATCGCCCAATTCGCCACCGATCTGTGGACGTTGCTCGACGCGCTCGGCATCCAGTCCACCAACATACTCGGCTTCTCGCTCGGCGGCGCGGTGGCGCAGGAAATGGCGCTGGCACAGCCCGCGCGCGTGCGCAGCCTCGTGCTGTGCAATGCGCTCGCCAACTACCGCACCGACACCCCGCGCAAATGGCTGGAGGCGCGCATGCAGGTCGCACTCGTGCGCCTGCTCGGCCTGCCGCGCACCGCGCGCCTGATCGCCAATCGCCTGTTCCCGCACGAGGATCAGGCACCCAAGCGCCAACGCGTGGTCGACGTGGTCGGTGCCAATCCGAAGGCCGCCTACATGGCAACGGTCAAGGCGCTGATCGGTTGGAGTGCGCTGGATCGCATCCATGCCATCGTCTGCCCGGTGTTGATCCTCGCCGCCGAATTCGACTACACCCCGCTGGCCGACAGGCGAACCGAGGCGGCACATTTTCCGCATGCGCAATTCGTGGTGATCGACGGCTCGCGCCACGGCACGCCGTTCGATGCGACCGAACGCTTCAATGCCTGTGTGCTGGACTTCCTGGAGTGCGCCACGGAATCATCCGCTCACCACGCGATCTCCTTGCCCGCGTAGTCGAGGAAGCGCCCGGCGGTCGCCGCGCTGGCGGAGTCCAGCAGCGTGATGAGACCGGCGGCCGAATCATGCGCCGACAGCGGCGCGTTCGCCCCGCCCATGTCCGTCTTCACCCAACCCGGGCTGACGCAGAACACGCGGATGCGCGGCGCGAGCGCGGCGGCGAGCTGGCGCGTGGCCATGTTCAGCGCCGCCTTGCTCATGGCGTAACTCGGCGTGCCGAACGCCGTCGTGCCGGCCAGCGAAGACAGGCGCGTGGACAGATTCATCACGCGCGGGTTCGCGCCTTTTTCCAGCAGCGCAACGAGCGCCTGCGTGAGCAGAACCGGACCGATCGTGTTCGCGGCGAAGCTGTCCAGCATGGACTTGTGCGCGATTTCGCCGAAGCGTTCGCCGGAGACCAGCATGCCGGCGTTGTTGATCAGCGCATCGAGCGCATCGGTGAGCGCTGTCGTTTCGCGCACGAGTTCCACAATCGAGCGTTCGCTGGAAAGATCCAGCGGCAACACGTGCAGGTGGCCGGGATGCGCGCCGGCCATTTCGGTCAGCGCCAGGGCCTTGCCCGGATGGCGGCAGGCGGCGATGACGCGGTCGCCGCGCGCGAGCAGCTGGCGGACGAGTTCCAGACCCAAACCACGGTTGGTGCCGGTAACAAGGATGCGCTGCATGGCGAAACCTCTGAAGAACCTCCATTTTAGCGCTCGATTGTGATCGGCACACGGTTGCACGGCGCCGGACTCGCTACAATCAGGCGCATGAAAGTTCTCGTGACAGGGGGTGGGGGCTTCCTCGGCTCGGCGATCTGCAGGCAGCTCGCCGCGGCGGGGCACGTCGTGCGTGCGTTCAGCCGCAATCGGCACGCCGGGCTCGACGCCATCGGCGTCGAACAACGCCTAGGCGACATCGCCAGCATGGAACTGGTCATCGACGCGAGCAAGGGCGTGGATGCCATCGTGCACTGCGCGGCGAAGGTGGCGCCGTGGGGCGCGCTCGAGGACTTCTACGAAACCAATGTGCGCGGCACCGACAACGTGCTTGCCGCCTGCGAGTTGAACGAGATCGCGAAGCTGGTGTTCACCTCCAGCCCGAGCGTGGTGCAGGACGGCACGGACCAGGAAGGCATCACCGAGTCCACGCCCTACGCGCAGCCGTTCATGAACGCCTACGCACACACCAAGGCGCTGGCCGAGCAGCGGGTGCTCGCGGCCAATTCGCCGCAACTGGCGACCGTGATCCTGCGTCCGCAGATCGTGTGGGGCCCGGACGATCCGACTTTCCTGCCGCTCGTGCTGGCCAAGGCGCGCGCGGGGAAGTTGCGCTTCATCGGCAAGGCGCCGAAGAAGATCGACAGCGTCTACATCGACAATGCCGCCGATGCGCACGTGCTGGCGCTGGAGAAACTCGCACCCGGCGCGGCGATTGCGGGAAAGGTGTATTTCATCAGTCAGGGCGAACCGGGATTCAACGAAGACCTGGTCAACGGCTGGCTAAACGCCGGCGGCTTCCCGCCGGAAACACGGCGCCTGCCGGAAGGCCCGTTGCGCTTCCTGGCCAATGCCTTCGAGAGCGTCTATGGCGCCTTGCGCATCCAGAAGGCGCCGCCGCTGACGCGCTTCATCGTCGATCGTCTTTCCACCGCGCTGTGGTTCGACATCTCCGCTGCGCGCCGCGACCTGGGCTACGCGCCGCGCGTGAGCGTTGCCGAAGGCATGGCGCGGCTGGCGCAGCATTTGACGCGCGAACGTCTGCACAAGCGCGGCTAAACAATCTGTCATTCCGGCATGGAATGCCGGAATCCAGATCACAGGGATGTGATCCGATGCGCACCGCCTTCCATGGCAACGGGATCTCCCTCGGTCGGCTGTCGCCGACACTCGACCCTACCGGGATGACGTGTGCGAAGTTGTCTCAACCCGCTAGAATCGCGGCGTGACCGACGCCGCGCGCGAACCCAACCCCCTGCTGTCCCGCCTCGGCGCCCTGCTCGAAGGCGCGCTGCATGGCGCGTTGGCGCTGGATCCGCAGATTGCCGCAACGCTGGCGCCACTCGAAGGTCGGCGCGTCGGCGTCGAACTGCGGGGCGTGAACCTGGCGCTCGCCATCGCGGTGCGCGATGGAAAACTGCGCGTTGGCCCGCATTGGCAAGCGACGCCGGACCTGAACGTACGTGCCGCGCCGGCCAGCTTGCTCGCGTTCGCCCTGCGCCGTGGCGACGACATGCCAGTGCCGCCGGGCAAGGTGGAGATTTCCGGCGATGCGCAGCTTGCGCGCGTGCTGGAAAAGCTCGCGCGCGATTTCCGGCCGGACATCGAGGAAGCGTTTGCCAAGTCCTTCGGCGACGTGATCGGCGTGGCGCTGGCCATGGCCATCCGCCAGGCGTTTGCGCATGTGCGCGCGGGCGCGAAATCGCTTGTGCAGGACACCGCCGAATTCCTGCGCGAGGAAAGTCGCGATCTCGTCGCACCGGCGGAAATGGAACAATTCCTCGATGACGTCGATGCCCTGCGCGAACGCGCCGACCGGCTCGATGCACGTGTAAAGCGCATCGCGACAATACGAGGCGCCGCATGAATCCTTCGACGTCATTCCGGCAGGGACTGCCGGAATCCAGGGCCAAGGATGGCAGGCTTGGCACATCATGGCGTTCACATCCCTGTGGCTGGATTCCGGCAGTCCCTGCCGGAATGACGGCTTTGAAGCGGATCGTTGCAATATGACGTCGCTGCGGCAAATCCCACGCCTGTTGCGCATCGCCGCGACCGTGGTGCGCTACCGGCTGGACGATGTCATCGACGGTGCGTACCGGTTCCGCCCGTTGCACTGGCTGCGACCGTTCCTGCCGCGTCCGCGCGCGGACATCGCGCAGATGCCGCGCGGCGCGCGCCTGCGCCTGGCCCTGGTCGAACTCGGTCCGATCTTCGTCAAGGCCGGACAGATCCTTTCCACGCGTCGCGATTTGTTGCCCGACGACATCGCCACCGAACTGGCCTTGCTGCAAGATCGCGTGCCGCCGTTTCCGGGCGCACAGGCGCGCGCCATGATCGAGTCCGCGCTCGGCGCACCGGTCGCGACGTTATACAAATCCTTCGACGAAACCCCGCTTGCTTCGGCCTCGATCGCGCAGGTGCATGCCGCGCGATTGCCCGACGGACGCGACGTGGTCGTCAAGGTGTTGCGCCCGCGCATCCACGAAAAGATCGCTGCCGACATTGCCTTGCTGCGCGCGCTCGGCGAACTCGCGCAACGCTGGCATCCGGCGGCGGACAAGGTCCGCCCGCGCGATATCGTGACCGAGATCGAAACCACGCTCACCCACGAGCTCGACTTGCAGCGCGAAGGCGCGAATGCCTCCCTGCTGCGGCGCAATTTCGCGGTGGGCGACGATTTGATCGTACCGGAAGTGTTCTGGCCGCTGTGCAAGGAATCGGTACTCACGCTCGAGCGTGTGCACGGCATCGCTGTCGACAATCTTGCGGCGCTGGATGCCGCCGGCATCGATCGCGTCGCGCTGGCCGAAAAAGGCGTGCGCCTGTTCTACACGCAAGTGTTCCGCGACAATTTCTTCCACGCCGACGCGCATCCCGGCAATATCTGGGTGGATGCTGCCGCCAGGGAAAATCCGCGCTTCATCGCGCTCGACTTCGGCATCATGGGCTCGCTGTCCGAGCGCGACCAATACTGGCTGGCCGAGAATTTCATGGCGATGTTCGAGCGCGACTACCGGCGCATCGCGCAACTGCACATCGCCGCCGGCTGGATTCCCGCCGACACGCGCATGGATGAACTCGAAGCCGCCGTGCGCACCGTGTGCGAGCCCTACTTCACGCGACCGCTGGCGGAAATTTCCCTGGCCGAAGTCGTCGCCAAACTTTTTTCCGTCGCGCGCCGCTACCAGCTTACTTTGCAACCGCAACTGATCCTGCTGCAGAAAACCCTGCTCAACATCGAAGGCATCGGCCGCGCGCTGCATCCGCGGATCGACATCTGGGCAACGGCCAAACCTGTTCTCGCCGGCATCCTGCGCGAACGCCACAGCCCGCGTCGCGTCCTGCGCAAGATTCGCGACCGCCTGCCGGAATGGATTTCCGCCGCGCCGGAGTTGCCTGCGCTCGTCCACACGTTCCTGAAGAAAGCCGCCGCCGGCGATTTCGACGCAACGCGCCAGACCGAACTCGAACAGCGCGAACGCCTCGCCCGCGCGCAACGCCGCCAGCTTGCCGTGATTCCGCTCGCCGCCGCATCCCTGCTCAGCGCGGCCTTGCTCTACGCCTTCGACAGCCACGGCGCGCAGTGGCTGCATGTGCCGGTGTCCGCGTGGATCGCGCTGGCCGTCAGTGCCATCGCGTTCGCGATGGCGTGGCGAAGGGCGCGTTGATCGAAATCCTCCACGACGATGCCGACCTGCTGGCCGTGAACAAGCCGGCCGGCTTGCTCGTGCATCGCAGCAAGATCGCGAACGACGAAACCGATTTCTTGCTGGATCGCCTCGCGGCGCAGGTTGCGATGCCGCTGCATCTCGCGCATCGACTCGATCGCGCGACATCCGGCGTGGTGTTGCTGGCCAAGTCGCGCGAGGTCGCCGGCCAACTCGGAGAGTTGTTCATGGCGCGCGCGGTGACCAAGCGCTATCTGGCGGTAGTGCGCGGCTGGCCTGATCCGGAAGGCGTCATCGACTATCCCCTGCCCGACGTGCGCGAGCGCAGTCCGCGCAAGCCGGCGCTGACGCGCTGGCACACGCTCGCAACCGCGACCTTGCCGATCGCGATGGGCAAATATCCCGAGCAGCGTTACGCGCTCGTGGAGGCCTTGCCCGAGACCGGCCGCTACCGCCAGATCCGCAAGCATTTGCATCACGTCTCGCATCACATCGTCGGCGACACCAGCCACGGCCGTGGCGATCACAACCGCCTGTGGCGCATCCACTTCGGCCTGCATCGGATGCTGCTGCACGCGTGGCGCCTGGAGTTTTCGCATCCGCGCAGCGGCAAACGCACGCGTGTGCAGGCGCCGCTCGACGCCGCGTGGCAAAGTGTGCTGGAGCGATTCAATTGGGCCGGAGCGCTCAACTGCTAGAATCGCGCACTCGGGGAGATGACCATGCCATCGTTCGACATCGTTTCAAAACTCGACCTGCACGAGCTGACCAACGCCATCGATCAGGCCAACCGCGAGCTCGCGAACCGCTTCGATTTCAAGGGCACGGACGCGGTGTTCGAGCGTGAAGGCGAGAGCGTGGTCGTGCTCAAGGCGCAGGCCGAATTCCAGCTCAAGCAGATGCTGGACATGCTCAAGCAGCGTCTCGCCGCGCGGCACATCGACATCCGCTGCGCGCAGATCGCCGATCCGGAACTGAACCTGTCGACGGCGCGGCAGAAGGTGACGCTCAAGCAGGGCATCGAGCAGCCGCTGGCCAAGGACATCATCAAGCGCATCAAGGACGCCAAGCTGAAAGTCGAGGCGCAGATCCAGGGCGACAAGTTGCGTGCTACGGCGAAGAAGCGCGACGACCTGCAGGCCGCGATCGCGCTGTTGCGCGCGGCGGCCGACATCCAGATGCCGTTGCAGTTCGAGAATTTCCGCGACTGAGGCGGGCCCGCGCCGGACTTGGTCAGACCTGTTCCACGCGCACGCCCGCCTCGCGCAGCGCGCGCAATTGCGCGGCGTCCGCAGCGGAATCGGTGATGGCGACATGCAGCGCGGACAGCGGCGCGATGACCGAGAGCGCGCGCTGGCCGAGTTTGCTCGAGTCGAACACGGCGACGGTTTCGCGCGCGGCGCGGATCATGAGCGCGTTGAGCGCGGCTTCCTGCGGGTCGGGCGTGGTCACGCCGGCCTCGGCATCGATGCCGTCGACGCCGAGGAACAGGCGCTGTGCGGACAGTTGCGCCAGCATCTGTTCGGCGGCGGGACCGACCAGCGAATCCGAGCTTGGGCGCAGCAGCCCGCCGAGCATCATCACGCGGATGGCGGGAATGGCGCCCAGCTCCAGCGCGATGTACAGGCCGTTGGTGACGACGGTCAATGCGCTCCAGCGGCGCTGGCGCAGCGCGCGCGCGATTTCGACGGTGGTTGAACCCGAGTCGAGGATGATGGTGTCGCCGTCGGCGACGAGTTTCGCCGCAGCCTGGCCGATCCGCTTCTTCTGCGCCGCGTGGCGCGCCTGCTTGATGCTCAACGGCGTATCCGCGGTGCGCGCGGGTGCCGGCAGTGCGCCGCCGTGCGTGCGCACGATCGCGGCATTGCGCGCCAGCGCCTCGAGGTCGGCGCGGATCGTCACCGTCGAAATCGCAAAACGCGCGGCGAGCTGCTCGACGGTGGCGCGGCCGTCGCGTTCGACCTGCTCGACGATCAGGCGCCGGCGTTCCTCGACGAGCAGGCGTGGTGTGTTTTCGCTCATGCGGAAAGTCCCAGCAGGCGTGCCGCGTTGTCGTGGTAGAGCTTGCGCAGGATGGTCCCGGGCAGGCCGACGCCGTAGATCGACCAGCGGCCTTGCGGCGGGATCGCGGTTGGTGCGTAGTCGAAGTATTCGTCCTCGGTTTCCAGGAACCGGTAATAGATTTCGTACAGCGCGTCGCCGAACCGTTGTTGCGGCACGTCCTCGCCCCAGGGCGGCGGCACCGCGTCGGTGCCGAACAGGATGCGATCCTGGAAGCGCTCGAAGAACTGCCGGCTGGTGCGCGGCTGGCGACCGAGTTCGCCGATGCGCGCGCTGATGTCCACGTGCACGTTCGCAAAACGGTCGAGGCAGGCGGATATCGCACCGAGGTCCTCGGCCTGCGAGCCCACATGCATCAACACGAAGGTGGTGCGCGGATGGCGCGCGATCACACGGTCGCGCGCCTGGATCAGTTCGGCATGGGTTGGGAAGCCGGCACCGTGGAACGACCAGTCCGGATGCCTGGCCAGTTCCTCGTAGCGTTCGTTGCGCGCATCGGTCGGCAGGAAGAACGCCGCCGGATCGGCGCTGTGGATGAAGACGGGAAGCGCCAGGTCCGCGCAGGTCGCCCACATCGCATCGAAACGGCGGTCGTCGATCGCCAGCAACGCGCCGGCATCCACGCGCTCGCGCAGGTACAGGCCCAGCGTCTTGAGCAGTTTCAATCCGCATGCGCCGGCGCGCTGGGCATGCGCGAGCGCGTCGGCCTGCAATTGCGGGTAATCGCCCTGCGCGACAAATTCGAACGACGGTTCGGTCATCGTGCGAAACCGCCCCGGTGCGGCGCGGTCGAAGCGCGCGATGGCCGCTTCCAGGCCCTTGCCGATGCCGCCGGTCAGGTTGACGAGCGTGCGGATGCCACAACGATCCATCACCGGCAGCAGGTCTTCGGGCGCGGCGAACCAGATCATGTCTTCTCCAAGCCCAACGCCATTGCGCGTCGAGCTCATCCAGGACAAGTGCGCATGCGCGTCGATCACGGGAAATGCCGGATGATCAACACGCGTTCGCCGAACTTGCAACATGCTGCGCGGCGTAAAGTCGGCCAGACGCAGGTCCGCCTTGGCGGGGTCGCGCACGGTTTGCAGGGGATTTTTCCCGGTGCCGGCGCGCACGGGCGACAAGGGCGGCGAGCAACAGAAGCAGCGGGAGCGCAGGGGATTGCCGATCGTCGAAGCGCGTTGGGTCGAGGGTTTCATCGGCGTATCTCCACATGTCCACGTAGCGACTTTCGAAATCCGCTTGAAACTTTCATTTACTTTCGATTATCATAGCACAACACGTCGAAAAGCTTCGTTTCGCATGCTTTCTGCCCAAGCTTTGCCGCCAACGCACTTGCCGGTTCCTGCCTCCAGGGAACTTGATCGCCTGCTGACCGCAGGCGATGACCAACGGCGCCAGGCCGGCTACGCCGATACCTTGTGCGAAATCCTGCAACAGCCGCAAACCTGGCGCGAAACCGCCGCGCTGCTCGCGGATCCGGCAGCCATGGCCGCGTTGGCGCATGCATCGGCTGCGCGCCCCGAATACATCATTCTGACCGGCTCCGGCAGTTCGGCGCACATCGGCGAATGCCTCGCCGCTGGCTTGCAGGCCGCGCTTGGCGTGCCTTGCCGCGCGATTCCGGCCGGCGACTTGCTGACGGATCTGCGCGGCATGCTCGTGCCGGGCCACGGCCTGATCGTGTCGATCGCGCGCTCGGGCGATTCGCCGGAAAGCGCCGCCGTGGTCGATGCAATTCTTGCCGCGGCGCCACAATGCGCGCACCTCGTCATTACCTGCAACGCGGCCGGCAAACTGGCCACGCGCTACGGCGAGCAGCTGCGCGTGCGTGCGCTGGTACTCGATGCGCGCACCAACGACCGCAGTCTGGTCATGACCAGCAGCTTCACCAACCTGCTGCTCGCCGGCGGCGCGCTCGCCCAACGCGGTACCGACGCGATGCATGCCGCGCAGGCGGCCGACCTCGCACAACGCGTGTTCGACCGCCATGCCGATGCGCTGGCCGTGCTCGCGCGCCGGGATTTTGTTGCCGCGGCGTACCTGGGCAGCGGATCCGCGCTCGGCGCCGCGCGCGAGTCCGCGCTGAAGATGCTCGAGATGTCGGGCGGCGCGGTGACGACCATGGCGGAAACCTTTCTCGGATTGCGCCACGGGCCGATGTCGGCGCTGAGCCGGCCGAGCCTCGTCGTCGCGTTCCTGTCCGCGCCGGCGAACGTGCGCGCCTATGAACACGATCTGCTGCGCGAACTGGCGCGCAAGCGCCTGGGCGTCGCGCGCGCGATCGTCGGCGAGGACATCCCCGCCGATCTGCTTGCGCCCGGTGATGTTGCCATCGACCTGCCCGGCTACGACGCGCTAGGCGTGCCGCAACGGCACATGCTCGGCGTCGTCGTCGGCCAGTTGCTGGCATTCTTCCGCTGCCTGCACCTGGGCCAGAAGCCCGACGCGCCGGCAGCTGGCGTACTCACGCGGGTGGTCGGGGAATTCGCCATCCACGCGCCGGATGCGGCCGCATGAGTTCGCCTGCATCCAGGTCCATCCTCGTCGCCGGCGAGATCAACGTCGACTTGATCTTTACTGGCCTCGCGAATCTGCCGCAACTGGGCGCCGAGACGCTGGCGCAAGGCTTTGCGCAGTGCCCGGGCTCTTCGTCGATGATCCTCGCGCTGGGCCTGGCGCGGCTGGGCGAGGCCGTGGATTTCGTCGGCCGCTGCGGTGATGATGCGTTCGGAGCGTTCTGCATCGACGCCCTGCGCGAGGGTGGCGTGGATACGCGGGCCATCATCGCTGCCGCCGGGCTTCGCACCGGACTGACCGTGTCCCTGTCCGCGCGCGGCGATCGCGCCTTGCTGACGTGGCCGGGCGCGATCGCGTCGCTGGACGCCGACGACGTCAGCGACGCCCTGCTCGCGCCGGCGCGGCATCTGCATGTGTCCTCGTTCTACCTGCAAACCCGCCT
>JAFEFP010000293.1 GCA_018240545.1 Pseudomonadota bacterium | reverse complement strand
GCCTGGCCATGCTCGGACACGGCGACCGCCAGCGCGGTGCCGATGAGGTCGGGATTGGCAGCGGCGAAATCGAGCCTGCCGTCGGCGGTTTTCTTCAGCACGGCATCGCCTTGCTGCAACAGCGCGGCACGCACGATGGGAAGTTTCAGGGTCAGGCCCAGCGTGCGCGCCAGGCTGCCGCGCAGTTCGATGTCGTCGAGCGAATCGCCGGCCTTGCGCGCGTAGCCGAGCGCTTGCAGGCGCGGCAAGTAAGCCGCCGTGGCCACTTCACGCAGGCGCGCCTTCTGCGCATCCGTCTGTGCCAGCCGATGCCAGAGCCAGTCGAAGGAACCCAGCGGTGCGAGCGCGACCTGCGCGGTCTTCGCCGGTGCGAGCTTCCGCACTGCCGCCAGCACGGCCTGCGCGTCGATGTCGCCGTGGCGAAACGCGGCGTCGATCGCGTCGGCGTAGGCAAGCTTCTCGGCGTCGCTCAGGTCATCGAGCGACGCGTTGATCGCGGCCAGGTCCTGCGGCGCCAGGCTGAAGCGGTAGTAGCCG
Organism: Pseudomonadota bacterium; assembly: GCA_018240545.1. Lineage (GTDB taxonomy): Bacteria > Pseudomonadota > Gammaproteobacteria > Xanthomonadales > Rhodanobacteraceae > Rudaea. The sequence goes on along the minus strand of JAFEFP010000293.1, from coordinate 34,443 downwards.
CGCGCCCCGGCATTGGGCATGTACCAGGCCGGGCAGGTCGCGTCCTTGAGCCGCATTTCGCCTTGCGCGGTTTCCAGCATCTGGCAGCTGGTACCGGTTGGCGTGCGCACGCACAGCGGCAGGCCCCACTCGCGCTCGCTGTTGCCCGTCGAGCCGAGCGGCAGGTAACGCCTTTGCGCCAACTTCAGCACCGGCTGCTTGCCGCTGCAATCGAGCTGCGTCGTCACCATCGGCACGCCGGACTGGTCGAGGAAACTGCCGAACGCCTGCTTGAATTTCACGCCCTTGTCGGCGGCCTTGGCAAGGGCGTCGATGAGGTCGTCGGCACTCGCATTGCCGAACGCGTGTCCGCGGAGGTAGGCGCGCATGCCTTCGCGGAACGTGTCCTCGCCGACGAACGCCTCGAACATGCCGAGCACGGCGGCGCCTTTGCGGTAGGTGATGCCGTCGAAGGCGGTCTGGATGTCGCCATTGCCGGTGATCGGCTGGCGGATCTTGCGCGCGCTGACGAGCGAGTCGTTCGCCATCGCGCCCTGCGCGCCTTCGACGCGATCCAGGTCCGCGCGGTATTCCGGGTGCAGCTTTTCGGTGACCTTCTGTTGCATCCAGGTGGCGAATGCTTCGTTGAGCCAGATGTCGTTCCACCAGGTCATGGTCACGGTATCGCCGGTCCACTGGTGCGCCAGCTCGTGCGCGGTGACGTTGAACGATCCTTGCACGTAGCTCTGCGCCGAATCCGGATCGAGCAGGAGCAGCCAATCGCGGAACGTGACCAGGCCTGCGTTCTCCATCGCGCCGGCGCTGAAATCCGGCGCGGCGAGCAGGTCGAGCTTGTCGAACGGATAGCCGAAGCCGTAATAGTCTTCCAGCGTCTGGATGATCTTCGGCGTCTGCGCGAGTACGTGCGCCATGCGCTGCGCCTGGCCTGCCGCGGCGATGCCGCGCAAGGGCAGGGGATTCTTGCGCCATTGGTCCGGGGCGATGTCCGGCGCGCTGCGGATGTCCCACGGGCCGACGGCGTAGGCCACGAGATAGGTCGGCAAGGCTTGGGTGCGCGAGAACTTCACGGTCTTCCAGCCCTTGCCCGCAGGCTCGGACTGGATTTGCGCCGTGTTGGCGACGGCGACGTCGTGTTCGGGTAGCGTGATCGCGATGTCGAACGGCGTCTTGAATCCCGGCTCATCGAAACCCGGGAAGGCGTAGCGTGCGCTGATCGCTTCGAACTGCGTCATCGCGTAAGCCTTGCCGGCGTACTCGATCTTGTACAGGCCTTCCAGGTGCGTGTTGTACGGCGCGGCGTAATCGAATCGCAGGGTCAGTTCCTGCGCCGGCAAGCTGGCATTGAAATCCACCCGCACCACGCCGGCCTTGGGCATGGCATCGACGTATCTCGCCGCATGCACCTTGCCCTTGGCGTCGGTGACGGTGACCTTGGCGACTTTCAGGTCTTTGCCATGCAGCCAGATGTGATCGGATGGCTGCTTGAGCTGCAGTTTGATCGCCACTTTGCCGCTGAAGCCGTTTTGTGCCGGATCGACGCGCAGGTCGAGTGCATAGGATTCGGGCACCGCCCAGCGCGGCAGTTTTTCCAATGGTGGAGCTTCGGCCGGGGCGGCAACAGCGGCGGCACTGGCGAGCGCGAGGGCCGCCGCAAACAGGGATTTTGGCGAAACGAACATTATGGAGATTCCCACGGGGCAAAACTTGAATCACAACATCCCGATGCCGATGTCGCACGTGCCGAAAGACACGCCGTTGAAAGGCGACGGTGAACCGGCGATTCACCCCGCCTCGGGCAGGAAGGAGATGTCCACCTGATAACGCTTGGGGTTATCCATGTCCACCAGCACGTCGAGCGTGTCGCGTTTGACGAACGTGGTCGGGTCGAACCAGATGTTCGCGCTCTTGAACAGGTATACTTTTTGCGTCACCGGATGCTGCCACTGGCAAATCAGCCGCCACGGGCTGCGGCCATTGATCTTCAGGCTGGTGTCGTAGATCACGTTCTCGAACCTCGCCTGCACGCGCAGTCCGTTCGCGGCCAGCCAGTCGTTGATCTTGCGGGTGCGCAGGCCGCTGAAGAGGATGCCGCCGCCGATCAACGCGAATGCCAGGCCGATGCCGCCCAGGATCAGCACGGCCAGCCAAGTCTCGGAAAAGCTGTCGATGCGCCCGCTTTCCGGATTGTTCGACGGATACATCACCGTGACGTGTTCTCCCCGGCCGTATGCCGCGGGATTGGAACCGGTGCTGCCGCTGATGTGCACGACGCTGCCGTTCGCGGCCTTGAATTCGACTTCCGGGTAATAGGTGCCGCCGTCGGAACTGCTGTGGTAGTTCAGGTCGATGACCGTGCCGTCTGCCCGCAGCGCATGTACGTCGAAGTTCGCATGGTTGCGCCAGAGCATGCCGGCGCCAGCGAGCAGGCCGATTCCGATCACAAGAAAAAGTATACTCATCCAGCGCATGACGGCCCTCCCCGCGATCCCGATGTTGGCCAAGCATGCGGGTTTTGCGCAGGTGGCGCAAATCCGGGCCGATCTGACAATTGTCATGAGCGAATCGTGACCGCCGGCCCTGTTGCGGTGCGGCGCCGGCGGCGAAGCTATGGCACACTTGCCAGCCGACTCGAACACTCGCATGGGCGTCATGGACCAATCCGACTTGTTGAAGGAATTGCGCATCGATTCGCGCCACCGCGAGGATGCCGGCGGCGGCTCGCGCTGGCCATGGATCGCGGGGGCGCTCGTGCTGGTGCTTGTGTTGATCGGCGGCGGCGCGTGGTTCTTCGTCGGTGGCAAGACGTTCGAGGTGCAGGCGGCCACGGCCACCGCGCCGGCGGCCGGCGGTGGCGACACCGCGGTGCTGCAGGCGACCGGCTACGTCACGGCGCGGCGCGAAGCCACGGTGTCGGCACAGATTACCGGCACGCTGACGCAGGTGCTGATCGAAGAGGGCGAGCGCGTCGAAAAAAATCAAGTGTTGGCGACACTCGACGACACCGCGCAGAAGGCGTACCTCGCGCAGGCGCAAGCGCAGGCCAGCGCGGCGCAGGCAACGCTGGCGCAATACCAGGCGCAACTGGTACAGGCGCAACGCGACCTCCAGCGCGCGCAGGATCTCGTTGGCCGCCATCTGGTTTCGCAACAGTCGCTCGAAGACGCGCAGACGCAGGTGAAGGCCTTGACCGCCCAGACCGATGCACAGCGCAAGCAGATCGACCTTGCACGCGCCGGCGTCGAGGCGGCGCAGGTGCAGCTCGATTACTGCACGGTGCGCGCACCATTCACCGGCGTCGTCATTGCCAAGGCGGCCCAGGTTGGCGAGATCGTCTCGCCCTTGTCGGCGGGCGGCGGATTCACGCGTACCGGCGTGGGCACCATCGTCGACATGGATTCGCTCGAGGTCGAGGTCGACGTCAACGAGTCCTACATCAATCGCGTGCAGCCGAAGCAGAAAGCGCAGGCGGTGCTGGATGCGTATCCTGACTGGACGATTCCCGCGCACGTGATTGCGATCATCCCCACCGCCGATCGCGGCAAGGCGACGGTGAAGGTGCGCATTGGCCTGGATCAAAAGGATGCGCGCGTGCTGCCCGACATGGGCGCACGCGTGTCGTTCCTGGAAGAGACGAAAAACAGCGCGAACGCCGTACCCCTCAAGGGCGTGCTGGTGCCGGCGTTGAGCATCGTGAAGCGGGATGGCAAGGACGTGGTGTTCGCGATCGATGGCGATCACGCCCGTGCGCGTGCGGTGACGCCGGGCCAGACATTTTCCGACATGCGCCTGGTCGAGGGCATTGCCGCAGGAACGCAACTGGTCAAGCAGCCGGCGGCAGAACTGACGGATGGCGCGAAGGTGATGATAGGGAGCGGGAAGAATTGAAACTTACGACGTCATGCCGGCATGGATTGCCGGCATCCAGACCGCAGGGATGCCATCCATGGCAACTGGATTCCGGCAGTCCCTGCCGGAATGACGAGCAAGCCGATCCGCGATGATTTGCTTGTTGTTGCAATGGGCTTTCATGATCCGATCGAGGAAAATGCAATGGGCAACCTGGTGGAAATCCGCAATGTCAGCAAGGTCTACGAACGCGGCAAGCAGAAGGTCGAAGTGCTGCACCACATCGACCTCGATATTGCCCAAGGCGATTTCCTCGCCCTGATGGGGCCTTCTGGTTCCGGCAAAACCACCCTGCTGAACCTGATCGGCGGACTGGATTCGCCCAGCGAGGGCAGCATCGGCGTGGGTGGTGCACGCATCGACCAGCTCGGCCAGGGCGCGTTGGCGAAATGGCGCGCGGCGAACGTGGGTTTCGTGTTCCAGTTCTACAATCTAATGCCGGCCTTGAGCGCGCAGAAGAACGTCGAATTGCCGTTGCTGCTGACGAAATTGTCCGCCGCGCAACGCAAGAAGAATGCCGCGATCGCCTTGCAACTGGTCGGCCTGGCGGATCGCGCGACGCACAAGCCGAGCGAGTTGTCCGGTGGCCAGCAGCAGCGCGTGGCGATCGCGCGCGCGATCGTGTCCGACCCGTCCCTGCTGGTGTGCGACGAGCCCACCGGCGACCTCGATCGCCAGTCCGCGGAAGAAGTGCTGAACCTGCTGCAGACGCTCAATCGCGAACACGGCAAGACCATCGTCATGGTCACGCACGATCCCAAGGCGGCGGAGCATGCGACGCACATCCTGCACCTGGACAAGGGCACGCTCGTCGAACAAGCGCAACACGCATGACGGAGCCTTGCGATGAAATATTTCCATCTGATTTGGGCGGCGCTGTTCCGGCGCAAGACGCGAACCGTGTTCACGCTGATCTCCATCATTGCCGCGTTCCTTCTGTTCGGATTGCTCAACGCGGTGCGCGTCGCGTTTACCAGTGGCAGTGAAACGCTTTCCGGCAATGAACGCCTGGTGGTGGCCTCGCGTTTTTCGATCATGACCGGCTTGCCGCAGAGCTTGCAGGCGCGCATTGCGGCCATACCCGGCGTGCAGGGCGTGGGCCATGAAAACTGGTTCGGCGGCGTGTACCAGGACCCGAAGAACTTCGTGTTCAGTTTTGCCGTGGATCAGGCCTATCTGGACGTTTCGCCCGACATCGTGTTGACGCCCGAGCAGCGCAAGGCGTTCGTGGATACGCGCGACGGCGCGCTCGTCGGCGAGGCCCTGGCCGCGAGATTTCACTGGAAGGTTGGCGACAAGATTCCGCTGCAATCGCAGATCTTTCCGCAAAAGAGCGGTGACAAGACCTGGCCGTTCGAGATCGTCGGCATCTTCAGGACCACCAAGGATGCCCCCGACGGTCGGGATCAGATGTTTTTCCTGAACTGGAAATACTTCGACGAAGCCAACATGTACAGCCAGCACTCGGTTGGCTGGTACGTGGTGAAAGTCGCCGATCCGAAGGACGCCGACAAGGTGGCGAATGCAATCGACGCGCTGTCGGCCAATTCCGATCACGAGACCAAGACGCAAACGGCGAATGCGTTCAATGCGTCGTTTGCCAAGCAAATCGGCAATATCGGTCTGATTGTCGAGGCGATCATGGCGGCGGTGTTCTTCACCCTGATCCTCCTGACCGGCAACACCATGGCGCAGGCAGTGCGCGAACGCATCCCGGAGCTGGCCGTGCTCAAGACGCTGGGCTTTTCCAATCGCAGTGTCCTGGCGCTGGTACTGGCCGAGGCGACGGTGCTGCTGCTGCTCGGCGGGGTGATCGGCATGGCCATCGCCAGTGTTCTGGCGCCGGCGCTGACCAAAGGCAGCGGCGGGATGATCCGCCTGCCACCGATCGGCGTCGGCAACTGGATTGAGGGGCTCGTCCTGATGATCGTGATCGGCGTCGTCGTCGGCGTGTTGCCTGCATTGCGTGGCATGCGCCTGAAGATCGTTGATGCGCTTGCGGGTCGATAAGGAAAACGGACCATGAAAAAATTCCTGTTTGGTTTGGGCATGACGGCGATTGTGATTGTGTGGCTCATCGCGTGGACGGCCTTGCCCTGGTTCGCGGTGCTGGTGCTGGCGGTCCTTCTGGCGCTGTGGCTATTGTTTGCGCGCGGCGGCCAGCGCACGCTCTCGGTGACACGTGTCGGCCTGAGCACCTTGGCGCAACGGCTCGGCTCGACGGCCGTCATCGTGATCGGCATTGCCGGCGTCGTCGCCGTGCTGGTTGCGCTGCTGGCGATGGGCGAAGGCTTGAGCGCGACGTTGCGCCAGACCGGCAGTGACGACACGGCGATCGTGTTGCGCGGTGGCTCGGGAGTGGAAAGCAATTCGGTATTGACGCGCGACGAAATCGACGCGATCGAAGGCGCGCCCGGCATCGCGCACGATGCGCAAGGCAAACCGGTCGCTTCCGCCGAACTGGTGGTCGTCGCCAACGTGCCGAAGAAGAGCGACCCGAACAACGATACCAATGTATCGATCCGCGGCGTCGGCGACGAGGCCTGGACGGTGCGACCGAACGTGAAGATCGTCGCCGGACGCAAGTTCGCACCCGGCCTGCGCGAGCTCGACGTCGGTGCGAGCGCACAGAAGCAATTCGCCGGCCTGGATATCGGCAATCACCTGAAGCTGGGCGGACAGGAATGGACCGTGGTGGGCGTTTTCGCTTCGGGGGATTCGTACGAGTCGGAATTGTGGGGCGAAGCGAAGTCCGTGGCCTCGGCTTACCGCCGCGGCAGCAGCGCCGAATCGGTGATCGCGCGCCTGACGTCACCGTCCGCGTTCGACCAGCTCAAGGCCGCATTGACCAGCGATCCGCGCTTGAAGGTTGATGTCAGTACCACGCAGGAATACTTCAGCAAACAGTCCGAAGGTTTGAGCAAGGTCATCCGCATCGTCGGCATCACCATCGGCATCATCATGGCAATCGGCGCGATCTTCGGCGCGCTCAATACCATGTACGCGGCGGTGTCCGCGCGCACGCGCGAAATCGCCACCTTGCGAGCGATCGGTTTTCGCGGCGTTCCGGTCGTGGTTTCGGTGTTGCTCGAGACGATGTTGTTGGCGCTGCTCGGCGGCATCATTGGCGCAGCGATCGTGTGGTTGCTCTTCAATGGCTATACGGCATCGACCCTGGGCAGCAATTTCAGCCAGGTCGTGTTCCAGTTCCAGGTGACGCCCACGCTGCTGTGGACGGGCATCAAGTGGGCGCTGGCGATTGGTTTCGTCGGCGGCTTGTTTCCCGCGATGCGCGCCGCGCGCCTGCCGGTGACGACGGCGTTGCGCGAACAATAGTCCGGGCGCGGACCGGTCAGCGTTTCGTTTTCGCCAGCGTGATCGCCACCACGCCGGAAAGGATGACGATGGTGCCGGCGATGTCGATGGCGTGCACCGTTTCCCCGCCCAGCAGCACGCCGATCAGTACCGCGACGGGCGGATTGACGTAGGCGTAGCTCGTGGCCAGCGCCGGGCGTACGTTGTGCAACAGGTAAATGTACGCGGTGAAACCGAGGATCGAGCCGGCAACGATGAGATAGCCCAGCGCCAGGGTCGCGTGCAGCGACGGCAGCTGTGACAGACGTTCACCGCTGGCCAGTGCCATCAGGCCGAGCGGAATGCCGCCGCAAAGCATCTGCGCCGCGGCACCCATGGTCGGCGCCGGCATGTCGCGCTGGCGGCTCCAGACCGAGCCGTAGGCCCAGCCGATCGCGGAAAGCACCAGGGCCGCGGCGCCGAGCGGCGAGGCGCGCAGGCCACTGCCGAGATTGAGCACGATGACGCCGGCGAAGCCGACGATGAGTCCAAGCCACTCGAGCCGGTTCGGCCACTGGCCGTAGAGCCCGGCGAAGATCGCCATGAACAGGCCGACACTGGCGACGGCGACGGCCGCGATGCCGGACGGCACGGATTGCTCCGCATAGCACACCATGCCATTGCCGAGGCCAAGCAGCAGGCACGCGGTGATCAGGCAGTTGAACCATTGCCGTCGCGTCGGCGGCGCGACGCCGCGCCAGCGCAGGAACGCGTACATCAATCCGCCAGCGATCGGGAAACGGATCGCCGCCATCAGGAACGGCGGATAGCCTTCGATGCCGATGCGGATGGCGAGATAGGTCGAACCCCAGATCAGGTATACGCCAGCCAGCGCCAGCGGCACGAGCACGCGTGGCGATGCCAGGGCGAATGCGCCGGCGGAGTCGGCAGAGTCGGGTCGATCCATGCGGGCACGAGCGGAGAACCGGAATGCGCACTGTAACGATGGTGGCGCGCCGGCGACAGCGCCACTGGTCATGAACCCGGCGGAGCCACCGGGCGGCCGTGTTTCAGTGCTTGAGCGCGGCCGGATCGTTGCGCACGATCACGTACTCGCCTTCGATGACGCGAGGATCGCGCGCGCGCGCGATGGGCGCGTGCTTGCGCGTCATCGCGCGCACGATGGCCACGATGGCGCCGATGAAGGCAAACGCAAGCAGGGCGAAGAATCCCAACACGACGATGCCGGCCACGAACACGATCGCCAGCACGGTCAGGATGGCGCGCAAAGCGGGATTGTGCGGGCGATGGAACCAGTGCCAATGAAACATGGGCGGGCGAAATCCTGTGGCAGAATGAATCGACAGTCGAGGATGGGCTAGATACGCCAATGGACGTTAGAAAAGCGTTATGCCGGGTCGAGGATGTGCCCGATGGCGGCGCAACGGCCGTGCGCGTGGATACCAGCACGGGCGGCTTCGACCTGATCCTGGTGCGCAGCGGCGATCGTGTCGCCGCCTTCCACAACGAATGTCCGCATGCCGGGCGTCGGCTGGATTACGCGCCGGGCAAATTCCTGATTGACGGCGATACATTGATCTGCGCCGCGCATGGCGCGGTGTTCGGGCTCGGGTCCGGCCAATGCCTGGGCGGACCCTGCCGTGGCGATGCACTGCGCTCGGTACCGGTCGCGGTCATCGACGGGCAGGTATGCCTGCCCTGATTCGCTTCAGTCGACCTGGGTACGCACATCCGCGCGGGCGAGTTGGCCCGCACTGCACGCCACGGCGGACGACATGCCGACGATCGAGCGCGTGGGCAGGTGCGTGCCGGTGACCACGGTCGGCGCGCTGAGCAGATCCACGCGGTAGTGCGCACCGGGGGCAAGATCGGCAAACGCATAACCGGCGCGCGCGTCGGTGACGAGGAACGCGGCGTGTCGCGTGCGTGTGTCGGTCAGGCGCACGACAGCGTCCTTCAGTGGCCGTCCCTGGAAATCGTAGGCGGTGCCGGACACGCTGCAGGTGCTTTGGGCGAGGGCGCCGAGCGGGAAGGCGGCAAGTATCAGGATCAGGCTGAGCCGGGTCATGGCAAACCTCCGGTGATGCGTGGCGCATCCGTGCGGAGCGGGTTCCCGTATTGATTCTACCGCGGTAAGGGAAAACGGGGGTAGCCTGCCGGTCAGCGATACACGAGGTTCACCGCCACCAGCATGACCACCAGCATCAATGCGGTCAGGGGCAGGCCGACGCGCAGGAAGTCCTTCTGCCGGTAGCCGCCGGGGCCGGCAACAACCAGAATCGTGGGACTCGCCCCGGGAATCAGAAAGGTGTTGGATACCGACATCGCCACGATCAGTGCGTATACGCTGGGGTTGCCACCGGAAGCCAAGGCGAGGTTGATGGCCATCGGCACCATCATGACGGCCGTACCCACGTGCGATATCACCTGCGAGAACAACAGCGCAAGGATGGCAACGCACAGTTGCAGGATCCACTGCGGCAGATGGCCGGTGTAGGCCACCAATTCCTGCGCCAGCCAGGCCGCGGCGCCGGTCGAATCCATCGCCGCGCCGAGCGGAATCAGGCAGGCCATCACGAAAACCGTCTTCCAGTTCACTGCCGCATAGGCTTCGTCCATGTTCAGCACGCCGGCGAGCAGCATGCCGACCGCGCCGGTCATCATCGCCACCGACAGTTTCATCTCGGTGAACAGGCCCAGGCCCATGGCGAGGGCGAAAAATGCCACGGCGTGCCAGATTTTGCCCGGGCGGTGGTCCTCCTTCGGATAATCGGTGACGACGACGAAATCGCGCTCGTCGCTGGCCATGGTCAGGTCGCGCCAGAAACCGTGCAGGACGAGGGTATCGCCCGCGCGCAGGGCGGTCTTGCGCACGTCTTCGCGGAAAACCTGCTCGCCGCGGTAGACCGCGAGCACGCTGATGCCGAAGCGCTTGCGCAGGCGCAGCTCGCCGACCTCCTGCTTGACGAAACGCGAAGTCGGGGGCACCACGGCTTCGGCGATGCCGGCGCGGTTCGGATTGAACATGTCGCGGAACACGTTCAGGCGCGCATGCGTGCGCAACAGGTTCAGGTTCGCGAAATCGTTGACTTGCTCGCGCTTGCCGAGCACGCCGAGCACGGTACCGACCCAGATCATGGTGTCGGCCGGCGGCGACAGGCGGGTTTCGTCGCCGTTCTTGATTGCCAGCATCAGCGGCGCGCCGCGCAAGCCCTCTGCCTCGGCAATGCTCATGCCGACCAGCGGGCTTTCAGCCGTGACGGTCAATTCGGCGACATCGCCGTCGATGCCGTAGGTCTCGGCAAAATAGGTCTCGGTGCGCCCCGGCGTCACGCTCTGGCCATCGTCCTCGGCGGGTAGCAACTTGCGCGAGAAGAACGCGAAGTACGCCAATCCCGCCAGCAACAGCGGGATGCCGATCGGCGTGATCGCGAACAGCGAGAACGGCTCGATCGTTTGCGCCCCCGGCGGCAGGTTGCGGTTGGCGCTGGCGATCAGGTCGTTGAGCAGGATCAGCGGCGAATTGCTGATCAGCGTCATGTTGGTACCGCACAGGATGCAGAATGCCATCGGCAGCAGCAAGCGGCCGAGCGGGACGCCTGTGCGTGCGCTGACGCGGCTGACCACGGGCAGGAACAGCGTCGCCAGCGCCTGGCTCTGGATCACGGACGACAGCGCGCCGGCCATGCCGTTGATGAGCAGGCCCAGGCGCGTTTCCACGCCGCCGGCCAGGCGCAGGATGAACGAGGCGGCCTTGTTCAGCACGCCGGTGCGATCCAGGCCCGCGCCCATGATCATGACCGCGATCAGCGAGATCACCGCGTTGCCGGCGAAGCCGTCGAACAGTTGCTCGACCGGGATCAGGCGGGTGATGCCGATCACGACCACGACCAGCAGGGCAACCACGTCGGCGCGCACCCACTCGAGCACGAGCATGAGCATGGTGAAGGCCACCAGCACGAGCACGAGCATCATGTCGTGGCTGAGGACGAGTCCGCTGTTCATGGTTGGCCGTGCATCGGGGTTTGTTGTTGTCGGTCGGCGTCAGGCGTGGTGGTCAACAGCGTTCATGGAGCAGGTCCCAGACGCCGTGGCCGAGCTTGCGCCCGCGCTTCTCGAAATGGGTTTCGATGCGCCACGAGGGGCGTGCGACGAATCCATCCGCGCCGCCGGTGTTGCGCCATTTGTGCGAATTGTCCAGGACTTCACGCATTTGCTCGGCATAGTCCGCCCAGTCGGTGGCCAGATGCAAGCATCCGCCCGGCACGACGCGGATGGCGAGTCGTGCGGCGAAGTCCGGCTGCACCAGGCGGCGTTTTTGCTGGCGTTTCTTCGGCCAAGGGTCCGGAAAATAGATGCGTACTTCGTTGAGCGCGCCCGGGGCGATCGCCGTTTCCAGCACTTCGATCGCGTCATGATTGTACAAACGCACATTGTCCACATTGTGTGAGGCCAGCGCGTTCATCAGGCGACCGACACCGGGGCGGTGCACCTCGATGCCGAGGAAATCCTTGTCCGCTTCATGCAGCGCCGACCACAGCAGCTGCTCGCCATTGCCGAAACCGATTTCCAGCACGAGCGGTGCGCGGCGGCCGAACGTGCGCGCGGGGTCGAATGGAACACGCGGGTCGAGTCCGAAGCGTGCCCAGTGTTGCGCAAACGCGCGTTGCTGTGCAGGCGTGAAGCGCCCCTGGCGCAGCACGAAGCTGCGGATGTGGCGTGGCTTTTCGTCCGAATGGTGTGTCAGCTGCACGACGTACTCCGCGAACCATCCTCGGTGCGTTTGCCAGCCTCGGCTTCCCTGTCGAGTCGTCCGCCGGCGCGGGCTGCGATTCAACGCAGCTCGCGAAAACTCCGGCTCACCCAATGGTGCCATCGATGGGGCTCGATGCGGAGGCATAGCGTTTGCGCGGGATGCGGCCGGCGCGGAACGCCCCGCGACCGGCTTCGACCGCCTTGCGCATCGCCGTGGCCATGAGCACCGGATCCTTCGCGCCGGCGATGGCGGTGTTCATGAGCACGCCGTCGCAACCCAGCTCCATCGCGATGGCCGCATCCGAGGCAGTGCCGACCCCGGCATCGACGATGACCGGTACGTTGGCGTTCTCGACGATCTCCAGGATGTTCCAGCGGTTCTGGATGCCGAGTCCCGATCCGATCGGCGCGGCCAGCGGCATCACCGCGACACAGCCGATCTCTTCGAGGCGCTTGGCCAGGATCGGATCGTCACTGGTGTAGACCATGACCTGGAACTTCTCGGCGACCAGCGCTTCAGCCGCCTTCAACGTGTGCACGACATCCGGGAACAAGGTTTTCTGGTCGCCCAGTACTTCGAGCTTTACCAGCGCATGCCCGTCGAGCAGCTCGCGCGCGAGGCGGCAGGTGCGTACGGCATCTTCGGCGGTGTAGCAGCCGGCGGTGTTCGGCAGAATTGTATACGTTTGCGGCGACAGCACGTCGAGCAGGTTCGGCTCGTTCCGGTTTTGCCCGATATTCGTGCGCCGGATCGCCACCGTGACGATCTGCGCCCCCGCTGCTTCCGTCGCACGCCGCGTCTCGTCCAGATCCTTGTATTTGCCGGTGCCGGTAAGCAGACGCGAACGGTACGCGCGGCCGGCGATGACCAGCGGGTCGGCGCGGTCCATTGCGGCGGGTTGGAGCTGTGCGTTCATTTCGGGTTCCTGCAATCCTGCTTGCGTTTCGCCGCGCGTCGCGTCGCACGGTCCTGGGCGATCAGCCGCCACCGATCGCGTTGACAATCTCGATGCGATCGCCGTCGTGGATTTCACGTTGCGTGTGTTGGCTCTTGGGCACGATCTCGCGATTGATCTCCACCGCCACGCGGCGTTGCGCGTAACCGGTCTCGTCAAGCAGCTGGCGCAAGGTGCGGCCCGGTGCACAGGCACGCGGTTGGCCATTCAGGACGATGGTGTACATGGGCGTAGTCTAGTCGCATCGGCAGCGTCAGCGAAATCGGGCATGCAAAAAAATGCGCCCGGACTGGCCGGGCGCGGGATGAGGCGGGACCGACGCTCAGTCGCGGTTGTGTCGATCCTTCTTGTCGTCGTCCTTGCGTTCGGGTGCCGGCTGGCGCGCAGCGGGCTGCGCGTTGTTGCGCGGTTGCGCCGGCGCGTGATATTGCGGCTGCGGCTGAACCGGTGCGTGGTATTGCGGCTGCGGCTGTACCGGTGCGCGGAATTCCTGCACATTGCGCTGGGGCGCCTGATATTCCTGCCGCGGCTGCGCGGGCGCATGGTACTCCTGCGCGCTGCCGTGCGGCGCCTGGTATGACGGCCGTGGTTGTACGGGCGCGTGATACTCCTGCACAGTGTGCTGCGGCGCCTGGTATTCCGGCCGCGACGGGGTCGGCGCGCGGTATGCCGGCTGGCTGGCGGTCGGCACGGTGTGCTGGATTTCGCGACTTGGCGCCGTGCGCAGCGGTTGCGATTCCTGCAGGTTGTTGCCCTGTGGATGTGCGAAACGCGAGGACTCCAGGCCACGGCGCGCTTCGGTATTCGTCGCCGGCGCGGTGCTCTGCACGGCTGGCACGCGGCGGTCGTTGACCGCCGGCGCCGTGCGCTCGGCTGGGGACATCGGACGCACCGTCTCCTGCGTGATTGCGCCTGTACGTGCCGACACGGGCGCCATTGCATGCGGCGCCGGCAGCACCGGAGCGGCCGATCGCGCCGGCGCGCCGTGCTCGGTCACCACGCGCACGTTGGGACGCACCGCAAGCGTGTGCGCCGCGGCGGCACCACCGGCCACGGCACCCGTGGTGACGGCAGGCGTGCGCAGCTGCTGCTCGTTGAGCGGGCGTCCCGGATTCTTGTCGAGCACGGCCTGGCGTTGCTCGAAGGAAGCGATCCGCGCGGGCGGACGAGTGGCCGCGACGATCGGCCGATTGATCACCGCCGCCGCCGGTACCGCAGCCGCTGCCACCGGCCGCGCCAGGCTGGCGCGCGTCGGCGCGACGGCGGCGAAGCCCGAAACGCGGGCGTTGGCGAATGTCTCGCGATTGATCGCGACGGCCGCGCCGGCCACGGGGCGCGAGCCGACAAAGGCCGACTCCGGTACGGCCGTGACGGCGCCGGCAACGTGGCGATTGGCGTAGTTGATCTGCGCATAGTTCACGTCGCCGCGCGAATAGTTGCCGTAGTAGTTGTTGATTACGGTCGTATTGATGACCGTGTTGCTGACATTGATGCGCGTGAAGTAGTTCTGGCTGACGCGGTAGGACGGGATGTACACGTCGCGATAGCCGAGCGGGAACCATCCGATCGGGCCACCGACCGAAATGCCGACACCGAAACGGCCACCGCCGATGAAGGCGACCAGCGCCGGGGCATAGTAGGGCCGCACCGCGATCGGACCCGGGCACCAGCCCCAGCGATTGCCGATATAGGCCCAGCGGCCGTAGTGGAACGGCGCGAAGCCCCAGGGCGCGTCGTCGATCCAGGTCCAGCCATAGGCGCCAACCCACGCCCAGTGACCGTAATGGTACGGCGACCAGCCCACGGCAACCGATGTCGGATACCAGACGTTGCCGTATTCCGGCACGTCGCTCCATTCACCGTAGCTGTCCAGATCCTGGTAACCGATCACGTCTTCGGACACAAAGCGGCGCGAGGACGAACTGTCCCAGCGCGTATCGCGCGCATGGCAGAAATCGTCGAACGCGTCCGTCGCCGGCAGTCGGTTGACCTGGTAATCGCGCAGCTGCGGGTCGTGGAAGGTCACCGACTGGCCTTCCTCGACGGCGAAGCGCGCACCGCCCTCGCCATAGACGTCGCCACCACCGCTGAGCACGGTGACGACGGTCGACTGGCCGTCGGGTTCGACGTCGATGCGGAATTCACCCACCCGGTTGACCACGAACGCCAGCGTGGGCGTGTCGATTTCGTAGCTTTGGCCATCGTACAGCCGACGCACGCGCAGGTTCAGCGTGCCTTGCGTCAACTCCATCTGCGCCTGGTTGTCGGTGAGGTTGAGGAAATCGAACGCGGAACCCTGGTCCATGCGTACCGCGGCGGCGCCAATCTCCAGCGACGCGCGCGAATCGCGGTCGGTCCACAGCTTGTCGCCAGTGATGAGCGGACGGTTGAGTTGCGCCTGCACCCAGTCGTTCTCGCCGGCCGGAACGAAGCTGACATTGCCCTGGATGTAGGAAAGCCGCGCCACGCGGCCGGGCGGATCGACCGGCGCGCCGTTGTCCTGCGCCAATACGGCAAAGGCGAGGCCGATGCCGGCGAGAAGGACCGCAAAACGTGAGAGTCTGAACATGGCAACGCTCCTTGATGCGTTACACGGTGGTCGGAAACCTGCCGGTATGCGGTGAACTGCCGAATCGTTCCCCGGGAGGCGTACTTTACGCCCAAAATCTTTGCGCAGCGAAGCTGAATGGCCGCCTTCCCCGGCGACGTGGACGCATTGTCCATTAACCCTCATTCAGGTGGCGTGAACCGTCGCGCTTGCCCGCCGCGGCGCGGCTTCGTACAGTAGCATTCCGGCGCGGGTGTAGCTCAATGGCAGAGCTGTAGCTTCCCAAGCTACTGACGAGGGTTCGATTCCCTTCACCCGCTCCATCCTCGCGGATGCGCGTCATGCAAGAACCGCTTCTGATCGGCTGGCGCGAATGGGTCGGCCTGCCGCAACTCGGGCTTGCGGCGATCAAGGCCAAGATCGACACCGGCGCGCGTTCGTCGTCGCTGCATGTGGACGCATTGGAAACCTTCGATCGCGACGGCCGCCCGTGGTTGCGCTTCACCGTGACCCCGCGCCGGCGCCGCGCCAGGGCCGTGGAGTGCGAGGCCCCGGCGGTCGAGCGCCGACCGGTGACCGATTCGGGTGGGCGCACCGCCGAGCGCTGGTTCATCCGCAGCCCGATCGTGCTGGGCGGCATCCGTTTCGACGCCGACATCAATCTCACCGATCGCGGCGGCATGCTGTTTCCGATGCTGCTCGGGCGCACGGCCTTGTGCGGTCGCTTTCGCGTCGATCCCGGGCAATCCTGGGTCTGTGGGCGCCGTAACCGGCGGAGTGCCGTGGCGTGAAGATCGCGATTCTCTCGCGCAACGCCAAGTTGTACTCCACGGGGCGCCTGGTCGAAGCGGCGCGCGCGCGCGGCCACCGCGTGCGCGTGCTCGACCCGCTGCGCTGCTACATGCGCATCGCACCCGGCGATTTCGCGGTGCATTACAAGGGCCGGGCCTTGGCGGACTTCGACGCGGTGATCCCGCGCGTGGGCGCGTCGATCACGTTCTATGGCACCGCCGTGCTGCGCCAATTCGAAATGATGGGCGTCTATACGCCCAATTCGTCGGATGCCATCCTGCGTGCACGCGACAAGCTGCGCTGCCTGCAGATGCTTGCGCGCGAAGATATCGGCTTGCCGACGACGGTTTTCGGCGACTATCCCGACGATACCGCGGACCTGCTGGCGATGCTTGGCGAACCGCCGCACGTGATCAAGCTCAACGAAGGGGCGCAAGGGCAGGGCGTGCTGCTTGCCGAAAAGCGCTCGGCGTCGCAGGGCGTGATCGAAGCATTCCGCGGGCTGTACGCGAATTTCCTGGTGCAGGAATTCATCCGCGAGGCGCGCGGCGCCGACATTCGCTGCTTCGTCGTCGGCGGGCGGGTGATTGCCGCCATGCGCCGACAGGCACGCAATGGCGAGTTCCGTTCCAACCTGCACCGGGGCGGTTCGGCCACGCCCGCGAAATTGAGCGGCGCGGAAATCGACATCGCCTTGCGCGCCGCGCGCACGATGGGCCTGAACGTGGCCGGCGTGGACCTGCTGCGCTCGCGCCGCGGACCGTTGGTGCTGGAAGTCAATTCCTCGCCGGGCCTGGAAGGCATCGAGTCCGCCACCGGCGTCGACGTCGCCGGCGAGGTGATCGACTACCTCGCCCGGCGCGTGCGCAAGCGCCGCGTACGCAGCGCCTGACCCCAGCAGCGATTATCTACGAAAAGCATCGTTGACAGGCTGCCTGCACTGAAGTACGATTCGCGCCGTACTTTCCGCAGTTCCCGCTTCAAACCACCGGAGTCCGCCATGAATCGTCTCGTTCCGTTCGCCTTGGCCTTGGCCTTGGCACCCATTGCCGTCCATGCCACCGAGCCAGTCAATCCGCAGCCGCTGGTGGCGCAAACCCTGATGTCGTTCAACAAGGATGCGGCGCGCATCGAGCGGGACATGGAAGCAGGTGGCAAGTATGGCTACATCTCGTCCAGCGAGAAGGGGCGCGTCATCACGCAACTGGGCGAGATGCGCAAGCTGCTCACCGAACACGCTGACGCATCCGACATGCCGCCGGACGCCAAGATTGCGTTGGCGAACGCGCAAGGCGAAATCAACGCCATCCTTTCGCACAACGACAATGACCGGCTGATCTGCGAACACGTGGCTCCGGTCGGCTCGCATCGTCCGGTCACGACTTGCCACACCTACGCGGAACTCATGATGCAGCATCGTGCGATGGAGCATGACATGACCAATCGGCTGAACACCCCGCAGCGCAAGACCGGCAACTGAGGAAGCGAGGCGGCGCGGCTTGCGCGCAGCCATGAACCGCGGCAAGCTGCGGATGGGGAGGTAAACATGATGACTGCTTCCAGACGAGCGGCCGCGGCACATTGGCCCACGGCAGCCGAACTCGAGATCCTGCGCGTGTTGTGGGATCGTGGTTCATGCACGGTGCGCGACGTGCACGAGGCTTTGTACGGCGATGATGGCGTCGGTTACACCACGGCGCTCAAGCTCATGCAGATCATGCACGCCAAGGGTTTGGTCGAGCGTGACGATTCGCAACGCGCCCATGTATACCGCGCGGCCATTGACAAGCAACGCACGCAGAAGCGCTATCTGGCCGACATCGTGCAGCGGCTGTTCAACGGCTCGACGCCACAAATGGTATTGCAGGCACTGGGTCATCACCGTGGCGCCTCGCGCGCGGAACTGGCCGAAATACGTGCCTTGCTCAACAAGATCGAAGCGCAAGGGGGCAAGCCATGATCCAGCCGGAGTGGACTGCGGTGATCAATGCGCTTGGCGCCACGCTCCTGCATTTCCTCTGGCAGGGCGCGCTGGTTGGCTTGCTGTACGCGCTGTTGCGTCCTGCCTGCACCAGTGTGCACGCGCGCTACCGTCTGGGGCTGTTTTGCCTGGCGGCGATGGCGCTGTGTCCGGTGGTTACGCTGGCCTGGTTGTGGCCAGGCGCGGGCTCAGCCGCGGTCGGCCGCGGCGTTGATGCCATTGCGGCGGTCGTTGCGGATGC
The DNA here is from genome assembly GCA_018240545.1 of Pseudomonadota bacterium. Lineage (GTDB taxonomy): Bacteria > Pseudomonadota > Gammaproteobacteria > Xanthomonadales > Rhodanobacteraceae > Rudaea. Next base: position 15,949 of record JAFEFP010000293.1, on the reverse strand, counting down.
GGCGTCGCCGTGGCAGGGCAGGGCCATGTTGCCCTGGCTGGTGGTGCTGTGGCTGTGCGGGGTGATCGGCATCGCGGCGCATTCACTGTGGCAATGGCGCAATCTGCAGGTGCTGGTGCGCGGCGCGGACCGGCTTGGCGCAGCCTGGGAATTGCGATTGTCGTATCTGCGCGCACGCTTCGGCGTCAGCCGACCGGTGCGACTGCTGTGTTCGGCGCGCGTGGTGACGCCGATGCTGGTCGGCTGGATCAAGCCGGTCATCCTGTTGCCGGCGAGCTTGCTCAGCGGTTTTCCACCGAACCAGATCGAGTTGATCATCGCGCACGAACTCGGCCATGTCCGGCGCTGGGATTATCTCGCCAACCTGGCCCAGCTCATCATCGAAACCATGCTGTTCTATCACCCGGCCGTGCACTGGATTTCACGCGACATACGCAATGCGCGCGAAGAATGCTGTGACGATCTGGTGCTGCAGGTGACCTCCGGCAAGGCCCTGGTGTATGCCCGTGCGTTGGCGGGCCTTGAGGAACTGCGCCAGGACCTGCGCTTCGCCGGCGCAGCGCTCGGTGCCGGCGGCGGCGAGTTGCTGGCGCGCATCCGCCGCATCGTCGGGGTGGGTGCGATGGCGCAACCGGCACCACGCAACGCGCTGTTGCCGCTGTTGCTGGCCGCCGCGCTGGTGCTTGGCGTCTGGCGCACGCAGCAACGCAGTGACGAGCTCGCCGTCGTCCTCGATGCCTTGCCGGCACAGGCGCTTGCCCTGGTCAGCGGCAATCCGCAGTTGGTGGCGGTACCGGACCTGCGGGTTGCGCTGGCCGTGGCGAAGCTCGCGCCCTTGGCACCATCCATTGATGCGGCACGCGAGCCCGATGCGGCGATCCACATCGATCCGGCGCATGCGGTGGCGGCGGCCGTGGCGTTCGCCGGCGTGGGCGATCTCGCCCCCGGACATGCCCAAGTCGCCCGCTTCGTGCCGGAACTCGCCGACTCGGTGCCGGATACGAATACCGACGCGCTGCCATTGCAGGTCGTGCCGCCGGTTTATCCGTCGCGTGCGCTGGTCGACGGAGTCGAGGGTAATGTGGAGCTTTCCTATCGCATCACCAGCGCTGGCGGGGTCAGCCATGTCCGCGTGCTGCATGCGCACCCTGCCGGTATCTTCGATGAAGCCGCTCGGGCGGCGCTGGGGGCCTGGCGCTTCCCGGCAGTGGCCGCGGGCCAGACGCGCACGCAGAGTTTTGCCTTTCTGCTGCGCGGCAAATCCGGCACGGACGACAAGTGCCAGTCGCAGACCGGGACGATGATTTGCCGTCACCCGGGCGATTAACGAAAGTCCTCGCCGGATTTAACGCCGATTTAATTGCAGCAAACCTAGTATCGATCCCACTGTAGGCTGCTCGACACTCCTAAGGTCAGGTCAGGTGACAGGCAGATTACGGTAATCGGGGCAGTAGCTTTAGGCCCAAGGCAGGTGTGTTCCCCCAATGACACCTCCTTGGGCCTTTTTATTTGTTGCCGTCCGAATCGTGTGTTGTCGTCCGCGACAACTCAAGCAGATCAAGTGGCGCCCATCCTTGGCCGCACTTCTCGCACAGCACCTTTGGAACCCGGGCGCCGGATTGCGTTCTTAGCAATTCCCGGATTACTCAAGTAAGCTTGCCGCATGCGCATCCTCGTCATCGAAGACAACTCCGACATCGCCGCCAACATCGGCGACTATCTGGAAGAAAAAGGCCATGTGGTGGATTTCGCCGGCGATGGCGTCACTGGCCTGCACCTGGCGGTCGTCCACGAGTTCGACGTCATCGTCCTCGACCTTACCCTGCCGGGCATGGATGGCCTGGAACTATGCCGCAAGTTGCGTCAGGAAGCGCGCCGGCAAACGCCGGTGCTGATGCTGACCGCGCGCGATGCGCTGGAGCAGAAGCTCACCGGCTTCGATTCCGGCGCCGACGACTACATGGTGAAGCCCTTTGCGTTGCAGGAACTCGAGGCGCGCCTGCAGGTGCTCGGCCGCCGCGGCAAGGGCGTGCAGAGCCGCTTGCTGCAACTGGCCGACCTGACCTACAACCTCGACACCCTCGTGGTCACGCGCGGCGGCAAGTCGATCCAGCTCAATCCGATCGGGCTGAAGCTGCTGCAGCATCTGATGGAATCCAGTCCCTCGGTGGTCACGCGCCAGGATCTGGAAACGCGCGTGTGGGGCGAGGAATTGCCGGACAGCGACAGTTTGCGCGTGCACATCCACGGCTTGCGCGCGGCCATCGACAAGCCGTTCGGCAAGCCGCTGATCCAGACGCGCCATGGTATTGGCTACCGGATGGTCGATCCGGACGCGGCGAATACCTGACGGCGCGTGCTTCCGATGGCACGCATACAGTACCGGCGGCGACTGCGCAGCCGCATCGTCATCTCGTTCGTCCTGTTCGGGTTCGCGCTGACCGCGCTGTTCGCATTGTCGGCGGTCTATCTGCGCGGTTACCTTGAAGACAAGCTGATCGGCGAGGCGCTGATCAAGAATGTCGACGATTACGCGGCGAAATTCCACGAGGATCCCAGCAACGAATTCCTCGCCTTCCAGAAGATCGTCGGCTACGTCTATTCCGAGCGCAAGTTCGCCAATGTGCCGTTCGCGTGGCGCGACCTGTCCAGTGGCGTGCACGACCTGACCGAACCCGATGGCCATGGCGGCAAGCTCGTCTACAAACTGGCGGTACGCAAGGATCCGGGCTACTGGTTCTTCCTGAAGTACGACACCACCCAGGAAAGGCATAGCCAGCGTGTGCTGGAAGGTGCACTGGTGCTGGCGGTTCTGGGATTCTCCGTGCTTGCGCTGGTGCTGGGATTCTGGCTGTCCCGGCGGGTCATGAGTCCGGTCACGGAACTCGCGCGACGCGTGCAGGCGATGGGGGGCAGTGGCAAGGCCGAGCCGCTCGCGCCGCATTTCGCGAACGACGAGGTCGGCGCGCTGGCGGCCGCATTCGACGAGTACGCGCGCAAGCTCACGGCGCTGGTGGAGCGCGACCGCGAATTCAATGCCGACGTCAGCCACGAGCTGCGCACGCCACTGGCGGTGATCGCCACGACCACCGAGCTGCTGCTCAACGCCGAGAACCTCACCGCCAAGGTGCGCGAGCGCCTCAAGCGCATCGAGCGCGCCTCGCGCCAATCCACCGAGCTGACCAATGCGCTGCTGCTGCTCTCGCGCAGCGAGCGTTCCGCGCCGGTCGATGGCGAGACCACCGATGTCGCGCAGGTCGTCGAGCAGGTCATCGACGTGTATCGCGCGCACCTGGGCAAGAAGCCGGTTGCCGTCCGGATGGAAGTGGAGAGCGCGGTCGAGGTCGTCGCGCCATCGTCGGTCGTGGCCGTCGCGCTCGGCAACCTGATCGGCAACGCGTTCAAGTACACGCAGTCCGGCGAAGTCGTGGTCACGGTCGGCGCCGGCGGCGGCAAGCTCACGGTCGAGGACACCGGCCCCGGTATCAAGCCCGAGGATGCGGAAAGACTGTTCGAGCGCGGCGTGCGCGGCGAAGGCGCCGGCGGCAAGGGCGCCGGCCTGGGCCTGGCGATCGTGCGGCGATTGTGCGAACTTTACGACTGGCGCGTGTCGCTCGCGCCGCGACCGCAGGGTGGGGCGGTGGCGACGCTGGATTTCAGGTTGCGGGCGTGAGCAGCGAAGCACCGTTCTTCTCGTCATTCCGGCAAGGTCGAAACCCGCGACAGCGGGTTGAGGGGAATCCAGGGGCCAAGGATGGCATCCATGCAGCCTGGACCCCGGCAATCCATGCCGGGGTGACAAAACCAAAAATCAAACGTATTCCAGCCACCCATGCTTGTCGGGTGTGCTGCCGTCAAACAGTCCGAAGAACAGTTTTTGCATCTTCGCCGTGACCGGGCCGGGCTTGCCCGTACCGACCGGCTTGCCGTCCACGGAACGAATCGGCGTGATCTCCGCTGCCGTGCCACACATGAACAGCTCGTCGCACAGGTACAGGTATTCGCGCGGAATGTCGCGCTCGACGACCTCGATGCCGGCGTCGCGCGCCAGCGTCATCAGCGAATTGCGCGTGATGCCGTTGAGCAGGGCGGCGCTGACGGGCGTCGTGTGCAGCGCGCCGTCGAAGACGAGGAACAGGTTTTCGCCCGCGCCTTCGCTGAGCAGTCCCGTCGAGGCCAGCGCGATGCCCTCGCCAAATCCGAGGCGCCGCGCCTCGCGCGCGATGAGCTGTCCGGAAAGGTAATTTCCGCCAGCTTTCGCGCCGGCCGGAATCGTGTTCGGCGCGAACCGCTGCCAGCTCGACACGCAGGCATCGATGCCGGCATCGACGACGCCGGCGCCGAGGTACTGACCCATGTCCCAGGCCGCGACCCCCACGTCGGTCGGGCATTCGGCGGACAGGCCGAATCCGCCGAGGCCGCGAAACGCGACCGGGCGCAGGTAGGCCCGCGGCAGCTTGTTGGCGGTGATGACCTCGCGACAGGCCTGTGCGAGTTGATCCTGGGTATACGGAATCGGCAAGTCGTATATTTTTGCAGAATGATACAAACGCTTGAGGTGATCGCTCAGGCGGAAGATCGCCTGGCCCTTGGGTGTGGCGTAACTGCGGATGCCCTCGAACACCGACGAGCCGTAGTGCAGCGCATGCGCCATCACGTGCGTGGTCGCCTCGGCCCAGGGCTTGATCGTGCCGTTGTGCCAGATGTACGGCGGATATTCTCGGGCCATGGCGCGGTTCCTTGCAGCGGGACAGTTGCCGATTATGGCATGCTCGCCAACTTCGGGCTTCAGGAAATTCGTGCATGAGCGAACAAGACGCGATTCTGGCAGCGGCATTTGCGCTGATTGCGCTGTTGTATTCCAGCGTCGGTCACGCCGGTGCTTCCGGGTACCTGGCGGTGATGGCGCTGGCCGAGCTCGCACCCGCGCAGATGAAGCCGGTCGCGCTGGTGATGAACACCGCCGTCGCCGCGATCGGCACGTTCAACTTCTGGCGCGGCGGCTGGTTTCGTTGGCGATTGTTCTGGCCATTTGCGCTGACTTCGATCCCGCTCGCCCTGCTCGGCGGAGCGATCACGCTGCCAGACCTTTTCTACAAACCGTTGGTGGGAGCAGTCTTGTTGTATTCGGGCGTGCGCCTGTTGTTCCCGCCACGTGGCCGCGAAACCGATCTGCATCCGCCGGCGATTCCGGTTGCGGTCGGCGCGGGCGCCGGTTTGGGATTCCTCTCGGGCCTCACCGGCGTCGGCGGCGGGATTTTCCTGAGCCCCCTCGTCGTGCTGCTCGGCTGGGGCAACGTGCGCGAAGCCTCGGGCGTGGCCGCGCCATTCATCCTGGTCAATTCCATCGCCGGCCTGATCGGCCGCGGGCTCGTCAACACGTCGATTCCCGGCCCGACGCTGCCGTGGCTCGTCGCCGTGCTGGTCGGCGGCGCCATCGGCTCGTGGCTCGGCAGCCGGCGCCTGCCGATGCCCTCCATCCGGCGCCTGCTCGCGGTCGTGCTGTTCCTCGCCGGCGTGAAGATGCTGCTGGCGTTGGGCTAGAGCCGCTCACACACCGCGAGCGTCGCCCGGGCGCGGTTCAAGGTATAAAAGTGGATGCCCGGCGCGCCGCCAGCGATCAGCTTGCGGCACAGGTCGGCGACGACGTCCGCGCCGAACTCGCGGATCGCATCGATGTCGTCGCGGAAGGCTTCCAGGCGCTTGGCGATCCAGCGCGGGATCTCCGCGCCACATAAATCCGAAAAACGCCGCAACTGCGCGTACTGCGAAATCGGCATGACGCCCGGCACGATCGGGATCTGGATTCCGTGCTTGCGTGCCTCGTCGACGAAGCGGAAATACGCATCCGGATTGTAGAAGTACTGCGTGATCGCGCCGTTCGCGCCGGCCGCAACCTTGGCCGCGAAGTTCTTCAGGTCCATGTGCGCGTCGCCGGCCTGCGGATGCATTTCCGGATAACAGGCGACTTCGATGTGGAAAAAACCGTCGCATTCGCGGCGGATGAACTCGACCAGTTCGCTGGCGTAGCGGAAGTCGCCATAACCCGCCATGCCCGACGGCATGTCGCCGCGCAGTGCGACGATGCGCTTGCAACCCATCGCCTTGTACTCGTCGAGCAATTGGCGGATTTCCGCGCGCGTGCCGCCCATGCACGACACATGCGGCGCGGCGTCCAGCGCGTGCGTGGCGCGCAGATGGCGCACGATCTGCGGCGTGTATGCCAGCGTCGAACCACCCGCGCCGAAGGTGACGCTGACATAGTCCGGCTTGAGCGCCTTCAGCTTCGGCAGCGCGGCTTCCAGCGTCGCGCGCTGCTCGTCGGTCTTGGGCGGAAAGAATTCGAGGCTGATCGGCGTCATCGTCGTTCGGGTAGAGTGTCCCGGGCGCAGTATATATCTCGTTGTCGCGATGAGGCGATGCAGCATTTCGCCGACGCCCGGTCGCCGAGCCGCAGAAAAAAAGCGGCCCGAAGGCCGCTTCTTGACTACCCGCGAACAGCCGGGTATCGGAGTCAGTGCGCGGCGCCGCCGAAGCGGTAGTCGATCTCGACGAAATACGCGCGCCCCACGGCGTTGAACCAGTTCCGGGAATAGTAGGGATAGCCGGTCCAGGTGCTGTCGCGGCCAGGCTTGGAGTCGAACAGGTTGTCGATGACGAACGAAACATTGGTGCGTTCATTGAACCGGTAACCGAACGTGGCGTTGTACTTGAATGTTGGCCCGAGGCGTTGCGTGCCGTCGTAATTCGGCAGGCCGCCAATCCGTGCGCCGTACAAGGTCGCCGAAAACGCGTCCTTGCTCCAGTTGACGGAATAGTTGGCCTTGCTGCGCGGGATCACGTAATCGTACAGGTCGGCCAGTTCGTCGGTGACCGGATCGCCGGCGAAGAACTGGATCTTGTGGGCGATCACGTAGGTATAGCCGAAATTGAAGCCGAAATTGCCCCAGCGCCCGGCCTCGAGCGCGTAGTGCGCATTGAAGTCGAAGCCGGACGTACGGTCGCTGGCTGCGTTGATTGGCAGCACCAGCACGGAGGTGATCTTTTCCGGACTGATCGGGGCCGTCGCCGGATTGCGCACGACCTGGGTAAGCACTTGTTGGCAGATTCCCGAATTGATGTCGACCGGCGTGCCGTCGAGGGTCTTGCCGAGGCGGCAGTCGGCTTCCTCGCGCAGGATCAGGTCGCTGGTCTGGTACTCGACTTCGTTCTTCAGGCGGATGTTGTAGTAATCCACGGTGAAGTCCAGGCCGCGCGCCGGCGACCAGACGAATCCGCCGGTGAAGGACTTGCTGGTCTCGTTCTTCAGATCCGTGCTGCCGTGGCTGCGGCCGTTGTAACCGATGTCCCCCAACGAGCAGTCGTCGATGAAATCCGGTGCGGTATCCGGCTCGTCGCGGCGGCAGCGGTAGTAGTCGGTGCCGGAGGAGTTCGAGCCGCTCGGGCCCGCGTACAGGTAGGAAAGATCCGGTGCGCGGAAGCCGGTGCCGTAGGAGCCGCGGATCAGCAGGCTTTCCAGCGGGCGGAATTCCAGGCCGAGCGCGTAGGTGAACTTGCTCGAGGAGTTGGAGCTGTATTCGTAGCGGTCGAAGCGGCCCGCGCCCGTCAACGTCAACATCGAGAACAGCGGCGCGCTGAACTCGGCACCGGTGCCGGCGTGGCTGCGCGAGCCAACCGCGCTGGTGTTGTGCAGACCGTAGTAACTGCCATCGAGCGAGAGCGGGTCGGCCTTCAGGCCGAAGTACTGGGTGCCGTATTCGGCCACTGCCGCGAATCCGACCGGACCGGCGGGCAGGTTGAACAGCTCGGTGGTATTGATCGTCGCCGAAACGGTGTCCGCGCGACTGTTGTCGTTGTCGATCGAATCCTGCGTGATCGAGCGGAACTGCGCGACCGTGAGCGGGGTATAGAAACGCGAATACGGCGCGTCGTAGATCTGCAGGCCGCTGTCCGGATCCACGCCGAGCGACGGACCCAGGTACAGCGCCTGCGCCTTGGCCGCGACAAGCGCCGGCCATTTTTGTTCGAGCTGATTCTGCGAATGGCCGTAGGTGGCATCATAGTTCCATTGGCCGTCGCCCAGCGTGCCCTTGGCGCCGACGTTGAAGGTCATGGCGTTGTCGATGTTGCGGATCATGCCCGGCTTGAACCCGCCGTTTTCCTCGAGCGTGAAGTACTGGCGTTGCCATTGCTCGACCTGGCCGGTGGCGGCGTTGTAGAACGGTGTCGGCGCACAGTCGCCGTTGAGCGGGTAGCAATTCTGCCAGCGCTGCGGCATCCAGTAGCTTTCCTGATGCGAGGTGCTGGCCATCAGGTCGAGGTAGAAGCTCAGGCTGTCGCTGACGCGGTAGTTTGCCGAGCCCCAGAAGTTCGCCGCCTTGCGGCTGTTCTCCAGCGTGCCATAGCCGGTGGAATAGTAGCTGCCGCAGTAATTGCCCCAGTTCTTGCGGTAGGCGTAGATGATCGTGCCCTGGTCATAGGCGGACAATGCGTCGCACGTTGCCTTGCCCGGGTCGATGTAGTTCTCGTCTTCGTCCAGGATGCCCCAGGCCGGATCGGCATAGATCTTCGACGCCGGTGCCGGGCTGTCCTGGCGCGAATCGGTGAAGTCGCGCTGGTAGGCCCACAGCGGTTTCTTGTCGATCAGTTCGATGCCGAACACCGAGCTGAAATTTCCCTTCTCCCAGCCGCTGAAGATTTGCAGTCGCTGCGAGCCGCCGCCACCGTGTTCGGTGGCGCCAGCGCGATAATTGATCGTGGTGCCGTCGGCGTGGCGTTTCATGATGAAGTTGATCACACCCGAGATCGCATCCGATCCGTACACCGCCGAGGCGCTGCCGCTGAGGATCTCGACGCGATCGATCATTGCGGCGGGGATGCTGGAGATGTCGGTGAAGTTGCTGTCGCCGCCGTAGGATTGCGGCCAGTCGGCGATGCGGCGCCCGTTGATCAGCACCAGGGTATGGTTGGGCCCGAGGCCGCGCAGGTCCACCGCCTGTGCGCCCACCGAAAAACCGCCCGTGTACTGGTTGTTGTCGAGCGCGCCGAGGTTCTGCGTCAGCGAACTCATGATGTCGGCGACATTGGCAAAGCCGTTGCGCTCGATGTCCTGCGCCGTGATCGTGACGACCGGCGCCGGCCCTTCGACCTGCGCGCGCGGGATGCGCGACCCGGTCACCTCGATGGCTTCGAGTTTCTGCGTGGGGGTGCCGGTGCTCGCGGCATTGTCCTGCGCCCACGCGGGGGCAATGCATGCGAAAGCCAGCGCGGTGGCCAGGACCAGAGGATTGCGTTTCATGTGAGTTCCCCTTCAGTAAGCGGACGGGTGTGCTTCGGGCGGAATTGGCCGGCCAGCAATGTGTCGACGACTGCGTTCGCGCCGGTTGCGATCGGGTCGAAGGCGATAACGCCGGTTTCCTTTCGCGCGGAGGCGAAAATGCTGTCGCGCTGGCTCTGGTTCATGCCGCGGGTGTTGAGCGCGATGGCGATGCAGCGCGCGGCAGGATTGGTCAGGCGCGCCGCCTGCACGTTCGCGGCGATGCAGGCGGTGAGCGTCGGCAGCGGATAGTCCGGATAGCCGTCGATGTGCGCGCGCCGCGGATCGTGGCAGAGCACCAGCGCATCGGGCTGGGAGCCGTGCAGCAGGGCGAGGCTGACCCCGGCGTAGGCCGGGTGGAACAGCGAACCCTGGCCTTCGATCACGTCCCAGTGCTCCGGCGCGTTGTCGGGCGAAAGCGCTTCGGCGGCGCCGGCGGCAAAATCGGAGACGACCGCGTCGATCGCGACGCCGCCGCCGGCGATGAGGATGCCGGTCTGGCCGGTGGCGCGGAAATCGGCGGCAATGCCGCGCGTGGCGAGTGCGTGATGGATCGCCAGCGCGGCGTACTTCTTGCCGACCGCGCAATCGACGCCGACCGTCAACAGGCGGCGGCCACTGCGCTTGCGTCCGGAGGCAACATCAAAGCGCCTGTCGGCGTGACGCACGTCGAACAAGCACACGCCGGTTTCGCGCGCGGCGGCGGCGATGGCCGGGTGGTCGCCCAGGCGCGCATGCATGCCGCTGGCGATGTTCAGGCCAGCGCGGATCGCGGCCAGCAGGGTATCGATCCAGGCCTCTTCGATCGCGCCGCCGAACGTGGCGACGCCGATCACCAACGTGCGTGCGCCAGCGGCCGCGGCGGCGGCTGGGCTCATGTCCGGCAGACCGAGGTCGACGGTGTCCGCGTCGAGTCGGCATTGTCCCGTGCACAGCTCGCTGCGCCAGTCGAGGATGCCGCTCGCCGTCTTCGCATCGAGACGATGCGGGGTATTGCCGAGGAAAAGCAGGTAAGGACCGGGAATCTGCATGTCAGTGCGTTCCCCGGCGGCGCAACACCTGGCCCGGGTGCGCGCCGGTCGCCTTGCCGTCTTCGAACACGGTCGTGCCGTTTACCCACACGCGCTCGATGCCGACGGATGGCTCGCGCGGGTTGTCGTAGGTGGCGCGATCGGCCACCGTCTGCGGGTCGAACAGCACCAGGTCGGCAGCCGCGCCGACGCGGATTTCGCCACGATCGCGAAAGCCCATGTGCCGTGCCGCGACGGAAGTCATCTTGTGCACCGCCTGCTCGAGCGTCAGCAGCTTTTTCTCTCGCACGTACACGCGCAGCACGCGCGGAAACGTGCCGATGCCGCGCGGATGCAGGCTGTCGATGCTGCCGTCGGAGCAGATATTCGAATTCGGCCACGTAACGAATTTGTCGATATCGCGCTCATCCATGCTGCGGCTGACGACCTGGGCGCGCGAGTTGGCGGCTTGCGATTCGCGGATCAGGGCCATGACGGTGGCCGGTTCATCCGTGCCACGCAGGCGCGCGATGTCGGCCACCGTCTTGCCGACGTAACTCGGATCTGGTGCGAAGCTGGACAGGCGCAGGCCGTCCGCCGGGGCGAGGTGCTTGAGCACGAATTCGGCGGTGGCGCGGTTTTCGAAATCGCGCTCGGGCCACAGCACGATCAGTTCGCTGTGCCAGCTGTCGTACGGATACACGTCGAGCGTCGCCTCGACGCCATCGGCACGCGCCTTGTCGAGCAGACCGAGAAAGCGGTCGGCCTGGCCCCACCAATCGGTCATCGCCAGCTTGGCGTGGCTGACCTGCACCGGAATCTTCGCTTCGCGACCGATCGTCAGCAGTTCGTCCAGCGCCTCCCAGACATGACGGTCCTCGCTGCGCATGTGGCTGATGTAGCGCCCGCCATACGGCGCGACCGCGCGCGCAAGCGCAAGCACTTCGGCGCGCGTGGAATACAAGCCCGGGTCGTATTCGAGGCCGGTCGACAGGCCGAGTGCGCCGGCCTTCATGTCGGCTACCAGCAGGCGGCGCATCGCTTCGACCTGCGCGGGTGTCGCGGCGTGCTTGAAATCCTTGCCCATGACCTTTTCGCGCAGCGTGTTGTGGCCCGAATACGAGGCGATATTGATCGCTACCGGGCTGGCTTCGCGCTGACGGAATGATTCGGCAAGCGGTGTGTCGGAGAATCCGTCCTGGCCGATGACGATCGTGGTCACGCCCTGGCTCACCACGGGCAGTGCATCGGGGTGGGCCTTGAGGTCCCCGTCATGGTGGCTGTGCGTATCGATGAAGCCCGGTGCGAGCACGAGACCGTGCGCATCGATGACCTGCTCGCCGCGCTGCGGCGAAAGTCTGCCGATCGCGGCGATGCGATTGCCGGTGATGCGCACATCAACACGTTGTGCCGCTGCACCGGTGCCGTCGACGACGACGGCATTGCGCACGACGAAGCCGGCGGCGGCTGCCTGTTGACATGCCAGCAGGCAGGACCACAAGAACGGAATCAGTTTTTGCCTGGTCATGGGAGCGATGGTTCGTGGTCAGGGAAAGGTGGAACTGCTCAACCCCAGAGTGCCGCATCCGGCGGCGCAACCATGCCGCGTTCGTAGCGCAGGCCAGGGTCGCGGTCGCGGCCGATCAGCAGTGGGCCATCGAGATCGACGAATTGCGCGGAACCCGCCACCAGCATCGCCGGCGCCATGCCGAGCGAGGTGCCCTCCATGCAGCCGACCATGAGACCGAAGCCGAGCGCGCTCGCGCGCCGGGTCATGCGCAGCGCCTCGGTCAGGCCACCGGCCTTGTCGAGTTTCACGTTGACGAACTCGTAGCGTCCGCGCAGCGCGTCGAGATCGGCGCCGACGTGCGCGGACTCGTCGGCGCAGACCGGGACGCCATGTTCGATCTGCGTGAGCGCCGCGTCCTTGCCGACCGGCAAGGGTTGTTCGAGCATCGCGACCCGGGCGGCATGCAGCGCGGGCATGACGGTGTCGAGCAGCGCAGGGTTCCACGATTCATTGGCATCGACGACGAGCGTCGCCGCGGGCGCGGCGGCGCGCACGGCGCCGACGCGCGCGGCGATGTCGTTGGCGTCGAGCTTGAGCTTGATGAGAGCCTCGGCGCCGTCGGCGGCAACGATGGCGCGCGCCTTGTCGGCCTGGGTCGCCGCCGCGCCCACGCTGATGGTCTGCGCGGTGCGCACAGACCTTGGCGCAGGCATGTCGATCAGTTCCCAGACGCGCCGGCGCGACTGCTTGGCGCGCAAGTCCCACACGGCGCAATCGACTGCATTGCGCGCGGCGCCCGCGGGCACGGTGTCGTGGAGGCGATCCCACTGCTCGCCGCGGGCGAGGCGCGCGACGAGTCCGCGCACCGCGTCCGTCACCCCGTCCACGCTTTCGCCATAGAACGCGGTCGGCGTGCATTCGCCACGACCAATCGCGCCGTCCAGCGACAGCGTCGCCACCACGACGTCGGCGTACCGGTAGGTCTCGTGCGCGATGACGAACGGCGCGGCGAGCTCCCAGCGCTCATGGCGAACTTCGGTCTGCATGCGATGCGGTATCTGGACAGGCATGATAGATTTATGTCATAAAATACCCAATGACAGAAAATTGTCAACTCGACGGCAACGGCGAGACCGAGCTGGCGCGCACGCTGGGTCCGCTGCAGCTCACCCTCATCGGGGTGGGTTGCGTGATCGGCGCCGGCATCTTCGTGATGACCGGCAGCGCGGCGGCAACGCACGCCGGGCCCGCGGTCGTGCTGTCCTTCGTCGTGGCCGCGATCGCGTGCGGCTTCACCGCCTTCTGTTACGCCGAACTGGCCGGGACCATGCCGCTGTCGGGTTCAAGCTACTCGTATGCGCGGCTCACGTTCGGCCGCTTCACCGCCTGGTGCGCGGGCTGGCTGCTGTTGCTCGAGTACGGCATCGCCGCGGCCACGGTCGCGGTCGGCTTCGCGGGCTATGCGGTGGCACTGCTTGATCAGTTCGGCCTGCACCTGCCGGCGTCGGTCACCTCGCCGATGTTCGATTTCCGCGCAGTCGGCGGGACCAACCGCTTGCAGTTCGGTGGCGGTGTCAATCTCGTCGCAGGCGGAGCCATTCTCGTGGTGACGGCCGTCCTGATGCGCGGCGTGACCCAGTCCTTCGCCTTCAACACCGCCGTCGTGCTGCTCAAGATGGCGGCGCTGATTGCCTTCGTGCTGGTCGGCATCGCCTTCGTCAACCCCGCCAACCTGACGCCATTCGTGCCGCCGGCGCAGGGCGATTTCGAGTTCGGCTGGCCCGGCGTGCTGCGCGGCGCCTCGGCGATCTTCTTCGCCTACGTCGGATTCGAGACCGTGTCGACGAGCGCGGCCGAGGCGCGCAACCCGCAGCGCGACCTGCCGATCGGCATCTTCATGACGCTGTTGATCTGCACCGTGCTGTACATGGCCGTCGCGGCGGTGATGACCGGGATCGTGCCGTATGCGCGGCTTGGCGTCGCCGACCCGGTCGCCGTCGCCGTCGATGCGATGCACCTGCCGGCGTTCGGCATCGCGATCAAGTCCGCCGCCGTGATCGGCCTGCTCTCGGTGCTGCTGACCTCGATCTACGGGCAGAGCCGCATCTTCTACGCAATGGCGCGCGATCGCATGCTGCCGCCGGTATTCGCGCGCGTCGACGAAAGGACGCGCACGCCACTCGCCGGCACCGTCTACACCGGCCTGGCCATGGCCGTGCTCGCCGCGTGCCTGCCGATCAGCCTGCTCGGCGACCTGATCAGCCTGGGCACCGCAGTCGCGTTCGCGATCGTGTGCGCGGCGGTGATGCGCTTGCGCGTCGCCGAACCCGATCGCCCACGCTCGTTCCGCGTCCCGCTCGGTGGCCTGCGCGTGCGCGGCTGGTGGATCGGCATCATCCCGGTACTCGGCATCGTGTTCGCCGCGCTGATGGGACTGCCGCTGCTCATCGACATGGTCCTGCGCGCGCTGCGCGGCGACGTGCTGCCGCTTGCCATCGTCGGCGGCTACTTCGTGATCGGACTGGTCATCTATCCGCTTTTCGCCGAATCCCGCTGAGAGCGCCTGCGGTCAAGCCGCCGCGCTCGGCCGGTCGCGCGGCTTCCTCGGCTTGCGCGCGGGCTTGCCGACGTGGCCGACGAATTCCTGATACAGGCCGGACACGCGAGCCAGGCGTTGTTCCACGCGATTGCCGAGCGCATGCACCACGCCATTGGCGAGCAAGGCCAGCGCCGCCAGGATGGGCACGGTCGTGCCCCAGAAAATGCCGCTTTCGGTCGGCAGCGCCAGGATGTGCGGGGTGTATTCGCCGGCCCAATGGCAGTACTTGTCGGTGACCAGCACCAGGGGCAGGCCGCGCTGGCGGCAGTGACGGGCGAGCAGCTGCGCCTGTCGGGAATAGCGCCGCGTTTCCACGATCACGACGCAGTCCTTGTCGGTGCCATCGATCAGGATTTCCGCGAAACTCCCCGCCGCGAGGTCGGCCACGCGCACGCCGGGACGCACGTACTGGAGGAAGTTGGCGAAGTGCGCCGCGAGTCCGCGCTCGGTCTGGAAGCCGACGACGTGCAGTGTCGCGCAATGCGCCAGGCGCGCGACCACGGCTTGCCATTCGCGGGTTTCGGCCAATCGATAGACTTCGATCACGCCGGCGATGGTCAGGTCCAGGTCGCGCTGCAGTGCCGGTGAGCTGCCGCCGGTTCGCAGCATCGATCGCAGGCCTTCGCCGATCGGCCACGGCGCCACCGCCACATCGAACTTGAACGCGGTCTTCAGCTCGCGGAAATTGCGGTAGCCGAGCCGCCGGCAGAATCGCCCCACCGTGACGGCGCTGATGGCGAGCTTGGCCGCGAGCGAGTTGGCGGTCTCGAACGGCACCGTCTGGCGATTGGTGAGCAGGAAATTGGCAATGACCTGCTCCGAGCCGGTCATCTGGTCCATTTGGCTGCGGAGCTTGGCGAACAAGCGCCGGTCGGCGCTGCTTTTCTTTGGCGGCATCGGCGACGTCTCCTGTGGCCTGCGCGGTCCCGGTTGGTTCGGGCGCGCCTATCCTACGCGGTTCGAAGCGCGAGGAGTGCGTTGGGCACTTGCCAGCGACGGACGGCGAACGGGCGCCCTTCGGCGCCCGTGTCGCTGCCAGCGATAATCAGCCCAGCGGTCAGTAGCGGTAGTGCTCGGGCTTGTACGGCCCGTTCACGTCGACGCCGAGGTAGGCGGCCTGTTCGGCGGTGAGGGTGGTCAGTTTCACGCCGATCTTTTCCAGGTGCAGGCGCGCGACTTCCTCGTCGAGCTTCTTCGGCAGGATGTAGACCCTGGTGGTGTACGTGTCCTTGTTCGCCCACAGGTCGATCTGCGCCAACGTCTGGTTCGAGAACGAGTTCGACATCACGAAGCTCGGGTGACCGGTGGCGCAGCCCAGGTTGACGAGGCGGCCTTCGGCGAGCAGGAAGATCGCGTTCCCGTTCTTGAAGGTGTACTTGTCCACCTGCGGCTTGATGTTGGTCTTGGTCGCGCCCGAGGCATTGAGCTTGTCGACCTGGATCTCGTTGTCGAAGTGGCCGATGTTGCAGACGATGGCCTGGTCCTTCATCGCCTGCATGTGCGCGAGCGTGAGC
>JAFEFP010000292.1 GCA_018240545.1 Pseudomonadota bacterium | reverse complement strand
TTCGAGGTCATCAGCTACATCGGCGGCGAAGGCCACAACCTGCAGGAGCACTCGGTCGTGCTCATCCGCGGCGGCCGCGTCAAGGACCTGCCGGGCGTGCGCTACCACACCGTGCGCGGCTCGCTGGATGCCGCCGGCGTGGCCAAGCGCAAGCAGAGCCGTTCCAAGTACGGCGCGAAGAAGCCCAAGGGAAGCTGAGAACCTGAAGTCGAGCATCACACAGGCACGCGAGTGCTTGAGTATCAAGCGGCCCGCAAGGCCGCATCATTGAGAAGAGCATATGTCACGCAAAGGCAATACCCCCACCCGTGAACTGCTGCCGGATCCCAAGCACGGCAGCCAGCTGATTTCCCGTTTCATCAACATGGTGATGAAGAGCGGCAAGAAATCGGTGGCCGAAGGCATCGTCTACGGCGCGATCGACCAGATCGGCCAGAAGAATGCGACTCCGCTGGAGCTGGTGGAAAAGGCGCTCGGCAACGTCGCCCCGGCGGTCGAGGTCAAGTCGCGCCGCGTCGGCGGCGCCACCTACCAGGTGCCGGTCGAAGTTCGCGCCTCGCGGCGCATGGCGCTGGCGATGCGCTGGGTGATCGAGGCAGCACGCAAGCGTGGCGAGAATTCGATGCCGCGCAAGCTTGCCGCCGAACTGCTCGAAGCGGCCGAAAACCGCGGCGGCGCGGTGAAGAAGCGCGAGGAAACGCACCGCATGGCCGAGGCCAACAAGGCCTTCTCGCACTATCGGTGGTAATGCCGCCCTCCATCGCGGCAAAAGAATTGACCGTCATCCCTGACGGACTTTTTACAAAAGAATTTGGTACTTCGAAATTTACTCATGGCTCGTAACACTCCAATCGAACGCTACCGCAATTTCGGCATCATGGCCCACATCGACGCCGGAAAGACCACGACCACGGAGCGCATCCTTTTCTACACCGGCGTTAATCACAAGATTGGCGAGGTGCACGAAGGCGCCGCGACCATGGACTGGATGGAGCAGGAACA
>JAFEFP010000291.1 GCA_018240545.1 Pseudomonadota bacterium | reverse complement strand
GATCAGGTCGATCAACGAACGCATCGCCTCACCCTGCTTGTCGGTGGCGCGTCCGGCGAGGTAATCGACCATGGCGAACATCGTCGGCATTTCCGCGGTTTTCATCTCCGTGCGCTTGTCGCGCTCGGCCAATGCGGTGTGCAGGGAGTCGAGTGCGATGTCCGAGCCGTCATGTGCACGCAGTTGCGTCCACACGCCGCCGCCCAGGCGCGTGTTCTGGATCGAACGCAACACCACGGCATGGATCTTCGGGTCGATGCCGTCCGCCAGGGCGAGCGCGTTCTGGTCGATCTCGGCGACCTCGTCGAGCATCGCGCTGCGCGTCGCGCTTTCGCGGTTGCGTGTCATGAGATGCGGATAGCGCAAGTAGACATAGACGCCGAAAAAGCCGGAGAAGATCACGACCAGCATCAGTACGAAGGCGAGGGTATGGATGTTCCAGCCGAACTGGAAACCACTGTGCAGCAGCACAATCAGGATCAACGACGTGCCCAGGTAAATATGCGCCGATAGCCAGCCACGCAACGTACCCAGGTTGTTGCGGTAACTGCGTTTGCGCATGCCGAACAGCATCAGCCAGACGATGAGCAGTGCGCCGATGGTGCCGAGCGCATAGCCGAGCCAGGTGCCGCCATTGGGCGGGCCGCCGGGATCATGCAGGGTGTACGCGACGAGACAGGCAATCGACAGCGCCAACGCGATCCACAGGTAGCGCGAGCGCGCGTACGTGAGAATGGAGTCGTGGCCGGCCATCAGCTTCGGGATTGTGCATAGGCCGGAAACTCCTCCGGCGAGATGCGGATCGTGGCGCCGGTCGGGCACGAGCGCACGCAGGCCGGTCCGCCGTCCAGGTCCTTGCACATGTCGCACTTGACCGCTTTCTTGATCTCGCCCTCGGCGTGGTGGCGCGCATCGTGCGGCGCCTCGCCGGGACCGGAGCCGCGTCCGAACAGCAGCCATTGGATGAGTCCCGGCTTCTTCGGCGGCTTGTACGCCATGTGGATCACGCCGTACGGGCAGTTGCGCTCGCAGTTGCCGCA
>JAFEFP010000290.1 GCA_018240545.1 Pseudomonadota bacterium | reverse complement strand
TCCTGTTCGACTCGACCGAGGCGCTGGTGCGCATCGACATGAGCGAGTTCATGGAGAAGCACTCGGTCGCGCGCCTGATCGGCGCGCCGCCGGGTTACGTCGGCTACGAGGAAGGCGGTTATCTGACCGAGGCCGTGCGCCGGCGGCCGTACAGCGTGATCCTGCTCGACGAGGTCGAGAAGGCGCACCACGACGTGTTCAACGTGCTGTTGCAGGTGCTCGACGACGGGCGCCTGACCGACGGCCAGGGCCGCACGGTGGACTTCCGCAACACCGTGATCGTGATGACGAGCAACCTGGGCTCGCAACAGATCCAGGAATTGACCGGCGATTCCGAAGAGGAATACACCAGGATGAAGGCGGCGGTGATGGGTGTGGTGCAAGCCCACTTCCGCCCCGAGTTCATCAACCGGCTCGATGAGATCGTCGTGTTCCGTGCGCTCGACAAGGCGCAGATACGTGCCATCGCGCGCATCCAGTGCGCTTACCTTGGCAAGCGCCTGGCCGAGCGCCAGTTGCAGTTCACGATTTCCGACAAGGCGCTCGACCTGCTCGGCAACATCGGCTTCGACCCGGTCTACGGCGCGCGCCCGCTCAAGCGCGCGATCCAGCAGCAACTGGAAAACCCCCTCGCAAAAGAGATCCTCGAAGGCAAGTTCGCACCCGGTGACACGGTGGCAGTGGACGCGGCGGGCGGCCGGCTGGTGTTTGCGAAGAAATGAGGTGTTGTTGAACAGTGCGGCCACGGATGGCCGCTTCGTGATTCATGCATTCAGGGACGAACGCAGAAGTACCGAAAACAACAAGCCCGGCATTGCGCCGGGCTTGTTTGCGTCAACGGAAAGGCAAAGTCAAAAATCGCGGGTGACGCGCACCCCAAACGTGCGCGGCTGCACCGGCACGACATAGGTTTGCGCGCCACACACGTCGGTGGCGCATTCAGCGTAACGTGCCAATTGGCCACGATTGTCGAACGCGTTCTTCAGGTAGGCATCGAACGACCAAAGGTCCTTCTTGAAGCCAGCGGACAAGTCCACGGT
>JAFEFP010000028.1 GCA_018240545.1 Pseudomonadota bacterium | reverse complement strand
CGCGACATGGAAATGGGCAGCATGGACCTCGCCCCCGTGGTCGACATGGACATCGCCCATCAACGGCCTCACCATCACGCACCCAGAACCGGATCCTGTCGCCGATTTGGCGCTAACGCACGTGGAAATTTGCGACAACGGGTTCCAGATTTATACATCGACATCGGACGAACAACTTCCCGAAGATCATGTCGTACGTATCGCTGTACTGCGCGACTTCACCAGTCACACGATCAAAGAGCAGACTACGCTCCAAGGGCAGTTTGCTACCCCGAGTTCGGTGAGTACCTATACCCGGAACAACGGTGATATCAATCAAGCTCAAAATGAACGGGGCGATGGCAATTTCACCACCTATCGATTTTACGGGCGAGGTCTCGTTATTGGGGATACGAAGGGCTATACCTTCTCAGCCACTTGCGTCGATCCCTATCCGAATTCGACGTGCCCGACCGTCCCGAAGGACCCGCCCTCACCGTGGGATGTGCAGCCGGCCAGCACAGCGCTCCCGGATATCACACCACCAGCCGCAGGGTTTGTTTCAGAGAACATCGGACAAGTCATCCTACCGATTACTTCTGGGGCGAACCAGACTGCGGCTTGCACGATTCAGGGGGACTACCAGTCGTACTAGATCTGCAAGTATATTTGCGAGTCACTGACCTTCATCGCGCCAATAGAACGCTCCGTTCGGATCGTATTTGTTCAATTTAGCCAAAAGCCGTATTGCTTATTCCCCACGCGCCTTTTGCACGGAGCGTTTGCAAGATGAGAACGAACACGTGAGTCGCTGCGCCCATTCGCGGTCGTGAGCAGCTTTGGCGTACAGTAGGCGGGTTGCCCTGCCAAGGAATTCGCCATGACCGCGTCGCTCTCGCGCATGTCCGTTTGCGCCATCATGTCCTGCTGGTTTGCTGTCGCGCTGGCGCAAGCCGCGCCGACCGACCCCGCCGCCGCGATGCGCTGGCGCCTCGTTGGTCCGTTTCGCGCCGGTTGGGCGACGGTCGCGGACGGCATTCCGGATCGGCCGAATACGTTCTACTTTGGCGCCGCAGGCGGTGGCGTGTGGAAGACCGACGATGCCGGCGCGACCTGGCATTCGCTTGGCGACGCCTTGCCGGATGCGGCTGTCGGCGCGCTCGCCATCGCGCCGTCGAATCCGGACGTGATCTACGTCGGCACCGGCCAAGTCGCCGCGCGCTATGACGTGCAATCCGGCAATGGCGTGTACCGATCCAGCGACGGTGGCAAGACCTGGACTTCCGTGGGGCTTGCTGCAACACGCCACATCGGGCGCATTCTCGTCGATCCGAAGAATCCGGACACGCTGCTGGTCGGCGCGCTCGGGCATTATTTCGGACCCAATTCCGAACGCGGCGTGTTCCGCTCGACCGATGGCGGCAAGACCTGGACCAGGACCCTGTTCATCGACAACGACACAGGCGTCGTTGACCTCACTGCCGATCCGGCGAATCCGCAGGTCGTGTATGCGGCGGCCTGGCAGGTGCGCAACTATCCGTGGCTGAGTTACTTCCAGCCGAACGCGGGACCGGGCAGCGGTGTATACAAATCCACCGACGACGGCGTCACCTGGCACCGCGTGCAGGGCCACGGCTGGCCACAGGCGACGCTCGGGCGCATTGGTCTGGCCGCCACGAGCGGCAATCGCGTCTATGCCGTGGTCAATGCCGCACCGTACAGCGGCAATGTACCGCATGCAGGCGCGGTGGACGCAGGCGGTCTGTACCGGTCCGACGATGGCGGCGCCAGCTGGGAACGCGTCAGCGGCGAAAGCTGGCTGGAAAACGACTACTTCAGTCGCATCACGGTCGGTCCTTCGAACCGCGATCGCATGTATTCGGCCGGCCAGTCGATCCGGGTATCGGACGATGGCGGCAAGAGCTGGCACATCTTCAAGGGCGCACCGGGCGGTGACGACTACCATTTCTTCTGGATCAATCCGAAGCATCCCGACCACATCGTCACCGCGGTGGACCAGGGCGCCGTCGTCAGCGTCGATGGCGGTGCGCACTGGAGCGACTGGTACAACCAGCCGACCGGGCAGTTTTATCACCTTGCTGCCGACAACCGCTTTCCGTACTGGATTTATTCAGGACAGCAGGACTCGGGCACGGTCGGCGCGTCCAGCCGCAGCGACTATGGTGCGCTGAGCTTCCGCGACTGGCATCCGGTCGGCGGGGACGAGCGCGACTACGACATTCCCGATCCGCAGGATGCGAACATCGTGTACGGCTCCGGACTCGGCGGGCGCCTGTCGCGCTGGGATGCGCGCAATGGCGAGGTGCAGAACATCTCGCCGTGGCCGCTGTCGACCTACGGCGAGCGTCCGACCACGGTGCAATACCACTACACCTGGATCACGCCGATTGCGGTGTCGCCGCTGGCGCCGTACCCGCTGTACCAGGGCGCGCAAGTGCTGTTCCGTTCGCTCGACAAGGGCGCGACGTGGCAGACGATCAGTCCGGATTTGTCCGCCAAAAAGGCCGGCGCGAAGCGGTGCGACAAAGACCTCGACGCCGCTGCCGCGCGCGATTGCGGCTATGGCGTGATCTTCGCCATCGGCCTGTCGCCGCGCGACAACGACGAGATCTGGATCGGCACCGACGATGGCACCATCCAGCGCACGCGCGATGGCGGCAAGAATTGGGCGAATGTCACGCCATCCAAACTAGTGCCGGCGTGGGCCAAGATTGCGAGCGTGGATGTTGCCACCGCGAGCACGGACACGGTCTATGTCGCCGTGGACAATCATCGCCAGGATGATTTCTCCCCGCGCGTATTGCGCACGCACGACGGCGGCAAGACCTGGACGCCAATCATTGCCGGTCTGCCCGCCGGGCATTTTGTCGATGTGGTGCGATCCGATCCGGTCACCGCCGGGTTGCTGTATGCCGGCACCGATGCGGGCGTGTACGTTTCCTACGACGACGGCGCGCAGTGGCAGTCGCTGCAGCGCAACCTGCCGACCGCGTGGGTGCGCGACCTGCTCGTGCATCAGGGCGATCTCATCGTTGCCACGCAAGGTCGCGCAATCTGGGTGCTGGACGACCTGTCGCCACTGCACCAGCACGCGAAGCTCGCGGGCGATGGCAATGTATTGTTCGATCCGGAAACCGCGATCCGCGTGCGCGGCAGCCAGAACAAGGACACGCCGCCGCCGGCCGACACCGCGCTGGGCGAGAATCCGCCGACCGGCGCCGTCATCGACTACCGGCTTGGGCAGGCGGCGAAGAACGTCGCGCTGGAAATCCGCGATGCCAGTGGAAACCTCGTGCGCCGTTTCGCCAGCGACACGCCGGCAACGGTTCCGGACGCGGAGCGTTATTTCGCCGAGGCCTGGACGCAACCGCCGCAGCAGCTTTCCGCTGCCGCCGGCATGCATCGGTTCGTATGGGACCTGCGCCTGCCGCGCCCGCGCGCCGTGCATTACGACTACAGCATCGGCGCGGTGTGGCGCGACGGCACGCCAATCGTGCCGCTGGGCCTGGTTGTGGCACCCGGCGAGTACACCGTGGCTTTGACAATCGACGGCAAGACGCAGACCGCGCCGCTGAAAATCGTTGCCGACCCGCGCGTGCCATTGGATGTTTCTGCGCTCGAGGCCACGCGCGCGTTCGGCAAGGACGTGAGCGATGCACTGGAGCGCGATTACGTCGGCTACGGGCAAGTCAAGGATGTCGGCGAGCAGATTGCAAAGCTCGATGCAGGCAAGAATGACAAGGCGCTGCAGACTGACATCGACAAATACAAGTCCGCCGTTGCGCCGCTGCAATCCGGCGAGGGCCACGATGATGAAGACCTGGGCGACATCGGCGGCGTGCTGTCGGCCGTTGCCAGCGATCTGGAAGGCAGCGATCGCGCGCCCACGCAACCGCAGCGCGGAGTCGTCGCGGCGACGGTCGCACGGCTGGATCGCGCGCTCGCGCGCTGGCATGCCGCGCAGGCAACGGAACTGGCGACGTTGAATGCGGCGCTCAAGTCGGCGGGCAAGACGGTGATTGTCGTGCCCGCCGCGGATCAGGTGCGATTGCGCGATGCGCCGGAATCGAAGGACTTGCCGTGAAGTGCGGGCGAGTTTCCCGCGCTAGCGTGCGATCGCCATCCCACTGCGATAGAGAATGAACAGTGCGACGACGAACACCAGCGCCGCGAAGATGCGGTTGAGGGCATTGCGTTGCGTGCCCAGGTGCAAGGACAGGCGTGTGCCGAACAGGCCGCCGACGATGCCGCCAAGGACGAAGAAGGCGGCAACGCGCCAGTCGACCAGGCCCGAACTCGCGTAGTTGATCGCCGTGGCCAGGCCGAACGTGCCGACGGCGAGCAGGGACGAGCCGATCGCGTTGGCCATCGACATGCCGGTGGCAAGCATCAGGGCCGGCACGATGAGAAAGCCGCCGCCGATGCCAAAAAATCCCGAGGCGCTGCCCGCCACCAGCGCCGCCGCCGCCGTGCGCAGGCAGTTGCGCAGGTTGGTGACCTCGTGGCCGCTGCCCAGTTGCCGGCGCGGGCGCAACATCACGGCGCCGACGACGAGCATCAGCAGGCCGAACAGGAACAGCAGCTTCTGCCCATCCAGTGCCTTGCCGAGGCTGGAGCCTGCGAGTGCTCCGACCGTGCCCACCAGCGCGAACACGGACGCGCAGGCCCAGCGCACGTTGCGCCGGCGCGCATGCGCGATCAGGTTGGCATAGGCGTTCGCCGATACCGCCAGCGCGCCGGTGCCGATGGCGACGTGGGGTTGGGCGATGCCGACGACATACAACAGCAACGGCGTGGCGAGTATGGAACCGCCGCCGCCGATCAAGCCGAGGATGAAGCCGACCGCGGCACCGGATAGCAGCGAGGCGATGGTCGGCCACAGCGCACTCATGGCGCAGATGCCGTGCGCGGGAGGGGACGATCGCTCATGCGGAATGCTGCGGTGGCCGGACGTCGGGCAGGAACACGGCGAAGATGCCCAGCAGCGGCAGGAAGGCGCACACCTGGTACACGAACACGATGCCGTAGTGATCGGCGACCAGGCCCAGCACCGCCGCGCCGATGCCGCCGAGGCCGAAGCTGAACCCGTAGAACAGGCCCGAGACCATGCCGATGCGATGCGTGAGCATGTCCTGCGCATAGACGATGATGGCGGGGAACGCCGAGGCCAGTACCAGGCCGATCACCACACTCAGGGCCACGGTCAGGCCCAGTCCGACGTGCGGCAGCAGAAGCGTGAACGGCGCGCAGCCCAGGATCGAAAACCAGATCACGCGGCGCCGCCCGATGCGGTCACCCAGCGGACCGCCGACGAGCGTGCCGGCCGCTACCGCGAACAGGAACAGCGCCAGCAGGTTTGCCGCCGCGTGCTCGGACAGCCCGAATTGATGGATCAGGTAAAACGTGTAATAGCTGCCGATGCTGGACAAATAGAAGAACTTGGAAAACATCAGGATCAACAGGATCCCGATGGTCCGGCGCACCGTCGCGGCGGGAAACAAGGTCGTGCCGGGCACGTGGTGCTGCGTCGCGCGTTGTTTCAGGTGTGCCCCGTACCAGCGGCTGACCTGCAACAGGATCACCATCGCCAGCAACGCGATCAGCGCGAACCATGCCGCGTGCGGACGCGCGGCGGCGCCATCGTGGCGCAGGACGAGGAACGCGGCCAGCGTCGGGCCAAGCGCCTGACCGGTATTGCCGCCGATCTGGAACAGCGACTGCGCCAGGCCGTAGCGACCGCCCGATGCCAGGCGCGCCACGCGCGAGGATTCGGGGTGGAAGGTGGAGGAACCGACGCCGATCAGCCCCACCGCCGCCAGGATCAGCGGATAGTTCGGCGCCACCGCGAGCAGCAGCAGGCCGCACATCGTGAAGGCCATGCCGATCGGCAGGATCAGCGGGAACGGATGCCGGTCGGTGACCGTGCCCACCACCGGTTGCAACAGCGAGGCGGTGAGCTGGAAGGTCAGCGAGATCGCGCCGATCTGGAAGAAACCGAGGTCGAACTCGCCCTTGAGCAGCGGATACAGCGCCAGGATCACCGACTGCATGATGTCGTTGAGCATGTGCGCCGTGCTGACGCCGGCGACGATGCGGAAATCACCTGCAGCGCGCGAGCCCACGCGCGGCGCGGCGGGACTCGTTTCGGCAATGCTGGCAGCGGTGCGATCCACGAGTCGGCGAAGTTCCTGTCCGGTATGGTGCGACGCGACAATCGCCATTGTCGCAGCACGCATGGCACTTCGGCTAGCCGTCCGGCACGCTGTTGCCGGTTGGGTATGTATTTTCGCCGGCAAAAGGCGCAAGATGGGGGCGGATACCCCGGCCGGTATCCGCGCAGAGGGTGCGGCCGGGAACTCCCTGCGGGGGAACCCCGGGGTTCGGCGGCCGGATTCCGGACGCGATCGTCGGCTCCACCGATCAGCGTCGTCCGCGACCGGTTGATCCTCGCAGCCGTGATTCGCGCACAAGGGAGGAACAAGCATGTCCACCCCGATCGATCGTCGTGATTTCCTGGCCCTGGGCGGCGCGGTGCTGGTAGCGGGCGCGCCGGGTATTGCCGCGGGCGCGGTGCCGCCGAAGGCTGTCGCGCCGGCGGTGGCCACGCACGCGCTGGCGACCTTGCCCAAGGCCAAGGGGCCGCGCCTGGTGATTGTCGGCGGCGGCACTTCGGGCCTGACCATCGCCAAGTACGCGAAGAAGGAATATCCGCGCTTCGACGTCGTGCTGGTCGAGAAACGCGACCTGTACGCGTCGTGCTTCGCGAGCAACCTGTGGTATGCGGGGCTGATCGATCTCGAGTTCCTCGCCGCCCACAGCTTCCTGGATGCGGCAGTCAACAATCATTACCTGCATTTCAACGCCACGGTCACTGGCCTGGATCGCACCGCCAAGACGGTGGCGACCAACAAGGGCGACATCAAGTACGACTTCCTCGTGGTGGCGCCGGGCATCGACTACGACTATCCCAGGATCGGCGTGACCGATCCGGGCGCGCAACTGACCCTGGCGCAGACCTACCCCGGCGGCTTTGCACGCTCGACCGAGCACGTGACGATCCGGCGCAAGGTGCAGGAATTCGAAGGCGGCGTCTTCGTGCAGACCGTCCCGAACGGCAACTACCGTTGCCTGCCGGCGCCCTACGAGCGCGCCTGCCTGATGGCCGCGGTGTTCAAGAAGCGCAAGCTCAAGGCGAAGGTGCTGGTGCTCGATGCCAACCCCGAGATCACGATCAAGGCCAAGGGTTTCCACGACGCGTTCGAGCAACTGTACAAGGACATCATCCAGTGGGTGCCGAGCGTGGAGATCACGGGCGTCGACATCGACAAGCGCGCGATCAAGACCGATTTCGACAGTTACGATTTCGACGATGCCGCGATCTATCCCAACATCCGCGCGGCGACCTTGATCGAACAGCTTGGCCTGATGGCGCCGTCCGACCGTTCGGCGCAGAAAGAAGCGAACATCGATATCCGCTTCTACAACCTGGTCGGCGATCCGCACGTCTACGTGAGCGGGGATTCGCGCCGACATCCGTACTCCAAGAGCGGCAACACCGCCAACAGCGAAGGCCACTATGTCGCCAGGGTGCTGGCCGCGCGCGCCCAGGGCAAGGAGATCGCCTGGGTGTCGCCGGAAACGATCTGCTATTCGATGGTCAATGCCGATCCGATGGAAGCCATTTCGGTGGACGCGCGCTACACCTATGACGCCAGGAAAGACGTCATCACCGGCTTTTCGCCCGACACCAAGGCGTTCCTGAACCGCGACACGGCCAAGGGGCTGGCGGACCTGGAGTGGGCGCGCGGCATGTACCGCGACATGTTCAATGCGTGAAGGCGGCCACCGGTGCCGGCAATGGATCGAAGGCGATTCGTGACATGGTGCTCGGGCGCGGCCATGGCCTGCAGCCTGCCGGGTACCGCCGTCGCGTTGCAGGACTTCGCGCCGGCGCGGCTGGTCGGGGAAGACGGTTCGCCACTGAAGGCGACCGAAGTCGGCACGGCAGAAGCCATGGTCTTCGCCTATCCGTACGCGGGCGTACCCTGTTTCCTGATCAACCTGGGCGCGAAGCGTGCGCACGCTCATGGATTGACGTCGTCGGACGACGGCGGCTACACGAATCCGCCAGGCGTCGGCCGGGCCGGCAACCTGGTCGCCTTCGTCGCCATCTGCACGCATCAGCTGACCTACCCGACGCCATCGATCAGCTACCTGCGTTATGCGAGCACGGCCAGCGAACTGGCGACCGCACCGGGGCGCATCGTGTGTTGCGCGCACGGCAGCGTCTTCGATCCTGCCGAAGGCGGACAGAAAATATCGGGCCCCGCGCCGAATCCATTGCTGCCGGTACGTCTGGCGTACGATCCGGCCAACGACGGCCTGACCGCAACCGGAACGGTCGGCGAGAAATTCCTGCAGCGGTTTTTCCAGAACTACAAGGCGGAGCTGATCGAGCGGTTCGGTCCCGGCGGCTATCGGCAGCAAGTCACCGGCACGACGACAGCCATTGCCTTGGGCCGGTATTCGCGCCGCGTGCCGGCATGTTGACGCGCCCGCAAGCGGTCACGTTGCGTTCATGCGGCGGTGCAGCGTGAATTGTGTCGGCGAGAAGCCGATGATACGGGGATCGGAACATACCCATAGGGGTATGGAATTCCTGCTCCTGGGAGACGTGCAATGACCTCTCGACCAATCTGGAGTGCCCACGTCGCCGGATTCGCGCTGGGCCTCGTGCTGCTGGCGACGTTCCTCGCCACCGGGCACGGGCTGGGCGCCTCGGGCACGCCGACCGCGATTGCCGCCGCCGCGTCAAGCGCCATCGCGCCGGCCGCCACGGCGGGCAACGGCTATCTCGGGCCGATGACCGCCGGCGGGTCCGATCCGTTGAACACCTGGATCGTCTGGGAAGTGATCGGCATGGGCATCGGTGCGTTGCTCGCCGCGTGGTGGTCCGGCCGCATGCGCCTGCGCGTGGAAGGGCCGCCGCAGATGAAGACCACGGGGCGCCTGGTGCTGGCGCTGGTCGGCGGCATCCTTTCCGGGTTCGGCGCGCGCGTTTCGGCGGGCTGCACCAGCGGGCTGGGACTGTCCGGCGGCGCCGTGCTCGCCACGGCGGGTTTCGTGTTCCTGATCGGTTTCTTCGTTACCGGCATCCTCGTCGGTTTCGCCACGCGGAGGCTCTGGCAATGACCATGCCCTTCGGATGGGTGACCCCGCTTTCCGGGATCGTGTTCGGAATCCTGTTCGGGTACGTGTTGCAGCGTGGCGGCCTCGGCAATGGCTGTCGCCTGACCGCGCAATTGCGCCTGAAGGACTGGACCGTGTTCAACGTGATGTTCACCGCGATCATCGTCGCGGCCGCGGGCCTGTATGTCCTGCAATTCGCCGGATTCGTGCAATGGTCGGACCTGTACGTGCCGACGACGTACCTGTGGGCGACGCTGCTGGGCGGCGCCTTCGTCGGTGCCGGCATGGGCGTGGGCGGATATTGCCCGGGCACGTCAGTGGTCGGCGCCGCCGCCGGGCGCCTGGATGGCATCGTGTTCTTTGCCGGTCTCGTCCTCGGCGTCGTGCTGTTTGCCGGCCTGTTCACCGGCCTCGAGCCGCTGTTGAACGCGGCGCCAGGCCCGCAGGCGCAGACGCTGGGCGACCTGCTGCACATCCCGAACGGACTCGTTCTGGTCCTGCTGATTGCGGTCGCTTCGATCGTGGGCTGGCTCAGCCGCCGCGTGAAGACATCCAATTCGATCAGTTGCGCCGATTGAATGCCGGAGGAGATCCCATGAGACACAAATCCGTTCCGCTCGCCGCCGCCTTGTCGACCGCCCTGTTGTCGCTGGGCGGGATCACGGCATGCAGCAGTCCCGTCAACGAGGCGGCCAACGCGCCCAAGTCGGCCCCGGCCAACCCGTGCGCGCCGAAGGCCAAGGCGGCCAATCCCTGCGCGCCGAAAGCCAAATCGAACAATCCTTGCGCGCCGCAGCGCGCCGCGGCGAACCCGTGCGCGCCGCAGGAGAAACACGATTGAACTCGGCCGCCGCCCGGTGGCGCGATCGCGCGCGATTGCGCGTGCCGCATGCCATGCTCACGCGCGGTTTGCGCGCCATGGACGCGCACGCATTGCGGCGCACGCGCGCCGGGGCGCGCCGCGTGGTCGACCTGATCAACGCCTTCGTGGCCGATGGCGTGACGCCGCTCGCGTCCGCACTGGGCGTGCATGCGCCCTGCGCGTGGCAGCAGTATGCCCGCACCGACGCCGCCGCGCAGCGCGGCGGCGATTGGTTCTTCTATTACCACGCGCATGATCGCGGCGTGCCCGGCGAACATGGCCACTTCCACGTGTTCCGACGCCTGCCGGACAAGGCGAAGGATGGCGGCGAACCGCGCTACGCCCATCTGGTCGGCATCGGCGTGGATGCGCGCGGTCTGCCGCGGCGCCTGTTCACCACCAACCGCTGGGTCACCAACGAGTCGTGGCGGAGTGCGCGCGAGGACATCGCCGCGCTCGAACGCATCATCGCCGCGCGCGCGCCGGCCGCCTCGCCGGTGCAGGACTGGCTGCGCGCGCTGCTTGCGCTTTTCTCGCCGCAGGTTGTTCTGCTGCTGCGCCATCGCGACCGGCGCGTCGCCGCGCACGGCGGCGCGCGTGTCTTGGAAGACCGGCGCATGCATGTCCTGAGCGAGTGCGCCGTGTCGCTCGATGACCAGATCGCGGCGATCGACGCCGCGACCCCGTGAATGGATCCATCTGGAGGCTCTCATGTCCCTTCGAATTCTTGTCGCAATGTTCACCGTTGGCGCCATGCTGGGTGTCCCGGTCGCGCAGGCCCTTGACGTGCCCGGTCCGCTGGTGAGCCCGCAGTGGCTGGAACAACACCGCAACGAGGTCAACATCATCGATGTGCGCGATGAGCTTGCCTCGTTCGGCAAGGCGCCGGTGTTCGCCACCGAAGACGGCAAGAAGGTCCTGACGACGTTTGGCGGACACATCCCGGGTGCGCGCCTGCTCGATTTCAACGCGGTGCGCGTGACGCGCGCGATCGACGGGCACGAATGGAAGTGGATGCTTCCCGACCAGGCCGCGTTCCAGGCCCTGATGCGCCAGACCGGCGTTATGCAAGGGCGGCCGACGATCATCGTCTCCGACGGCGCCGCCGGCGCCGACCTGGACATGGCCGCGCGCGTGTTCTGGTCGATGCAGGTTTACGGCGGGCGCGATCTGGCCATCCTCGATGGCGGCACCACGGCCTGGCTCGAGGCCGGATTGCCGTTCAGCACCGATGCCGCCAAGGGCGGCGCAGGCAACTGGATCGCGGCGGCCGAAAACCGCAAGCTGTTTGCCGACAGCAACGACGTGGCCAAGGCGGCCGCGCATGGCAAGCAGCTCGTCGACGCGCGGCCGATGCCGTTTTATGTCGGCCTCGAACGCAAGCCCATCGTGCTGGCGGCGGGCCACATCGCCGGTGCGGTGAATTTTCCGCCCGACGTGCGCGCCGGCAAGCGCGGCGGCAGCGCGCACTTCCTCGATGCGGCCCAATACGCCGCGGTGTTCAAGCACCTGGGCGTGGATCCGCAAAAGCCCTCGATCACTTACTGCAATACCGGGCATCTGGCCTCCGGCGCGTGGTTCGTGCTCAGCCAGATCATGAAGAATCCGAACGTGGGCCTGTACGACGGCTCGATGTACGAATGGACGGCCGAGCAGCGTCCGGTCGTCGGCTTGCCGTAACGCAACGTTGCCGGGGCCCGACATGGAGACATCCACCGACAAGCAGGGACGACTGGTATTGGCGCCGGAGAATTTCCTCCCCGCGCACGGGCGCGCACGCCGCAACGCGCTCGCGAGCCTCATCGGCGGGGCGGTCGGCGGCGCGGCCGCGCTGGCGCTGGGCGAGGCGCGGGCCGCCGGTTACGCGGCCGACCCGAAGCACCTGCCGCCGAACGTGCCGCCGTGGTCGCAGGACCTGGGCAAGCCGGTCGCCGCCGATCCCTACGGCGCGCCATCGCCGTACGAGCGCAACATCATCCGCCGCATCAGCCCGGGCCTGACGACCACGACGCAATCCTCGGTCGCGTTCACGCCGTTGCAGAACCTGTTCGGCATCATCACCCCGAACGGGCTGCACTTCGAGCGCGACCACAACGGCCGCCCGGACATCAATCCGTATGAACATCGCCTGATGATCCACGGCCTGGTGCGCCAGCCCAAGCTCTACACGATGGAGGACCTGCTGCGCTTTCCTTCGGTGTCGCGCATCCATTTCATCGAATGCGGCGCGAACACGGCGATGGAATGGGGCAATCCGGCCGTGCCGACGGTGCAGTACACGCACGGCATGCTGGCCTGTTCGGAATGGACCGGCGTGCCGCTGTCCAGCCTGCTCGACGATGTCGGCTTCGATGCGAAGCAGGCGAAGTTCATCCTCGCCGAGGGCGCCGACGCCGCCGGCCTGACGCGCACCATCGGCATCGACTTCGCGCTCGACGACGTGCTCGTCGCCTACGGCCAGAACGGCGAGATGCTGCGCCCGGAACAGGGCTATCCGCTGCGCCTGCTGGTGCCCGGCGTGCAGGGCATCTCCAACGTCAAGTGGCTGCGCCGGCTCAAGGTCGGCGACGCGCCGTGGAACACGCGCGAGGAATCGCTGCAGTACAGCGACCTCATGCCCGACGGCATGAGCCGCCAGTACACCTGGATCCAGGAAGCCAAGTCGGTGATCACCTCACCCTCGGGCGGGCAACATCTGCTCGACAAGGACGGCTATTACTGCATCACGGGCCTGGCCTGGTCCGGACGCGGCAAGGTTCGGCGCGTGGACGTGTCCACCGACGGCGGGCGCAACTGGCGCACCGCCACGCTGCAGGAACCGGTCCTGGGCAAGGCGCTCACGCGCTTTCGGCTCGACTGGCACTGGGATGGCAGTCCGGCGCTGCTGCAAAGCCGCTGCATCGACGAAACCGGTTTCGTGCAGCCGAAGATGCGCCAGTTGCGCGAGGTGCGCGGCACGCGCTCGATCTACCACAACAACGCGATCCAGACCTGGCAGGTCGATGCCGAGGGCAGGGTGCACAATGTGCAGGTCTGAGCGCATCCGCTGCGCCGTGTTCGCCGCGCTGTGCGGCGCTGGCCTCGCGCAGGCTGCCGGCGCGCCGGACTACCGCCTCGGGCGCGCGGCCACCGCGCAGGAGATCGCCGGCTGGGACATCGACGTGCGCCCCGACGGCGCGGGCTTGCCGCCGGGTTCGGGCAGCGTGGCCGATGGCGAGAAGGTCTACGAAGCCCATTGCTCGGCCTGCCACGGCACGTTCGGCGACAGCAACGAATACATCGCCCTTGCCGGCGGCGTCGGCTCGCTCAAGACCGATGCGCCGGTGCGCACCGTGGGCAGCAAGCTCAATGCCGCGACCACGCTGTTCGACTACATCAATCGCGCCATGCCGTTCCCGCATTCCAAGTCGCTCACGCCGGGCGAGGTCTATGCGGTGACCGCGTACGTGCTCAACCTCAACGACATCGTGCCGGCGGATTTCGTCGCCGACCGCGCGAGCCTGCCTGCGGTCAAGATGCCCAACCGCGACGGTTACGAACCGTTTCCCGGACTGTCCAAAGTCGATGGCAAACCCGATACGCACAACCGCGCGTGCATGCACGACTGCGAAAAATCGGTGGCGGTCACCGGCTCGCTGCCGCCGAATTTCGTGGCCGGCATGTACGGCAGTCTCGACGACAATTTCCGCGGCCTGGCGACGATGAACGAGCAGGCGCCGCCAGCCGGCGCGCTGCCGGCGACAACGGCGGCCGGCCCCGCGGCACCGGCGCTGATCCAGAAATACGGCTGCGTGGCCTGCCACAGTGCGGACAGGAAGATCGTCGGCCCGGCGTTCCGCGACGTGGCCGCGAAGTTCAAGGGCCATGCGGATGCCGTCGCGACGCTGACCCGCGCGGTGCGCGGCGGCAGCACCGGGGTGTGGGGCAGCGTGCCGATGCCGCCGCAGGCCGGGCCCACGGACGCGGAGCTGGCGGGCATCATCGAATGGATACTGGCCGGTGCGCCGGACAAGTAGCGGCGGGCGCCGGATCGCGGCGCCGGTCAACGAATCACCGAATGTTCCGAGGAAGGGAAAAATGACAGTCGATCGCAGAAAATTTCTTGGTCTCACGGGTGGCGGCGGCGTGCTTGCGCTGTGCGCCGGAACGGGATTGCTGCCACGGCTCGCGGCGGCGCTGACCAGCCCGCTCGCCGCGGGCGACACGCGCAAGCCGTTCGAGGCCAGCACGCTCGACGCGGTGATCAAGGCGTTCGGCGGTGCCGCGTCGCAGGCGTCCGGCGACATCGACCTGCGCGCGCCGGAGATCGCCGAAAACGGCGCGGTGGTGCCGATCGAAATCACCAGCAAACTGCCCGGCACGAAGCTCATCGCCATCGTCTCGGAGAAGAATCCGCACGCCTTGTCGGCGGCATTCCACATTCCCGAGGGCACCGAAGCGTGGATTTCCACGCGCGTGAAGATCGCCGAGACCTCGAACGTGGTCGCGCTGGTGCAGACCGACAAGGGTTTTTTCCATGCCGAGCGCCTGGTCAAGGTGACGCTGGGCGGCTGCGGCGGCTGAGGCCGCTCCACACGACAGGAGAGATTTCATGGCAGATCCGATGAAAATCCGCGCGGCGTTGAATGGCGACGTGGTCGAAGTCAAGGCGCTGATGGCGCACCCGATGGAAACCGGCCTGCGCAAGGGCAGCGACGGCAAGCTGGTGCCGGCGCACTACATCGAAACCGTCAAGGTTGCGTGCAACGGCCGCGAGGTGCTCAGCGCGGACTGGGGCCCGGCGGTGTCGAAGAATCCGTTCCTGGCGCTGCGTTTCAAGGGCGGCAAGGCGGGCGACAAGGTGTCGATCACCTGGACCGATTCGGCGGGCGAGAGCCGCACCGACGAAGTCGCGATCGGCTGAGTGGCGATACAAGGGCGCGCGCGGAGGCAAACCATGGCTATCGGCAATCGAGGTTGGGCATTGTGGCTGTCGGCCTTGCTCGCGATCGCGGGCGGGTCGCTCGCCGCGATCGGCTGGAGCCAGGATTCGGCGCAGGATCCGGTGGCCGAATACCGCGCCATGATGGGCGACGACAATCCGGCCGTGTTCGCCGAAGATCGCGGCAAAGAATTGTGGAACACCGCGCAGGCCGGCGGCAAGACGCTCGCCGCCACCTGCGACCTGGGCCTGGGCGTGGGCAAGACGCGCGGCGCCTACGCCGCGTTGCCGCGCTACTTCAAGGACACCGGCAAGGTGCAGGACCTGGAAGCGCGCGTGGTGACCTGCCTGTCGCGCCTGGGCGCGGACACGGCCACGCTGGTCGGCAAACGCTTCGGCGACGGCAGCGAATCGGAGCTCGAGTCCCTGACCGCGTATCTCGTGGAGCAATCGCGCGGCGTGCCGATGGCGGTAGCCCTGTCGCACCCGCAGGAGCGCAAGGCCTACGATCTGGGCAAGGCGATCTTTTACTACCGCGCCGGCACGCACGATTTTTCCTGCGCAACGTGTCACAGCCAGGCGGGCAAGCGCATCCGCCTGCAGATGCTGCCGGACCTGGCCACGCCCGAAGGCGCGCGCGCCGCGTACACCACCTGGCCCGCCTACCGCATCTCGCAAGGCGAGGTGCGCACGATGGAATGGCGCCTCGCGGATTGCTTTCGCCAGCAGCGCCTGCCCGAGCTTGAATACGGCTCGCCGGCAGCCGTGGCGCTGACGATGTTCCTGGCCAAGAGCGCGGACGGCGGCGTGCTGGCCGCGCCCGGGCTCAAGCGCTGAAGGAGCCTGCCCATGAAATTCACGAAAGCGTTGTCGCTGTTCCTGCTGACCCCGGCGTTGTTTGCGGCGGGCGGCTCCACCCGCCCGAGCGCCGAGTCGGTGCAGTCCGTGATGCGGTCTTCATTCGTCGCCCACGGTCAGGCCGGCCTCGACCGCCTCGATCAGGACGCCACGCAGAAGGCCTGCTCGCAGGCCGAACCGCCATCGGCCAACGTTGCCACCGCACTGGCGGATGCCAACCGCAAACTGATCGTCTATCCGGCAGACGGCAAGTATCTGGGCGACTGGAAGCGCGGCGAGGCGATCGCCGAGGAAGGCACGGGCCTGCAGTACTCGGACGACCCGGCCAAGCCCAACGGCGGCAACTGCTACGCCTGCCACCAGATGGCGGCGAGCGAGATCGCCTACGGCACGATCGGGCCTTCGCTGCAGAACTACGGCAAGCGCGGCACGGCCGATCCCGTGCTCAAGCTCGCCTGGGGCATGCTCTACGACATGAAATCCGTGAATGCATGTTCGGCCATGCCGCGCTTCGGCGCCAAGCACATCCTCACCGAGCAGCAGCTCAAGGACGTGATGGCCTACCTGTTCGATCCGGCCTCGCCGGTCAATCAC
>JAFEFP010000289.1 GCA_018240545.1 Pseudomonadota bacterium | reverse complement strand
CGCTGGAACCGTTCATTGCCAGCCTGGCCGAACATCCGCCGCTGCGCGTGCCGGGCACGGCCGTGTTCCTGACCGCCAACATCAATGCCGTGCCGAACGCACTGTTGCACAACCTCAAGCACAACAAGGTGCTGCACGAGCGCAACGTGCTGCTGACGGTCGAGACGCTCGAGTCGCCGGTCGCCGAATACGGCGAGCGCACCGAGATCACCGCGCTCGGCCATGAATTCTTCCGCCTCACGTTGCGCTTCGGCTTTGCCGAGGATCCGGATATCCCCGCCGCGCTGCAAAGCTGCGCCGCCAAGGGCATCGGCTTCGACATGATGGACACGACGTTTTTCGTCAGCCGCGAAAGCATCGTCGCCACCGATCGTCCCGGCATGCCGTTGTGGCGCGACCGATTGTTTGCGTTCCTGGCGCGCAACGCCAGTTCGGCGACGGCGTTTTTCCGCATTCCCGGCAATCGCCTGATCGAGTTGGGAACGCAGGTGGAGATTTAGCTTTTGCAAGACCGGGCATCCTGCCGCGGCTTGCAAGCAAACGGTCGCGGCGAAGCCGCGCCACGTTTGCCGAACGCGCTGCGCGCGCGATTCGTCGGCACGTCGATGTGCCGATTCGCGTTCTGTCGAGCCGCGCCGAATCGGTGCAATTTCCTGCGATAATCGCGACATGAACGACCCCCGTGTCATCGCCACGGCTTCCACCCGCGAGGACGAGATCGCCGAGGCCTCGATCCGACCGCAAAAGCTGGCCGAATACCTCGGCCAGCAGGCCGTGCGCGCGCAGCTGTCGATCTACATCGAGGCGGCGCGGCGCCGTGGCGAAGCGCTTGACCATGTGCTGATCTTCGGCCCGCCGGGCCTGGGCAAGACCACGCTGTCGCACGTGATCGCCAACGAACTGGGCGTGAACCTGCGCAGCACGTCCGGTCCGGTGATCGAGCGCGCCGGCGATCTGGCCGCGCTGCTCACCAACCTGCAGCCGCGCGATGTGCTGTTCGTCGACGAAATCCATCGCCTCTCCCCCGTCGTCGAGGAAATCCTCTATCCG
>JAFEFP010000288.1 GCA_018240545.1 Pseudomonadota bacterium | reverse complement strand
AACTCTACCTCACAGCACCACGTGCCGAACCCGCCCTTCTGATTGACCCCTTCGACCCAAGCGCTCAACGCAGCACGCTTGGTCTTGTTCTGCGCGTCATCGACGCCCTTAATCTCAAGCACCAGAGTCTTGCCGTTGCTCAGGCGGACAAGGAAATCCGGCAGGAAGCGGCGGCGCGCGCCGTTCCACAGGTAGTACACCTGAAAATTCAGATGATCGTTCTTGGCATAGGCAACGACATTCGGATTCTTCTCGAACAAGTTCGCCGCGTACCCCTCCCATGCGCTGTCGCCGACGACGTGGCTTATCTGGGACTTGATCGTCGGGATTGCCGGCTTGGTCGTGTACCAGGTACGCATCCACGCCGTCGAGCCGATCGGAAATTCCGCATCGAACACCGGTTCGAACCGTTCCGAATTGCCCGGAATGACGAAACGCAGGAAATGCTGCACCAGCAGGTCCCGATTGAGCGCCAGCAGGATGCGTCGCCGCACATCGTCGCTGTGATATATCGACGGTATCTGGACACGATCGGAGTTGTAGAAGCGCTCGAGCAGCGGAACGAGTTGTGCAACGAGATACTCGGGTGATCCCTTGTACGATCCGCGCAGTTCCTCGAAGGCCTTGCGCGCGGACTGGAAAATGAGCCGCTGCAGACGAAATTCTTCGGGAATCGATTCGAGATCGATCTTCTGCACCTGGGCCAGATTCGATGCGCTGCCGAGCGCGGGCGCGAGATCCGCGGAAACCAGCGTTATCGCCGGATCCAGCGCGATCGGCTCTATCTTGTCCCACTCGACCGAAAAAACCTCGCGCACGATCGGATCGATGCGCAGGACGTTCGGCCAGCGCAGTTCCAGCGTTGCGCGCTCCGGCAGCGACTCGATCTGCGTGCTCGGTTTCGGCGGCGGCGGCGCCTCACCGCCTTCCTCGACTTCCTGGAAAATCGACAGCGGCACGCCGAAGACGTTGACGTATTCCGGCTTGAACAGGCCGTTGTCGTCCATGTCGTAACCAACTCGACGCAACCCACGGCCGATGACCTGTTCGCACAGCAG
>JAFEFP010000287.1 GCA_018240545.1 Pseudomonadota bacterium | reverse complement strand
AGCACCATCGAGGCGGCGAGACCGAGCATCTCCTTGGTCTTGCCCGGCAACGCGCCGTCCTTGTAGGTTTGCGTGTCCAGCGCGAAGAAGCGCCGCACGACCTGGTTGTCGTGCGCGAGGATGCGCTCGTTCATGCGCCGCCGGAAGGCGGTGAAATCGTCCGCGCGCTTGCCGCTCATGTGCTGCTCCCGATCAGTTTCGCCAGTTCCCCGCTGCGCTCGGCGGCGACGAGATCGTCGTAGCCGCCGACATGCCGGTCGTTTACAAAAATCTGCGGCACCGTGCGCCGCTGCGCACGCGCCAGCATCTCCTCGCGCCGCGCCGGATCGGTGTCGATCCGGATTTCGGCGTAGTCCAGGCCCTTGCTCTTGAGCAGGTTCTTGGCGGCCACGCACCAGGCGCAGTGGGCGCTCGTGTACAGCTCTACCTTCGCCATGTCCGGATCCATCTGTTGCCTTGGCGGATTTTCCCACGCGCAAGGCGCGCCGTGTGCGCCGTGGATTAACGCCAGCGAAACGCCGGGTGCGCGACAATGGCCCGCGCTCCCCGGCTGCGCTATCGTGTCCCGTCCGCCGCGAAATCCGAACATGCGCATTTCCCCCGTAACCGCCAGCCTCGTCCTCGCCTGTTCCCTGCTCGCCGGCGGCCCCGCGCGCGCGATCGACACCAAACTTCCCGACATGGGCAGCTCGGCCGCGGCCATCGCCTCGCCCGAGGAACAGCGCCAGTACGGCTTCTACGTCCTGCACGAGCTGCGCAACCAGGGCATGGTGCTCGACGACGCCCTGCTCACCGACTACATCAACACGCTCGGCTACCGTCTCGTCTCGTACAGCCCGCAGCCGGACCAGCCGTTCACGTTCTTCGTGGTCAACGATGAATCCATCAACGCCTTCGCCTTGCCGGGCGGCTTCGTCGGCATCAATGCCGGGCTCATCACCACCACCACCAGCGAAGACGAACTCGCCGCCGTGCTCGCGCACGAGATTTCGCACGTCACCCAGCAACACCTCGTGCGCGCGGTGGAAGCCGAGCAGAAATACGCCCCGTTGATGGTGCTGGCGATGGTCGGC
>JAFEFP010000286.1 GCA_018240545.1 Pseudomonadota bacterium | reverse complement strand
CAGCATGGGCCTGGTGACGGAGATCTGATCATGAAAATCAGCAAACGCTTCAAGGCCATGCAGGGCAAGACCCAGCCGGGCAAGTTGTACGGTGTCGACGAAGCCCTGAAAATCGTCAAGGACAATGCCAAGACCAAGTTCGTCGAGTCGGTGGACGTGGCGATCCGCCTCGGCATCGACGCGAAGAAGTCCGATCAGGGCGTGCGCGGCTCGACGCTGCTTCCGCATGGCACCGGCAAGACCGTGCGCGTGGCCGTGTTTTGCCCGGCCGGCGAGAAAGCCGAAGCGGCCAAGGCGGCCGGTGCCGACGCCGTCGGCATGGACGACCTCGCCGAAAAGATGCAGGGCGGCGATCTCGCCTTTGGTCGCATCATCGCGACGCCGGATGCGATGCGCGTCGTCGGCAAGCTCGGCCAGTTGCTCGGTCCGCGCGGCCTGATGCCGAACCCGAAGGACGGTTCGGTCACGCCCGACGTGGTCACGGCGATCAAGAACGCGAAGGCGGGCCAGGTCAAGTACCGCAACGACAAGGCCGGCATCGTGCACTGCTCGATCGGCAAGGCGAATTTCGAGCTCCATGCGCTCAAGGACAACCTCAATGCGCTGCTGGCCGACCTGATGAAGTCCAAGCCGGCGTCCTCGAAGGGCGTGTTCGTGCAGAAGGTATCGTTGTCCAGCACGATGGGCCTGGGTGTCAACGTGGATCAGTCCACGCTGGCGCTGTAACAAACTTCAAATTTTTGAGGGCCCCGGAATCCGTCGCTGGAAACCGGCGCCGTCAAAGACCGCAGGTGACTGCGTGTCGTGGCAAGGATGCACTCGCAGCGCAGGGAGTGGACAGCGGGCGGCACAAGGTCTTAATCGAGAGGGAAGACAACCTGCGCAGATGGTGAAGCCCGACAGGATTTTCTGAAAGGCCACCAGTTCGGCATCGTGAGATGCCAGCGGATTCCGAAGGATGGAATCCGCCGAGATTCGAATCGATCAAGCGCATGATGCGCGAAGCGATTCAGTTCGAAAGGTAACGCAATGGCACTCAATCTTGAGCAAAAGAAAGTCGTCGTTGCCGAACTGGCGAATG
>JAFEFP010000285.1 GCA_018240545.1 Pseudomonadota bacterium | reverse complement strand
AGCGGCACGCCGTTCTTGAGCAGGGTGCCGAGCGTGCGCGCCAGGCGCGCGGTTTCGAGCTTGGCGATGAGCGCGCCGAACAGGCGGCGCTGCAACACCCAGGCGTCGAAGAGCAATCGCGTCGGCGGATCGGCGAGCTGCCGGCGCGCGTACATGACGCCGACGAAAATCAGCCCCGCGATGCCCCACCAGAAGTTGCGCAGGGTGTCGCCGACGAACAGCACGATCAGCGTGATCGTCGGCAGTTCCACGTTCATGTCGCGGAACATGGGCGCGAATTGCGGCACCACGAACACCAGCAGCACGAACAGGGCGGCGAACACCATGACGATGAGGATCGCCGGGTAGATCATCGCGTTGATCACGCTTTCCTTGAGCGCCTTGGCGCGCTCCAGGTACTGCGCCAGGCGCGCCAGCGTGGTGTCGAGCGCGCCGCCGACTTCGCCGGCGCGCACCATGTTCACGTAGAGTTTGGAAAAAACCTGCGGCTCGGCTTCGAGGCCGTCCGACAGCGGCGCGCCGCCGCGCACGTGGTCGCGGATGCGCTCGATGATGCGCCGCGCCTTTTCGCTTTCCGGCAACTCGAGCAGGATTTGCAGCGCGCGGTCCAGCGGCTGGCCGGCGCCGAGCAAGGTCGACAACTGCTGGGTGAATTGCAACACCTGGGCCGGGCTCATCGCCGCGCGCGCGAACAGGCCGGCCAGCGAGCGCGCACCGCCGCCTTCGGTCGCGGCACGGATTTCCAGCGGGATGTTCCCTGCATCCTGGATGCGGGCCACGGCTTCGTCGTTGGAGGCCACTTCGAACTGGCCTTCGAGGACGTCGCCGGTCGGCGTGACGGCTTTGTAACGGTACAGGGCCATCAGCTTTCCGAAGTCACGCGCAACACTTCCTCGATCGTGGTCGTTCCGGCGAGCGACTTGACCAGACCATCTTCGTACATGGTGCGCATGCCCTCCGCGCGCGCCTGTTCCTCGAGCTTGCCCATGTCCGCATGCTGCATGACGAGGCGCCGGATCGGATCGCTCATGACCAGGAACTCCATGATCGTGGTGCGACCGAGGTAACCGCTCGCGGTCAGCGGCGAGGCGACCGGTTTATACAATT
>JAFEFP010000284.1 GCA_018240545.1 Pseudomonadota bacterium | reverse complement strand
GCGGCCCATGCCGCCAACCGGTTGCAGGATCGTGGGCTGGAATTCGTACATTTCGGAAATGAACAGCGCGCGCCACAACTGTGAATCGAGCATCTGTTTTGCGCCCATCGGCGTGGACGGCACCGGCTTGGCATCGATGCCGCCGCCCGGATCCTTGTCCCAACCGCGCGTGCCGCTGCTGGCTTCGCCGCGCACGTAGCGGAAATTCTCATCGAGGAATCCCCAGTCGCGCAGCGACTCGCGCAGCATGTCGCGATCCTGCTTGCTGAATTCCTGGTCCAGCGCGCCCTGCCCGGTCACCTTGGCCAGCAGGTCGGCGACCATGCCCTGATAGTCCGCCTTCACCGCTCGGTAGCGCTGCGGCTTGCCGCCAAACGCCGTGCTGCTTTGCAGGTAGGCGTTGTGGTTGATCTGCACGAATGGTTCGAGCGCGATGTTGAACTGGCGGCAGTAGTGCAGCAGGTTCTCGTGGTGATACGGAATGCGCCACGGTCCGGGATTCAGGTACAGGCCCCGGTCGAATTCGCAGCGCTGGCGCGCGCCGCCAAGTTCGGTGTATTCATCGCCGCCGCGCAGTGTCCAGTTGCGGCCGCCCGGGCGCGCGTTGTATTCGAGCACCTGCACGCGATAGCCGGCATTGCGCAATTCGTAGGCGGCGGTCATGCCGGCCAAGCCGGCGCCGAGGATCAATACCGAGGCACCGCGCGGCACGCCGGAGAGATCCACCGGCCCCAGGTATTTCGATGCGCGTGTCGCGCCCAGCGCCGTCATCGCGCGGTACATCGCCGCGCTGCCCGCCATCAGCCCGATGTTGCGCAAAACCGTGCGACGACTCGTCGAAAATCCGACTGGCGCATTCGGCATCGTAACCTCCCCGTTACTGGCCGCGAACAAGCAGCGATATCTTGCCGGTCGAGCTTAGCGCGGATGCGGCATGCAGGCATGCTGCACTGCGCCGGGCGGCGATGGCCCGAATGGCGGTCGGACCGCGCTTGACTCGCCGCCGTGCGCGGCCCGATCGCTGGTTAGAACGGAATCTCGTCTTCGTCGAAATTGTCGCCGCCCGGCGCCGGTGCCGCCGGCGCGCCGCGCGCGGGCGCGGCCTGCGGGCCGCGTGCCGGCCCGC
>JAFEFP010000283.1 GCA_018240545.1 Pseudomonadota bacterium | reverse complement strand
CACGCGGACGCAGCGCGCCGGTGAAGACGTTCGTGATGGACCAGCACGTCGTCGTCGGCGTCGGCAACATCTACGCCGCCGAGGCACTGTTCGCGGCGAGCATCCATCCCAACCGCGCCGCCGGTTCCGTCTCTCGCGCGCGCTACGCGAAGCTGGCCGACGAGGTGCGTCGGATCCTCGCCCATGCCATCGCGCGTGGCGGCACCACCCTGCGCGATTTTCTGCGCCCGGACGGCGAGCCCGGTTACTTCGAACAGGAACTGTTTGTCTACGGTCGCGCCGGCCAGCCGTGCAAGGTCTGCGCAACACCGATCCGCGCGATCGTG
Source organism: Pseudomonadota bacterium (assembly GCA_018240545.1). Classification (GTDB taxonomy): domain Bacteria; phylum Pseudomonadota; class Gammaproteobacteria; order Xanthomonadales; family Rhodanobacteraceae; genus Rudaea. The sequence goes on along the minus strand of JAFEFP010000283.1, from coordinate 801 downwards.
CTCGGGCAGCGTTCGACGTTCTATTGCCCGCGCTGCCAGCGCTGAAGCTCAGGATTTCCTTTCGCCGAGCGCCAATCCGGGCTGGTGCAGCTCGATGCGGCCCTCGCCGCGCACGATCTTCTTGAATTCGGCGCGGCTGACCGAGACATAGCGCTCGTTGCCGCCGATTTCCACCTGCGGGCCGTCGGTGACGGCGCGGCCCTTGTCGTCCACGCGCACCACCATCGTCGCCTTCTTGCCGCTGTGGCAGATGGTCTTGATCTCCTGCATCTCGTCGGCCCAGGCCAAAAGGTACTGGCTGCCCTCGAAGGGTTCCCCGCGAAAGTCCGTGCGCAGGCCATAGCACAACACCGGCACGCGCAGCTTGTCCACGACATCCGACAACTGCCACACCTGCGCGCGGCTCAGGAATTGCGCCTCGTCCACGAGCAAACAATGCAGCGCGCCGTTCGCGGCGATGTCCTCGCGCGCGAGGTCGAGCAGGTCGTCGTCGCGCGAGAACGTGCGCCCGCGCGCCTTCAGGCCGATGCGCGAGGCGACCACGCCGCGGCCGTGGCGATCGTCGAGCTGCGGCGTCAGGATCAGCGTGCGCATGCCGCGCTCGCGATAGTTGTGCGCGCTTTGCAGCAGCGTCGTGGTCTTGCCGGCGTTCATCGCCGAGAAATAGAAATACAGTTTGGCCATGCGCTCCTCCGCCGACGCCACAGTTTACCGCGCCGGATCGGCTAGAATGCGCGCCCGCCTTGGCGCCGTGCCGATGAGCCTGAATCCGCAACAACGCGCCGCCGTCGAGTATTGCGA
>JAFEFP010000282.1 GCA_018240545.1 Pseudomonadota bacterium | reverse complement strand
CTGTTCATGCACCTGACCCTGGTGCCGTACATCAAGGCCGCCGGCGAGATCAAGACCAAGCCGACGCAGCATTCGGTCAAGGAATTGCGCGCGCTCGGCATCCAGGCCGACGTGCTGTTGTGCCGCAGCGAACAGCCGCTGCCGCAATCCGACCGGCGCAAGATCGCGCTGTTCACCAACGTGCCGGAGAAAGCGGTCATCAGCGCGGTGGACGTGGATGTCATCTACAAGCTGACGCTGTGGCTGCACGAGCAAGGCCTGGACGACATCGTGGTGTCGCAACTGCGGCTCGACGCCAAGCCGGCGAACCTCGGCGAATGGGAACGCGTCGTCGAGGCGGTCGAGCATCCCAGGGACGAGGTCACCATCGCCATCATCGGCAAGTATGTCGAGCACAAGGATGCCTACAAGTCGCTCGGCGAGGCGTTGCGCCACGGCGGGCTGAAGCAATCCACGCGCGTCAACCTGCGCTGGCTCGAGTCCGAGGACGTGGAATCGCGCGGCGCCGAGATTCTGGCCGATGTCGACGGCATCCTGGTGCCGGGCGGCTTCGGCAAGCGCGGCTTCGAGGGCAAGATCGCGGCGGCGAAGTTCGCGCGCGAGCGCAGGATTCCCTACTTCGGCATCTGCTACGGCATGCACGCGGCGGTGGTCGATTTCGCGCGCAGCATCGCCGGCCTGCCGGGCGCCGGATCGACCGAAAACGACAAGCATTGCGCGGACCCGGTAATCGCGCTGATCACCGAATGGACGACGGGAACGGGCGAAGTGGAAAAGCGCGACGAGAGTTCCGATCTCGGCGGCACCATGCGCCTGGGCGCGCAGGAATGCCGCCTGAAGGCCGGCACGATTTCCCGGCAACTTTACGGGCAGGACGTGATCCGCGAGCGCCACCGGCATCGCTACGAATTCAACAACCGTTACCGGCAGAAGTTCGAGGATTTGGGATTGGTCATTGCCGGCAAGTCGATGGATGACCTGCTCGTCGAGATCGTGGAGTTGCCCGAGCAACAGCATCCGTGGTTCGTGGCCTGCCAGTTCCACCCGGAGTTCACCTCCACGCCGCGCGACGGCCATCCGCTGTTCATGGGCTTCGTGCGCGCCGCGCGCGAGCAAAGGGCCGTGCGCACGGCGCCG
>JAFEFP010000281.1 GCA_018240545.1 Pseudomonadota bacterium | reverse complement strand
ACTGCTTCGGCGATATTGGTCGGCGCCTCGGCGTAATGGTCGAATTCCATGGTGAACGTTGCACGGCCTTGGCTCAGCGAGCGCAGGCTGGTGGCGTAGCCGAACATCTCGCCCAGCGGCACCAGCGCGTTGATCAGCTTGCCGGACGGCGAATCGTCCTGGCCCTGCAGCACGCCGCGGCGGCGGCTGAGGTCGCCCATCACGTCGCCCATGTAGTCTTCCGGCGTCACCACCTCGACTTTCATGATCGGCTCGAGCAGCACGGGGCTGCCCTTGCGCATCGCTTCCTTGAACGCGATGGAAGCGGCCGACTTGAACGCATGTTCGTTCGAGTCGACTTCATGGTAGGAACCGAACGTCAGCGTGACCTTGATGTCGACGACCGGGAAGCCCGCCAACACGCCCGAGGCCAGGTTCTCGTTGAGCGACTTCGTGATCGGCGGAATGAACTCCTTTGGAATCGAACCGCCCTTGATCGCGTCGACGAACTCGTAACCCTTGCCGCGTTCCTGCGGTTCCATGTTGATCACGACGTGGCCGTACTGGCCCTTGCCGCCGGACTGCTTGACGTGCTTGCCTTCGACGTCCGTTACGGCCTTGCGGATCGTTTCGCGATACGCCACCTGCGGTTTGCCGACGTTGGCCTCGACGTTGAACTCGCGCTTCATGCGGTCGACGATGATGTCCAGATGCAACTCGCCCATGCCGGCAATGATGGTCTGGCCGGATTCCTCGTCCGAACGCACGCGGAAGGACGGATCCTCCTGGGCGAGCCGCGACAGGGCGATTCCCATCTTTTCCTGATCCGACTTGGTCTTGGGCTCGATCGCCATCGCGATCACGGGCTCCGGGAAGCTCATCTTCTCGAGCGTGATCACCTTGCCGGCATCGCACAACGTGTCGCCCGTGGTCACGTCCTTCAAGCCCACGGCCGCGGCGATGTCGCCGGCGCGGACTTCCTTGATCTCGTCGCGCTGGTTCGCGTGCATCTGCAACAGGCGGCCGATGCGCTCCTTCTTGCCCTTGATCGGGTTGAACACGGTGTCGCCCGAGTTCAGCGTACCCGAATAGACGCGGAAGAACGTCAGCGCGCCGACATACGGGTCGGTCGCGATCTTGAACGCAAGCGCGGAGAACGGCTCGGCGTCGCC
>JAFEFP010000280.1 GCA_018240545.1 Pseudomonadota bacterium | reverse complement strand
AAGACCGGTGGCAGGGCGAGCACGATCAACATCGCCAGCACGCGCCGATTGAGCCGTGCCCCCGGTTCGCGCTCGCGCAATTCATGGCGCAGGCGCAACAGGCGCTGGACGATGATCGCGACCAGCACCGCCAAAGCCAGCACGCAGGCGCCCAGCATCCACGGATACCAGGCGCCCAGGTGCGAGTCGCCGCCCGCCGCGTCGCGCGCCAGCAGCAGTGCGGCGGCCAGCAGCACGGCCACGGCCAGCATCGGCAACGCGCGGCGTGCGAATCGGGTCAACCGGCTTGCGGGCGCCATGCGTAGTCTCCGCTGTCGATGCGCCAGGCGGCCTGCAGCAGCGCCGGCAGGCGCAAGGCGCCGGGCAGGGCGTCGCGATCCAGGGCGATGCGCACCCGGCAACGCGAGATCCCGGCCGGCTCGATGCCGGGCAGCGCCAGGCGCAGGTTTTCCATCGCCGCCAGCGCAAGTGCGCGTACCGCGTAGCTGCGCGTCGACGCGTCTTCGACGTCGCGGACCTGGTATCGGCGTGACAACGGGAAGTAGCGCAATTGCACGTGGCGCCGGATGCGCATGGATTTCCCGTCCGTACCGTGTGCGTCCAGCGTCACCACGAACGGCAATTCGATGCCGTGGTCGAGCGCATCGAGTACCTGCGCATCCGGGCGCCAATCGCTGCGCACCGTCAGCGTGCCGGCGCCCAGTGTTGCCGCACGCACGACGAGCGCACCCGGCGCGCGCGCGCAGGCGCACGGCAGCAGACACAAGAGTATACTAATTGTCCTTGTCCACAACGGCATAGAAGAATCCATCCATGCCGGATTCCCCCGGCAGGTTCTGCACGCCCGCCCCAGCGGCATGCCAGGGCAGTGACGGTGGACGCAATCGCGCATCGGCGTGCGCGGCGGCGAACGCGTCGATGCGGTGGGCATTCTCGTCCGCGAGCACCGAACACGTGGCATAGACTAAGCGCCCGCGGTGCGCAAGCAAAGGCCAAGCGGCTTCCAGCAGGCGCGTCTGCGTGGCGGCCAGGGCGGGAATGTCCTGCGCGCGCCGGTGCAGCTTCACGTCGGGCTGGCGGCGGATGATGCCGGTGGCCGAACACGGCGCGTCGATCAGGATGCGGTCGAACGGGCGCCCGTCCCACCAGGTGCCCGGAT
>JAFEFP010000027.1 GCA_018240545.1 Pseudomonadota bacterium | reverse complement strand
GATTGCAACGCTACCGGGGAAAGGCAGTAATGTCTCGGTCGGACCGCCGTTATTTTGCAAGGGACCAAGTTTTGGGTCTGCCCCCATGAGGTTGCCGGTCGAATTGGGGTCAATATCAGAATCGATATCGCTCCCATAGGCTTGTGTATTCGTCGCAACGATTGAATTGATCACGAGCGGTGGAATGAGACTGCTGATGCCACCGCCGCTATTGCCTGCAGTATTGCGTGATAACGTGCTATTGATGAGCGTTAGCGTGCCCATGTTGAAGAGACCACCGCCCAAGATTTCTGCGCCATTGCCAGACAGCGTGCTGTTGACGAGGGTAAGCGTGCCGTTATTGAAAAAGCCGCCACCATCGCCGGCACTGTTTCCCGACAATGTGCTGCCTGTCATCGTCAGCGTGCCTCCGTTGTCAATGCCGCCGCCGATCGCACCGCTGCTATTGCCAGACAAAGTACTGTTGCTCAGCGTCAGTTTCCCACTGTTGTCGATAGCGCCACCGCCACCACCGGTGCTATTTCCAGAGATTACGCTGTCGATTACCGTCAGCGTGCCCAAATTATCGTTGCGGATTGCGCCGCCAAAGCTCAGGGAACTGTTGTCCGAAAGAACGCAATTGCTCAGATTGAGAATGCCATAGTTGATGACACCACCGCCAACATGAGCCGCGCCGTGTTGGATGGTCAGGTGCTTTATTTGCACGGTTACGCTGGAGCCAATTGTGAGCACTGTTACGGCGTGGTTGCCATCGATTGCCACGGACCTGTCCATTGCATCGATGGTCACATTCCGAAAACTGATATCCAACGGGGTATTGCTTACCAAGACAATAGTCATGTCGCCGCTGAACACAATTGTGTCGTTGCCGCCAACGGCAGCGGCGATCGCGTCGCGAAGGGTGCAAGTGTTCGTGTTTCCGACCATGCAATTCGACGAAGTACCGATACCCGGATCGCCGTTGTTATTCACGGTGTAGGTGGTCGCGTGCGCGAACGGAACGAGAACGATCAGCAGCATCGCGGCTAGCGAATAGAAGATGGCACGGCACATACAAATTGGTTGCGCTTTGGTTGCAATCTGAGGTTGCTAAGTTCGCATGGCGCGGCGCTTCGCCAGCCAGTACAGGGCGAGGCCGGCGACGATGAAGCCGGCCGCGCCGCCGATCACCTTGAGGAAGAAATCCCATTTGTCGCCGGTGTCGGAGGGCGGCACGAGGGCCAGTACGATCGCCCCGAGGGTGGCGACGAATCCCAATCCATTCGATACCAGGCTGCCTGCCACGCCGCCCGGAATGGCGATGGCCTCGGGCATGCGCCCGATGCGCGCTCGCAGCTTGAGCGCGGAGGCGAAAAGATACAGGTAGACGATGAAATTCAGGATCGCGGTCGCGTCGACCATGATCAGGTAGGCCGTGCGCACGCTCGCGCCTTGCGTTGCCGCGAGAATGAACACCGTGGCGAGCCCGCCCTGCACCAACAGCGCCACGTAGGGGGTGTTCCAGCGCGGATGCACGCGCGCCAGCGCCGGCGGCAGCAGGCGATCCATGCCGCCGACGAACAGCAGGCGTGCCGAGCCGATCAGCCAGGCGCCCAGTGCGCCGATGCCGGCGAGCGTCATCAGCAAGGCCACCGGCGGCCCAAGCCAGGGCATGCCGTGCGCGGCGCCGGCCTGCGCGATGGCCTGGTTGACGCCGGCGATGATCGAGATTTTTTCCGCCGGCAGCGCCCACATCAGGGCCAGCGTGTTGAACAGGTAGATGCCGGCGATCACGAATCCGGAAATCAGCAGCGCGCGCGGGATCGTGCGCCGCGGTTCGCGGATTTCGCCAGCCAGCACCGGCGCGAGTTCCAGCCCCGCGAATGCAAAACAGATCTGCGAGAAGAAGATGATCGTGTCCAGGTTCGAAAATGTCGGTACGAGCGATGCGGCCGGCATCGGCGTGGCCGACCCGTCGGCGACGAGCGCGACCAGGCCCACGCCGATCAGCACCAGCGAGGGCAGCCATTGCGCGAGCCCACCCAGGTTCTGCAGCCAGCGCCCGGTGCCGGTGCCGGCGATGTTGCAGCCCAGCGCCACGCCGAGCAGGATCAGCGAGGCGCCCGCAGCGAAGACGTGGGAATTTTCCAGCGCGACGAACTGGTCGTTGAAAATGTACAGCGCGAACACGACCGTGCTCAGGCACAAGGTCGGGAAGTACAGGATGTTCGAGGCCCAGTACAGCCAGCCGGCGATGAAACCCTGGCGCTCGCCGAAGGCCTCTCTGATCCACACGTACAGGCCGCCGTCCTTGGGCAGGGCCGAGGACAGCGTCATCACGCACAGGCCCTGCGGGATGAAGAACGCGAGCGCCGCCAGCAGCCACAGCGTCAGCGACGAAGGCCCCGAGTGGCCGGCCAGTGCGACCCAGCGCAGGCCGACGATGGCCACGGTGTTGAACAGCACCAGGTCGAGCAGACCCAGCGATTTCCTGGCACTCATCGGCGATCCCCTGCGACGGAAAGTGCGCGCAGACTAGCACGGACGTGTTTCAGGTCGGCTGGCGCGACCACACCTGGCTGCGTCCGAGCAGTGGAATGCCGATGTAGCCGTGGACGTCGAGTCTTGCCCCGCCGTCCTCCAGGCGCAAGGTGGCGCGGTAGACGTCGCCGCTCTCCGGATCGAGCACTTCGCCACCGCTCCAGGCATCGCCGTCGCGGTGGAAATTCCACAGGATCGTCATGCCCAACACGGGCTGGTTGTGGCGTTCGCCGGGGCAATCCGTGCAGCGCGGGTCGGGATCCTCGCCCGGTGCGGTGAACAGCTTGACGATACGCCCGGACAGCACGCCACCGTGATCGGCGATATTCACCAGCGCCTTGGGCGCGTGGGTGTCGTCATCGAAGGATTGCCACGTGCCGACCGGCGACGAATTCGGCATCTGCGCGCAGGCGGGCGCGGCGGTGGCGAGCAGGAAGAAGGCGATCAGGCGCATCCGCCCATGTTACGCGAGGACGCGAGGCGGCGCGCTCGGTTACAATAGGCGCCTGCAATCGCACCAAATCCCGAAATGACATCCATCACCCAGGAGCAGGTCGAGCGCCTGCTCGCCACCGTCGTCGATCCGCATACCGGCCAGGACCTGATCGCTTCCGGCGTCGTCAAGGGCGTGGGTGTGGACGGCGACAAGGTCGCTATCGAGATCGTGCTGGGCTATCCGGCGAAAACCTTCGTCGACGCACTGGCGCAGCAGGTGCGCACGGCATTGGCGGGTGCGGGTATCGCGCAGGCGACCGTCGGCATCAGCTCGCGCGTGTTCGCGCACAAGGTGCAGAAAGACCTGACGCTCCTGTCGAACGTGAAAAACATCATCGCCGTGGCTTCCGGCAAGGGCGGCGTGGGCAAGTCCACCGTGGCCGCGAACCTGGCGCTCGCGCTCGCCGCGGAAGGCGCCACGGTTGGCGTGCTCGATGCGGATATCCATGGTCCGAGCATGCCGCGCATGCTCGGCGTATCCGGCAAGCCGGACACGAAGGACGGCAAGCGCATCGAGCCCAAGCTCGCGCACGGCCTGCAAGCCATGTCGATCGGCTTCCTGATCGACGAGGACACGCCGATGATCTGGCGCGGGCCGATGGTGACGCAGGCGCTCACGCAACTGCTCAACGAAACCAACTGGACCGACCTGGACTATCTCGTCATCGACCTGCCGCCGGGAACCGGCGACATCCAGTTGACGCTGTGCCAGCGGGTGCCGGTGTCCGGCGCGGTGATCGTGACCACCCCGCAGGACATCGCGCTGCTCGATGCGCGCAAGGGCCTGAAGATGTTCGAGAAGGTCGAGGTGCCGGTGCTCGGCATCGTCGAGAACATGGCGATGCACACGTGCAGCCAGTGCGGCCATAGCGAGCACATCTTCGGCGCGGGCGGCGGCGCACGCATGGCCGCGCAGTACGGCGTGCCCCTGCTGGGATCGCTGCCGCTGGACATCCATATCCGCGAGCAGGCCGACGGCGGCACGCCGACGGTGGCGGCCGATCCCGCCGGTTCCGTCGCCGCGGCGTTTCGCGAAATCGCGCGCAAGACCGCGGCGCAACTCGCGCTGCATGCGCGCAGCAAGGCCATCGCGTTTCCCAAGATCGTCATCGCCAACACATGAGCATCGATCCGTGACCATCAAATCGGACCACTGGATCCGCCGCATGGCGGAAAAGCACGGCATGATCGAACCGTTCGAGCCGGGCCAGGTCCGCGTCAATGCCGCCGGCGGAAAATTGATCTCGTATGGAACGTCCAGTTACGGCTACGACGTGCGTTGCGCGAACGAGTTCAAGGTCTTCACGAACATCAACTCCACCATTGTCGATCCCAAGGAATTCGACGCGCGCAGTTTCGTCGACATCCGGGGCGAGGTGTGCATCATTCCGCCCAATTCGTTTGCGCTGGCGCGCACGGTGGAGTACTTTCGCATCCCGCGCAGCGTGCTGACGGTGTGCCTGGGCAAGAGCACCTATGCGCGCTGCGGCATCATCGTCAACGTGACGCCCCTGGAACCGGAATGGGAAGGCCACGTGACCCTGGAGTTTTCCAACACCACGCCGCTGCCGGCGCGGATCTACGCGAACGAGGGCGTGGCGCAGATGCTGTTTTTCGAATCCGACGAGGTCTGCGGCACCAGTTACCGCGACCGCGGCGGCAAATACCAGGGACAGAAGGGCGTAACGTTACCGAAGGCTTGAGGCGAGGAGTACATGATGCTTAAAAGCATGATCTTCCGTGGCGCACAGGCGCTGCTTGTCGCGTTGCTGGTCGCGCTGCTTGCCGCTTGCGGTGGCCGCGACGCGATCAACAAGGGCACGTCGGATATTCCCGTCGCGAACGCGCCGACGACCTTCGACCTGACCGTCGCCGCCGACAAGGACGGCCAATTCGAATACGAAGGCGCCACGCTCACGCGCGAGGACCTGGCCGGGCACATCCGCTATCTCGACGAGACCGGCAAGCCGGTGCACAGCTTGCTGCTCACGACCGGCGAGAAGCAGAAAATCACCAACACGCACGTTGCCGCGCTCGCCGGAATCTGTCGTGACTTGAAGATGACGGGCTACGTGCGCGACAACGACGGTCACCTGAAGGTCATCCAGATCGTCGAGTAGCGTGCTTCGCCACGCACTTGCTTCAACGGGAGAATACGATGCGAATATCGCTTGTTGCGGCCACCACGGCCATGCTGTTCGTTGCCACGCTCGCGTGCGCTCGCGATGCCATCGAAAACGGCAATCTGCAGGTCAAGCCGGCCAAGAACGATACCTTCCTGACCGGCGAATTCATCATGGGCAAGGCCGAGCTGTTCGGTTACGTTGGCGAGTTGAAGGACGGCAAGAAGATCACCGGCATCGTCCTGCGCGACGCCGACCGCGCGACAGCGGAGCAGAAGCACCTGCTTTTCGTCACTGCGCAGGCGCAGCACATCGATGCGTTGCAGGAGCAGGGCGGAAAGCTGGAGTCGCTCGTCGATCCGCTGGCGGCGGCACCCGTCAGCGGCGCCGCGGCGCACTGACTAGTCGAGGCTGCCGGCGGCGTAATGCGCGTCGGCAGCCGCTGTCAGCGCGGTTTCCAGGCACCGGCGCACGGCCACGACCATCGCCTCGAGGGGCATGCAGGACGTCCCTGCATGATGCGCCGCCTGTTCGGGCAGGTACGGCACATGGATGAATCCGCCGCGTGCGCGCCGGCGCCGCAGCGCGTGCATCAGCGCAAAGAACACCTGATTGCACACGAAGGTGCCGGCTGTCTGCGACAGTGCTGCCGGCACCCCCGCATCGCGCAGGCGCGCGAGCATGGCTTTCACCGGCAAGGTGGAAAAATACGCATTGGGCGCATTGTCCACAATACGCACATCGACCGGCTGCACGCCGGCATTGTCGGGAATGCGCGCGTCGATCAGGTTGATGGCGATGCGCTCCAGCGAAATGCCGTGACGGCCGCCGGCCTGGCCAAGCGCGAGTACCAGCGCCGGTCGATGCCGCGCGATGAGGCTCTCCAGCGCGGGCGGCGCCGCGTCGAACTGCGTCGGCAGTGTCGCACCGACGACGCGATGACCTGCGAGCGTTTCGCCGTGCAACGCCTGCGCAATCTGCTGCGAGGGATTCACGCCCTCGCCACCGAAAGGCTCGAATCCGGTAACCAGTGCGATGGGCGTACGGCGGTTCACGGGAGCGCGCAGAACCAGATCAGGACCAGATTGATCGCCAATAACCACAACGCCGTCGGCCATTGCGCACGGATCACGCCATTCGTGCTGCGCAACTCGAGCAACGCGGCCGGCACGATATTGAAGTTCGCGGCCATGGGCGTAAGCAAGGTGCCACAGTAGCCAGTAAGCATGCCGAGCGCACCGAGCGCCGCCGCCTGTGCGTGATGCTGGCCGATCAGCAAGGGCAGGCCGACGCCGGCCATCATCACCGGGAACGCGGCAAAGGCATTGCCCATGATCACCGTGAACGCGACCATGCCGGCGGCGAAGGCGAGCACGCAGGCCAGGCGCGACTGCACCGGGATCGCGGCGGCGGTCAGGTGCGCGATCGCCTCACCCACGCCGGCGAAGGCGAACACGGCGCCGAGCATGGCCAGCAGCATCGGCAGCAACGCTGCCCACGACAGCGCATCGAGCAGGCGACCGGTTTCGGCAATGGCGTCGGCAGCGCGTGCGCGCGTGAGCATCATGGCCGCGAGCGCGGCGAGGACGCAGGCCAGCGCGAGCGCGATCAAGGTTCCTGCCGCGCGGTCAAGTTGCGAGATGCCGCCGATGTTCAAGTACGGCTGCATCAGCGTGAATACCAGCGTGCCGAAGGGAATGATCAGCGCCGGCACAAACAAGCCGTGGCCGAGTCGTGCGGCACTCGCGGCTCGGCGTTCGTGTTCACGCGTGGATTCGGCGGTTGGCGCGCGGCGCAGGAATCCGGCGATCAGTCCCAGCGCGATGACCCCGGCGCCCGCGAGTTGCTGGGGCATGGCGCTGCCGTGCGCGGCGGCGGATTTCATCGCATCGCCGAGCAGGAAGATCGCGGCGAGGATTCCCCAGAACGCGCCGTGCGCCCAGCGCCGCCTCCACAGCTCGCGCAGCGCGCAGGCGGCGAGCAGCGCGCCGCAAAGCCAGTAGACGTATTCGACGCGCAGGATCATGAGGACTCGCGTGCGCGCGGCGGTTTGGTGCGCAATCGCCGCTGCAACCGCAGTGCGCGCAGGCTTTGCACCACGAATGCCGCGATCGCCGTCGGCAGCGCCCAGATCGCGATGTGGCGCGGATCGAGCACGATGCCGTTCTGCGCGTAGAAACCCTGGATCAGCAACACCGCGCCGAAGGCGATGAAGATGTCCTCGCCGAAAAACAAGCCGGTGTTGTCGGTGGCGGCGGCGAAGGCGCGGATGCGCTCGCGTTCGTCCAGATCAAGTTCCGGATCGATCTTCTCCGCCGCGGCCTCGGCCATGGGCGCCAGCAGCGGGCGCACGGTTTGCGCGTGCCCCGCGATGCCGGTGAGTCCGAGCATCGACAAGAGCTGGCGCACCGCGAGATAACCGATCAGCAGGCGCGCGAACGTGAAGCGGCGCATGCGCGCGATCCAGTTCGCCGCATGCTCGCGCAGGCCGGCGCGTTCGAGCAGGCCGATCGTCGGCAGGGTCAGCACGAGGATGAGCAAGTTGCGGCTGTCGATGAACTTCGCGCCGAGCAGGGTCAGCAAGTCCGCCGCCGGCATTGCCGACAACAGGCCCGACACGATCGCGGCGACGACGACCACCAGCGCCGGATTCATGCGCAGCGCGAATCCCGCGACGACCACGGCGACGCCGAGCAGGGGCCAGTAGTTCATGCGCGAAGTATCGCATAGACTTGCGGCGTGGCCATCGCCTGTTCGTCAGGCCGGCATGACGGGCCACTTCACGATCAAAGCCTGGCTAACGTGCTTTCGCAATCTCCACGCCCGCAGCCATCAAACCTTCGCGTAGCTTGCGTGCGAACGCGGCGGCGTCGGCGCGGTCGCCGTGGACGCAGATCGTGTCGGCGTGGAGTCGCAGCGTGCCGCCGGTGCGGATGTCCGCATTTCCGCTTGTGGCAATGTTTACGGCTTGGGCGACGGCGGTGTCGACGTCTTCGATCACCGCGCCTTCGATGCCGCGTGGCGCAAGCGAGCCGTCGGCTACGTAGCGACGGTCGGCGAAGGCCTCGTGCGCGACCGCAAGGCCGAGCGCCGCACCGGCTCGGGGCAAGTGGCTGCCGGCGAGCCCGACCAGGATCAGCCCTGCGTCGAAGTCGTGCACGGCGCGGGCGATGGCGTCGGCCAGCGCGGCATCGCGCGCGGCCATGTTGTACAGCGCGCCGTGCGGCTTCACATGCGCGAGGCGCGTGCCCGCCGCGCGCGCGAAGGCGGCCAGCGCGCCGATCTGGTACAGCGTCAATGCGTAGATTTCGTTGGGCGAAACCTTCATTTCGCGCCGGCCGAAGCCTTGCAAATCGGGAAGGGATACGTGCGCGCCGATGGCAACGCCGTGCCGCTTCGCCAGAAGTACCGTTTGCCGCATCGTGGAGGAGTCCCCGGCGTGGAAACCGCACGCGATGTTCGCCGAGGTGATCCAGGGCATGACGCCTTCGTCGTCGCCCATGGCCCAGGCGCCGAACGATTCGCCGATGTCGCAGTTGAGATCGATTGTGTTCATTGCAGGCGGTCCTTGATGGTTCGCGCCAATGAGACCAGTGCGCGTTCGCGCTCAAGAAAGCGCGTCTGCGCGGTGTCCACTGTAACCGGGGCGAAGCGCACGCTGTCGCCGGGCCGGCGCTGGGCGAGGCGCGGCAGGTCGGCGGCAACGACATGGCCGATGCGTGGATAGCCGCCGCAGGTGGGTGCCTCGGCCATGAGCACGATGGGATCGCCGCTCGGTGGCAGTTGCATGGTGCCGGGAACGACGCCGCCGGAAATCACCTCGAGCGACTGCGCGAGTTCCAGGTGTGCATCGCGCAGGCGCAGGCCCATGCGGCTGGAATCGCCGCCGATGCGGAATGGCGCGTCGAACAACCGGCGTCGCGAGGCGTCGGTAAGCTGCGTGAAATGCGTGCCTTCAATCACGTCGATGGGCTTGTGCGGATCCAGATCGAACCAGGATTTCGGGTTCAGCGACCAATTCGCCGGAAAGACGTCGCGGTTATCGGCGTTGCCATCTGGCCGGCGTGCCAAAAGATGGTGCAACGTCTTTTGATGCAGTTCCCGAACATCGTCCATGACCGGCACCTCGTCGCCCACCGCAAGGGCACGGCCGAGTCCGCCGCCGATATCGGCGCTGCGACTGCGCAGAAGCAACTCGCCGCCGATGCCGCCGGCGACGGCCAGATACGCATACGCGCCGCGCGCCATCGTGCCGAGCGCGACCTCGGTGCCGGCGCGCACGGCGACGGGTCGCCACATCGGCAGACCAGCGAGTGCCGCGCCGGTGAGCGCCACCACGCAATCGGCATCGAAGCGCAGGCGCGGACCGCGCAGCGTGATCTCGAGTGCGGCGGCATCGCCCGCGTTGCCGACGAGCAGGTTGGCCAGGCGTTGCGAGACGTCGTCCATCGCACCGGAGGCGCCGACGCCGAGCGCGGCAAAGCCGCGGCGACCGCCGTCCTGCACGCTGGTCTGCCAGCCTGGGGCGAGGACGTGGATACTCATTTTGTTTCCGGATCCGCCTGCAAGTTCCGTTCGCCCTGGGCGCAGGCGCGTAGCGCCGAAGTCGAAGGGTCGGTAGCCGGTGTTTCGACTTCGCGAAGCCTTGCTCCGCTACGCTCAACAGGAACGAACCTCACCCGCATGCCGGGCTCGAGCAGCGCCGGTGGATCGCGCGTGGGATCGAACAGTTTCAGGTCCGTGCGACCGATCAGGTGCCAGCCGCCGGGTGTATCGAAGGGAGAGACACCGGTCTGCGCGCCGCCGATGGCGACGGAGCCGGCTGGCACGCGCGTGCGCGGCGTGGCGCGGCGCGGACAATGCAGGGCGGGCACGAGGCCGAGCAGGTAGGCAAAGCCGGGTGTGAAGCCGAGCATGGCCACGCGATATTCCACGCTCGCGTGCAGGTCGATGACGGCGGCGGGCGACAAGCCAGCATGCGTGGCGACGTCGCCGAGGTCCGGTCCGGCTTCGCCGCCGTATGCCACCGGGATCTCGATGCGATCTGCTTCGTCCTCGATCCCGGATGCGACATTGTCCACAAGTGCATTCAGGTGCTCGGCAAGTCGCGCGAACGGCGCTTGCGTGTCGGTGGTGCCGGCCCACGCGAGGGGATCGTAGCGCACGCACACGCTGGCATAGGCCGGAACGATGTCGTGGACGCCTGCAAGATTCGCGGATTGGATGGCGCGCGCGATCGCCAGTGCCTGCGCGTTGAGCGTGGCATCGATGGCATCGCCGCAATGGATGAGCAGCGCGCGATCGCCCAGCGCGTCGATGCGCGGCGGGTTCATGCGCCGGGAATTTCCAGCGCCTGGCGCAGGGTGGACAACCGCACCGACAGCGGACCGGTCGCATACGGCTCGCGTTCGCCGAATCCCCACACCGGGCGCGGCCAGGCGATGTCGTGCGCCCGGCGTGCGATCACGTGCACATGCAGTTGCGCGACCACATTGCCGAGCGCAGCGATATTGAGCTTGTCGGGATGTTCGAGCGTGTGCAGGACGCGTGCGCAGCGGTCGATTTCGGACATCAATGCCTGCCGTGTTGCCGCATCGAGGTCGATGAGTTCGCGCAGGCCCGCGCGCCGCGGCACCAGGACAAGCCACGGAAAGCGCGCATCGTCCATCAACAACACGCGCGACAATTCCAGATCGCCGATGGCATGCGCGTCCCCGGCAAGATGCGGGTCGAGGGCAAATTCCGCGTCGCCGCGCATGTCAGGCCAGGTGCCGCGCGAAAAACGCCAGCGTGCGCTCGAGCGCCAGCTGCGCCGCCGCGGCGTTGTAGGCGTGCGCATCGACCTTGCGATTGAAGGCGTGCCCGCAATGTTCGTACACGTACACTGGCGCTTCCGGCCAGGCTTGACGATGCTTGGCAATCGCGTCGGGCGGAATCGACGGATCGTCCGCGCCGAAATGAAAGATCGCCGGTGCCTTGAGCGGCTGGTCGAGGAAACCGACATTGCGTGCGCCGTAATAACTCGACGCCGGCAGACCGAGCCATTGCGCTGCGCGCAGCGCAACCGTGCCGCCCCAGCAATAGCCGACCACGCCGATCCTTCCGCTGGAGCGGATCGATTCGGCCGCACTGGCAACGGCTTCGACTGCGCGCTCCATGCCGACCTCCATGGCCAGGGCCTTGCCCTTGTCGATGCCGGCCTTGTCGTAGGCGAGTTCGACATCGTTCTCGGCGAAATCGAAGAACGCCGGCGCGATTGCGGTGTAGCCGTGCGCGGCAAAGTCGTCGGCGACGGCGCGGATGTGCGGGTTGACGCCGAAGATCTCCTGCACGATCACGATGCCGCCCTTCGGCTTGCCGACGGGTTTTACCCGATACGCGCCGATGCAATGCATGCCGGCGGTATTGAGGTTGATGCGTTCGCCCATGGTCGTGCTCGCTCGGGAACTGGATGCAGCGTATCCGGGCGCGGCGGCTTGTCAATCGCCGACTTCATCCGGAATGCACGGCCACGCGGTTGCGTCCAGCCGACTTGGCCGCGTAAACCGCCTTGTCGGCGGCTTCGATCAGCGCCTCCAGCCGCACCGGCGCGGGCAGGCGCGAAAGCAGGGCAATGCCGATGCTGACCGTGGTCGCCCGCGCATCCCGCGGCAGCAACGGCAGCAGGGTTTCGGCGACGCGGGTGCGCAGGCGTTCGGCAATTTGTTCCGCATTGGCCGCATCGGGATCACCGATGACGACGATGAATTCTTCGCCACCGTAACGGCCGATCAGATCGGTATGTTTCAGGCCGTGGCGCAGGGCGAGCACGCCGGCGACCAGGATGCGGTCGCCGAACTGGTGGCCGTGGACGTCGTTGACCTGTTTGAAGTGATCGAAGTCGATGAGCAGGATCGCCAGTTCGGCATCGTTTCGCAGGCTGTCGGAAAATCGCGCATTGAGTTCCTGCATCAGGTGACCACGGTTGCATACGCCGGTCAGGGGGTCCGTGATCGCCGCCTGGTACAACGCACCCGCTTGCTGCTTCAGGCGCCGGTTCGCATCACTCAGTGCCGAACGTTGCGTCTCGATTTGCGTGTTGCGCGTGGACAGGGCGCGATTGAGCCGGCGCGTGTTGGTGAAACGCCAGGCCAGTATGACGGCGAGCGTGAGCAGCGTCGCCAGCAGGGCGATGCCGAAGTAGCGTTGCTGGAGTTGTTGTCGCAGACGGGCGGCCTGCAACTGGTTTTCCTTCCTGGCCAGCACCAGTTGTTGCTCGGCCTCGGCGCGTGCGTGGCGCGTCTCCATTGCCGCAAGGCGGCGGCTGGCGGCGGCACCGATCAATTCCTCGCGCAAGGCCCCGCGCTTGCTGGCGTAGCGCAATGCCAACGCGCTATCGCCGTCCACCACGGCCAATTGCTCACCGAGGTCGTAGGCTTGTACCAGCCGCGGCTTGAAGCGGTTGGAATCGAGCTTTTGTATGGCTTCCTGCAATCTTGCCCGCGCCGCGGCGCGATCGCCCAGATCCAGTGCGGCCTTGGCCAGTGCCAACAGGCTGCGCGCGATGATCTCTTGCTGGCCCAGCGCGCGGCCCATGCCGAGCGCGATCTGCAGGGGGGCGACGGCTTCGGTCGTGCGGTTCAGACCCAACAGCGCGCGCCCGATTTCCAGCTGCTCGAACGCGGTTCCGGGCGTGTCGCCCAGCACTTCGTCCAGCGCGAGCGCCTCGCGCGCCAGACTCAGCGCCCGGGCATGGTCAAGCGTGTCGTTCAGGAATCCGGCATAGCTGCCGTACACCTCCGCGTAGCGACTCGGATTGCCGTTGCGGGTGGCCGCGGCGATGGCCTTTTCGAAATAAGCCTGGGCGGATTCGGGATCGTCCAGGTCGCGATACAGTTGCGCGAGATTGCGATAGGTGATCGCCACGCGCCGCCCAAGGCGCTCATCGATGGCAATCGCCTGCAGTTGCAGGTCGAGGGCCTGCGCGTATTCGCCGCGGTCGCGATGGATGTTGCCCAGATACGTCAGCGCGCGTGCAGTGACGGCATCGTCGTGCAGCGCACGAGCCATGTCGAGCGCGCTTTGCTCGCGTTGGGTCGCGGCATCGAGGTCGCCGTGATGACGATCCAGTTGGCCACGATACAGTACCGCGTACATGGCCAGGCGTTCGCTGCCGCTGGATGTCGCGAACTCCTGCAGTTGATCGGCGAGTTGCTGGACCAGCGTGTAGTCGCCGTTGACCAACGCGTTCTCTGCGCGCAGGGTGATCACTTCACCGGCTTCGTGGACCGCTCCGGCGCGCATCAGCCATGCTTGCGCGCGAGCGGCATGCGTATCGGCGAGCTTCTGCGCATTGAACACCGATTGCAGCAGCGCCATCTTGCGCTCGAATCCGGCACGTGCCAGCGGCGGCAGCGCGCCGACGAAGGCGGGCGCAAATACCGCATAGGTGTGTTCGATGCGCGCCGCGATCGCCTGCATCGTCGCGACCGCCGTGGCGCGCGGGTACGATGCTGATTCGGCCGAGTCGTTCGCCTGAGCGACGACGGGCAGCAAACAGGCCGCGAACGCCAGCCAACGCGCGCGGGTCCGTGTCACGCCAGACTTCATCGGATCAGCCCTGTATGCTCCGACCACGGTTTCCCGGCGAAACCGCAAGCGGGCCAAGTGTAAACTACGCGTCCGCGCAGGAGCAAAATTGTCCGCCGCCGCCCAGGTCGGCGTTCGCCGGGGATTCAGACGCGACGCTCCCGGGCCAAACGCCGGGATGGCCCCTGCGATCAGGCGCCATGCACGACAATGCGGTTGCGGCCCGCCGCCTTGGCGGCGTACACCGCCTTGTCGGCGGCCTCGATCAGGGATTCGAGCCGCACCGGTGCCGGCAAGCGCGAGAGCAGGGCGATGCCGATGCTCACAGTGACGGTTCCGTTTGTGCCGGGCATGAAGCCGGTCATGGTCTCGGCCACCCGCACGCGCAGGCGCTCGGCCACTTGCGCTGCGTTCGCCGCATTGGATCCGCTCATTACGGCGATGAATTCCTCGCCGCCGTATCGCCCGAGCAAGTCGCCGGGTTCGAGCCACTGGCGCAGGGTCTGCACGCCGGCGACGAGGACGCGGTCGCCGAACAGGTGCCCGTGCGCATCGTTGATGCGCTTGAAGTGGTCGAAGTCGATGAGCAGCACCGCCAGCTCGCTGCCGTTGCGCCGGCAGTCGGTGATGCGCGCGTCGAGCTGCCGCATCAAGTGCCCGCGATTGGAAACGCCGGTGAGCGGGTCGCTGATCGCGGCCTGGTACAACTCGTCGGCTTGCTGTTGCAGGCGGTCGTTGGCCTGGCTCAGTGCGGCGCGCTGGGTTTCCACCTCGGTGTTGCGCGCGGCGAGTGCGTGATTGAGACGGCGTACGCCGAGGAAGCGCCACGCCAGCAGCAGCGCGAGCACGGTGACCGCTGCCAGCAGGACGGCGCCGAACTTGCGCTGCAATTGCTGCTGGGTCAGGCGCGCGGCCTGCAACTGGTTTTCCTTGGTGGCCAGCGCCAGTTGCTGGTCGGCGGCGGTGCGGGCGTACTGGCTCTCCAGCGCAGTGAGGCGCCGGCTGGCGCGCGTGCCGAGCAATTCCTCGCGCAATGCGGCGGCGGCATGGGCGAATTGCAGCGCTTGCGCGGTATTGCCCGTGGTCGTGGCGATCTTTTCGCGCAGCTCGTTGACTTCCGACATCAACGGCTTGTAGCGTGCGGCCTGCGGATCGGAGAAGGCGGCGTCCAGCAAGCGGCTGGCTTGCACCGCGTCGTTGCGCTTGAGCGCGACTTCGGCCAGGGCAACCTGGCTGTGCGCGAGGATCTCGTGCTGGTTGAGCTCGCGCCCGACGGCCAGCGCGTCATTCAGCTGTTTGTCGGCTTCGTCGAGGCGACCCAGGCCAAGCAGGGCGCGCCCGCTGTTGAGCAGATCGAAGCCGACCGATGGCCGGTCGCCGATCGCGCGGCTTACCGCCAGGGATTCCTGCGCGGCGCCAAGTGCTGGCGTGAATTCGCCGGCATCGACGAGGAAACCCGCCCAGGTACCCAGGGTCGCGGCATAGTTTGCGCTGTCACCGTGCCGGAGCGCGACCTCGAGCGCGTTGGCAAAATAACCTCGTGCCGCGGTATCGTCGCCGAGGTCGCGATAGATCAGGGCCAGGTTGCGCAGGGTCAGCTCGAGCTGGTCGTCGGTGCGCTGGCGAATCTCCAGCGACTGCCGGTGCAGATCCAGCGCGGTGGCGTAGTCGCCGCGATCGCGTGCCAGCGTGCCGAGGTTGGACAGCGCCCAGGCGACTTCGTCTTGCTGGTTGAGCTGCCGCTGCATGGCAAGCGCCCGTTCGGCGTGGACCAGCGCCTGCTCGATCAGGCCGCGGCGACGGGCCACGACGCCGAAATATTCCTCGGCCTTGGCCTGCGCCCACGGCAGGTTTGCGCCTGCGGCAAACCGACTGAGGTCGTTCGACATTGCTTCTGCGCGGTCGTAATGTCCGGTGATGAGCGCGATCCGGCCGCGACTGATGGCCGCCCGTGCGGCATCGCCCGCGTCGCCGGATGCGCTCGCAAGATCCTGGGCCCGGTGCAGGTAGGCTTCTGCCAGGGGATAGGCATCCAGGGCGAAAAAGAACTCGCCGAACAGGCGCTGGAACGTGATCGCGCCGTGCACGCCAATCAGCGCCGGCACCATCACTTTCAACGGCGAGATCTGGTGGTCTATCAGCGCCGCCAAACGTTGCAGATTGGCGGCCATTTGGGCGCGCGGGTATGTTTCCGCAGGGGGTGCTGCACGCACGGCGGTGCCGGCCGACAGCAGGATGGCGACACAGGCCAGCCTGCGCACATGGCGCAAGGTTGCGTTCGCATTCATCGGGCGCGCCTTGCACTCCCCAGCGGCGGTTCCCCAGCGAACCACCGGTCGGTCAAGTGTAAACTACGCGGCCATTCCGGAGCAAAACGGTTCGCGCATGTCCAAGGCCTCACCCAAAGTCGGGTTCGTCAGTCTCGGCTGTCCCAAGGCCCTGGTCGATTCCGAGCGCATCCTTACCCAGTTGCGCGTCGAAGGCTATGAAATCGTGCCGCGCTATGGTGCGGCGGACGTGATCGTCGTCAATACCTGCGGTTTCATCGATGCGGCAGTGACCGAGTCGCTGGACGCGATCGGCGAGGCGCTGGCGGAAAACGGCAAGGTCATCGTCACCGGCTGCCTGGGCAAGCGCGCCGACGTCATCCGCGCGGCGCATCCGGACGTGCTCGCCATCACCGGCCCGCAGGATTACGCCAGCGTGATGACGGCGGTACACCAGCAGGTGCCGCGCAAGCACGATCCGCATCTGGATCTGGTGCCAGCGCAGGGGATCAAGCTGACGCCGAAGCACTACGCGTACCTGAAGATTTCCGAAGGCTGCAACCACCAGTGCACCTTCTGCATCATTCCCTCGATGCGCGGCAACCTGGTCTCGCGCCCGATCGACGAGGTGCTCGTCGAGGCCGAGAA
>JAFEFP010000279.1 GCA_018240545.1 Pseudomonadota bacterium | reverse complement strand
CCACGCGAACACCGGCGTGCCGGATGCCGCGATCGCGGCGGCGGCGTGGTCCTGCGTGGAGAAGATGTTGCACGAGGCCCAGCGCACGTCGGCGCCCAGATCCTTGAGCGTTTCGATCAGCACGGCGGTCTGGATCGTCATGTGCAGCGAGCCGGTCACGCGCACGCCCTTGAGCGGCTTGGCGGTGGCGTACTTCTTGCGGATGGACATCAGGCCCGGCATCTCGTGCTCGGCGATGTCGATTTCCTTGCGACCCCAGTCGGCCAGGGACATGTCGGCGACCTTGAAGTCGGCCGCGGTTTTCAGGACGGCATTCATCGATGGGTTCTCCATTGGGTTGGAGGGCGCCCTTGCGTATTTCATTCCGGCCGAGCGTCGCGGATCGACTCCGCTGCAGCGCCCCTCGACAGAAGATGTCAGGTCGCGTCATGCCCCGCCGCTGGCGGCGACGGGCATGAACGCGACCCAGGCATCATTATATCGCTTGTTCGCGATGGAGGGATGAATCCGGCGGCGCGAAGGCAGCCGTGCGTGCCGCCGCGCCGCGGATGGGGCGATCAGTGCCCACCGCCGCCGAAGCGGTAGCTGAGCTCGACGAAATAGGCGCGTCCGAGCGGATTGAACCAGCGCCGCGCGTAGTACGGATAGCTCGTCCAGGTGGCGTCGCGGCCGGGTTTGGCGTCGAACAGGTTGTCGATCGTCAGGTTGAGGTTGAGGTCCTTGCTCCAGCGATAGCCGAACGAGGCGTTGTACAGCATCGTCGGGCCCATGCGCTGGTCGCCGTCGTAGTTGGGGATGCCGCCGAGGCGCGCGCCGTACAGCGTGGCGGTGAAGTCGCCGTAGTTCCACGTCACCGAACCATTGGCCTTGCTGCGCGGAATCACGTAGTCGTAGTAGTCGGTGATTTCGCTGACGAACGGGTCGCCCGGATAGTTCTGGATGCGGTTGGTGACGACATAGGTGCCGCCGAGGTTGAAGTCGAAGCTGCCGAGGCGATCGGTGCGCCACAGGTAGTGGATCTTGAAATCCGTGCCCGAGGTGCGATGCGTGGCGGCATTGATCGGCAGCACGAGCACCGAGGTGATGTCGCCCGCCGCGTTGCGGAAAACCTGGCCGACGGCCGCCTGGCACAGGCCCGAGCTGGCGTCGAGTTCGCCGGTGCGGCATTGCG
>JAFEFP010000278.1 GCA_018240545.1 Pseudomonadota bacterium | reverse complement strand
CGGCGGCCTCGTCGGGCGTGGTGGCGATCTTGCCGGGCGGCACCGGGATGCCGTAGTCGGCGAACAACTGCTTGGCCTGGTATTCGTGGAAGTTCATTTCGGTCCTCGGAAGCGCGCCGCATCCAGCGTGGCGATGGCGGCAGGTGAGCTTCGCATTGTCGCCAATCGCACCGGCAAAAAAAAGCCGCGCGGCGATGTTCGGCGTTGCTATACTCGGGCAAAACCGCAGCAAGCCCGTGAACACCGCGACCCTCGCCCGCCCCCGCACCGAATCCGCGCTGCGCGACATCGACCGCCGCGAACTGTATTTCTTCAACCTGTTCCGCGTGCTGCAGGCCGCGGTCATCACCGGCCTGGTGTTCAGCCCGTTGCTGACCAACTGGGTACGGCTCGACCATCCCCTGCTCGGGCGCCTGGACGGCATCGGCTACCTGCTGCTGTCCGGCTATGCGCTGTTGCGCACCGAACACTGGCGCCACGAATTGCGCTTCAAGGTCGCGGCAATGCTGAGCCTGGACATCGCCGCCAGCACCATCGCCTTGTACGCACTGGCCAATCCGCCGACCGCGATCGCCATGCTGCTGGTGGTCAACATTGGCGCCGGCGGATTGCTGCTGCCGCCGCGCCAGGCCGGATTCTTCGCCTCGATGGCCACCTTGTGCGTGATCGGGCAGGGCGTCATCAGCCGGACCTTCGACGCCAGCGACCGCAACCTGATCGAATACGGCCTGTACGGCATGGCCTATTTCGCGATCGCCGCCCTCGCTGTGGTCCTGCGCCGCCAGATCCGCGAAACCGAGGAACTGGCCGAACAGCGCGGCATCGACCTCGCCAATCTCGCCCAGATCAACGAGCTCATCATCCGGCGCATGAAGACCGGCGTCCTGGTGGTGGACGACGCCAACCGCGTGCATCGCTGGAACGAGTCGGCGTGGTCGTTGATCGGCAACCCCAAGTCCGGGCAGCGCGACCTCGGCAGCGTCGCGCCGGAGCTGTCGCGGCGCCTGTACCACTGGCGCACCACCGGCAAGATCGACTCCACCGGCGTGGCCCTGGCCGACGGCGCGCCCGAGGTGATCCCGCGCTTCACGCGCCTGTCGTCCGCCGACGACGAGAACGTGCTCATCTTCCTCGACGACACCTCGCTGGTGTCGCGCCGCGCCGAGGAACTGACCCTGTCCT
>JAFEFP010000277.1 GCA_018240545.1 Pseudomonadota bacterium | reverse complement strand
CGTATTGTCCGCGGGAACCTTGATCGGTTCGACGTGTGCAACCACGGCGGTGGCGGATGCCAGCGCGACTTTGGGCTCGCCTTCAAGCAATTGCAGATTGGCGCCCACGATGGGCTTGTCCGCCATGGCGAGCAACTCGCGTTTGGGATCCTCCGCGGCGAGCTGCGCGGTGAATTGCGCCGTGTCGCGCGCGAACGACTTCATCGACTGCGCGGCCCCCGCGGCGTCACCGGCATCGGCCTGCATGTGGGCAAGTCCGAGCCATTGATACCAGATCTGCGGGCCGAGGCTGGAAGGCAGGCGTTTGTCCTGCTCGAGAGCAAACAGCGAATGCATGGTGGCGATGGCGGCGGCGACTTCGCCGCGATTGAATTGCTGATCCGCAGTACCGCGCAGGACCGCTGTCCAGTTCCACCAGGCCTCCATGTTCGATGGATCGAAACGCACCCAGTCCGCACCCGCCTGGGTCGCGCGCCGAGCATAGTCGATGGCGGTCGCGTCGTCGTGGCGGCGTGAGGCCAGCTGGCTCAACAGACCCGCGGCAAGCTCGCGGTTCAGGAGCGAATGCAGATCGTTCGGGCGCTGGGCCAGCACTTTTTCGGCGAGGTCGTACACTTGCTGCTCAAGCTTTTGCGCCTCGTCGACGCGGCCAAGTGCCAGCAGGGAGCGGGCCTCGGAATCGGCCGTGTCGGCATAGGACGAGGTCGCGTTCAGATCCGACAGATCGAGTGCACCGATGCCGGCGAGTACCTTGCGCGCCTCTTCACAGGTGTCCACGCCCTTCGTGCCCGGCTGGGTGTGGCTGAGATAATTCAGATCGTCCGCATACAACAGCCCGACGCGGCGCGACGGATTGGCGCCGTACACCAGTGGCCGCAGCAAGTCAGCCGCCTGCTGCAGCTGCACCGCCGTGCCGCGCCCCCGGGCGCCGCCGATCACGCCCTTGCCTTGCTCATGCAGCGCCAGCGCCAGCCCGTAGACCACGGCCTCGCCGTGATCTCCGGCGGCGTGAAGTTTCTCGAACACCGCCTGCGCGTCGACGAGGTTTTGGGAGCCGACGTCGATGTTGCCGACGGCATTCAGGGCTGTGCCTTCTCGCACCAGTGCCATCGCGCGGTTGATCTGCGTCTGTGGTGTGACCAGTTGCCGCGGCAGGCTGTCGTAGTAGCCGACCGTCATGTGCGCGAGCTT
>JAFEFP010000276.1 GCA_018240545.1 Pseudomonadota bacterium | reverse complement strand
GCGCGATCCACCGCGTAACCTTTCGCGATACCGCCGAGGTCGATCCACAGCGGCCGGCGCAAGCGCACGCGTTCGCCGCCGAGCAGTTCGATGTCGCGCCAGCTGGCATCGGCGTCCGGCACGAATGCCGAACGCGGAACCGGCAACGCACCGCGCGCGACCTGCGCCGCCGCGACCGTCGGATCGAAAATGCCGGTCGATGCGGCGGCGATGCGCAGCGCGCATTCGAGCACCTCGTGCGTGCGCGCGTTCACGCGCACGGCCGCGCACGCGGGTGCCTGACGCAGGCGTGCGAGGTCACTGTCGTCGCCGTGAAAACTCATCAGGCGATGTACCGTCGCGACTTCGGCGAACGCCGCATCGATGGCGCGCAGCGCGCACGCCGACTCCATGCCATCGACACGGATGTCGACCAGGGTGCCCAGCCAGGGCCGCGCGCGGCGAATGGCATTCACGGCTTGGCCACCAGCACCTGGGCGTAGAGTTGCAGCAGCCGGTGCACGCCTTCGGTCAGGTGCCGGCACGACAGTGTCGCGCCGGAGATGTTGCGGATGTCGCGATCCAGCGCGACCGGGTCGGCCATTGTCTTGCCCATGAACTGTTTTCGCCACGCCGCGAGCCGCACCTCGCCGCCGTGCGACTCGCGGTAATCGAGCACCTCGAGCGCGACGATCTTGCCGGAGGCATCCAGCGCCAGCGAATACGTGATCAGCTCGCTCTTGCCGATCACCGCGTCTTCGAAAAACCAGCCGGCGGCCGCATCTCCGTTGCGCACGCGCCAGATCAGCGGCTTCCAGCCCACGGGCGCGGCCAGGACCGCCGTGTCGATGTCCACCGCCACCGGAACGAATTGCGTCGCTTGCGCGAACGCGGCGCGCTGCGCCTGCTCCACCGTCATGTACTGCACGGCATGCGCGACCTGCGCCACCGTCGCCATGCCCGCACCCACCGGTAGCAGCCAGCGCACCTGCATGGTCAGAATTGGTATCCGATGCCCAGGTCGAAACGATTGCCGTAGCTCAGCAGCACGTCATCGTAGCGGAAATCCTGATAGTCGATCTTGAATACCACGTTCGGGTTCAAGTAGTAGTTCACGCCTGCGGTCCACACGCGCTGGGTCGGCAGCGCCACCGTGCCCAGACCCTGCGGCTGCGACGCATAAGATGCACCGGTGTTGAATTCCTCGTAACGCAGGAACGGGACCAGGCTCGAGCGGTTC
>JAFEFP010000275.1 GCA_018240545.1 Pseudomonadota bacterium | reverse complement strand
CGGCAAGGGCGTGTGCGGGGTGTTCACGCGCGAAGTCGCCGAAACCAAGGTCACCCAGGTCAACGAGTTTTCGCGTTCGCACCAGCACCCCATGTTGTGCACGTTGGAAAAGGCGTAAAAGACCCTATCTAGGCCATAGCCTCTTTCCGAGTCCCTCATGTTCTCCAAAGACCTCGAGCTCACCATCGGCCAGTGCTACAAGGACGCGCGCGAGCAGCGTCACGAGTTCATGACCGTGGAACACCTGTTGCTGGCGCTGTTGGAGAATCCGTCGGCATCCGCCGTGCTGCGCGCCTGTGGCGCGGACAGCGCCAGGCTGGGCAAGGATCTGAAGAACATCATCGTCGAAACCGTGCCGGTGCTGCCGGCCAACGACGAACGCGACACGCAGCCGACCCTGGGCTTCCAGCGCGTGCTGCAGCGTGCCGTCTACCACGTGCAATCCTCGGGCCGCAAGGAAGTCACCGGTGCGAACGTACTCGTGGCGATCTTCGGCGAGAAGGATTCGCACGCGGTGTACTTCCTCAACCAGCAGGAAGTCTCGCGGCTGGACGTGGTCAACTACATTTCGCATGGCATCGCCAAGATCGGCCAGGAAAACCCGTCGCAGGCCAGCGGCGAGGCGGGCAAGGAAGGCGAAGGCGGCGAGGAACCACGCGGCAATCCGCTGACCGATTTTGCATCCAACCTCAACGAACTGGCCCGGCAGGGCAAGATCGATCCGCTGATCGGCCGCGCCGAGGAAATCGAGCGCACGATCCAGGTACTGTGCCGGCGGCGCAAGAACAATCCCTTGTTCGTGGGCGAGGCCGGGGTGGGCAAGACCGCGTTGGCCGAAGGTCTGGCCAAGCGCATTGTCGAGGGCGACGTGCCCGAAGTGCTGAAGCCTTGCGTGATCTACGCGCTGGACATGGGCGCGCTGGTTGCCGGGACGAAGTACCGCGGCGACTTCGAAAAACGCCTGAAGGGCGTGATCGCGGAGTTGAAGAAACTGCCGCATGCGGTGCTGTTCATCGACGAGATCCACACCATCATCGGCGCGGGTTCCGCGTCGGGCGGCACGATGGACGCGTCCAACCTGATCAAGCCGATGCTTGCTTCCGGCGAGATCCGCTGCATCGGTTCGACCACGTTCCAGGAATTCCGCGGCGTGTTCGAGAAGGATCGCGCGCTGGCGCGGCGCTTCCAGAAGATCGATGTCGTCGAGCCCAGCGCCGCCGAG
>JAFEFP010000274.1 GCA_018240545.1 Pseudomonadota bacterium | reverse complement strand
GAAATCGTCGACAAGGCGCATGCGCAGGCGAACCAGATCGTGGACAAGGCCAAGACCGACGCGCTGCTCGAAGCCGCGCGCGTGAAAGCCACGGCCCAGGCCGACATCGACGGCATGGTCGGCAAGGCGCGTGAAGCGCTGCGCGGCCAGGTCGCCGCGCTGGCCGTGCAGGGCGCGTCCAGGATCGTGCAGCGCGAGATCGATCCGGCGGCGCACAGGGCCCTGCTCGATCAGCTCGTGACCGAGATCTGACGCCATGTCCGAACCGCTGACCCTCGCCCGTCCGTATGCACGCGCCGCCTTCGAAACGGCGCGCGCACACAACGCGCTGGCCGCGTGGTCGGGCAACCTGCGCTTCGCCGCGCAGGTCATGGCCGACGCGCGCGTGAGCGCGGTCGCGGGCGATCCGCGCCTGTCCCACGCCGAGCTGGTCGGCCTGCTGCTGCCGCCGGGCGAAGCCGCGGAGACGCCGTTCGCGGCGTTCCTGGGCCTGCTCGTCGAGAACCGGCGCGTGAACCTGCTCGCCGAGATCACGGCGCTGTTCGAGGAACTCAAGCGCGAGTCCGAATGCACGATCCGCGTGACCCTGCGCAGCGCGAGCGAGATTGCAGCCAACCAGGCCGAAGCGATCAAGGTCGCGCTCAAAAAGCGCTTCGCGCGCGAGATCGAACTCGAGCAGCACATCGATCCGACTGTCATTGGCGGCGCGGTGATCGATGCCGGCGACGTGGTGATCGACGGCTCCGTGCGCGGACGCCTGGAACGTTTGGAAAATGCGCTGACTCAGTAATACGTCATTCCGGCATGGTCGAAACACGCGATAGCGGGTTGAGGGGCCTCCAGACTGCAGGGACGCCGTCCGTGGCTTCTGGATTCCGGCAGTCCCTGCCGGAATGACGAGCTTGAAGCAGTGAGGTTTTAGGACTGCGTGCGAGGTACGCGCGCATTCCTAACACCTTACATCTTGAATCGAAGGACGCCCTCGCGGGCGCACGAGGACCAACATGGCAACGACTCTGAATCCGTCCGAAATCAGCGAACTGATCCGCACCCGCATCGAGAAGGTCAAGCTCGCCGCCGAGGCACGCAACGAAGGCACCATCGTCTCGGTGTCCGATGGCATCGTGCGCATCCACGGCCTGGCCGACGTGATGTCGGGCGAAATGATCGAACTGCCGAACAACGGCACGGCGCTGGCGCTGAACCTGGAGCGCGACTCGGTCGGTGCGGTCGT
>JAFEFP010000273.1 GCA_018240545.1 Pseudomonadota bacterium | reverse complement strand
ACATCTTCGGCGCGAAGAACCAGATCAGCATTTTCCTGACCCAGGTCGCGATCGCGATGTCGATCGCGCATCTGGCCTCGTGGCTGGTCGCGGTTAGCCTCGTGCCGATGCTGTCGGCGAAATTGCCACCGCCGCATTTCATCGGTCGCGACACCCTGATTGCGCGCCTGCAAGGCAGGTACGCATCCGCCGTTGCCTGGACCCTGGCGCACCGCAAGGCGACGGTGTGGGCGCTGGTCGCCCTGTTCGTCGCCAGCTTCGTGCCGATGACCCGCGCCAAGACCGACATGTTCCCGCCGGGACAGGCCGGCGAACTGCACCTGCAATACCAGCTCAACGGTGCCTATCGGCTGGAGGAGTTGGACAAATCCATCGTCACCGTCGAGCATTGGCTCGACGCGCATCGCAAGGAACTGCACATCAAGAACATCTACAGCTACTTCAACGAGCAGGGCGACGCGATGACGAACGTCCTGCTCACCGACGACGATGCCGGGCGCGGTCATTCGCAGCAGATCATGGAGAAGATCCGCGACGGCGCGCCGAAAGTACCGATCGGCAGCATCGGCTTCGATTTCCAGTCACAGAATCCAAACACGAACGTGCAAGTGTTCCTGAATGGCGATTCCAGCACCACTCTGCGCGAGTTGTCGGCTGCGGCCATCCAGACCCTTCAGCACGTGCCCGGGCTGCGCGACGTGCGCACGGCACAGAACGGCGGCGATCGCGAACTCGCGGTGCATGTGGACCGCGTGCGCGCGCGCACCTACGGATTTTCGGCGAACGAGATCGCGCAGTATGTTGCCATCGCCCTGCGCGGCCTGCCGCTCAAGGAATACCACGACAATGGCCGGCAAATCCCGGTCTGGTTGCGCTTCGGTGGCGACGATACGCGCAGTCTGGCGGACCTGGCCGACTACAAGTTGCGCGCCGCCGACGGCAACCTGGTGCCACTGCTGTCGATGGTCGATCTGAACAACCGTGCGGCGCCGTCGGCGATCGAACGCGAAAACCGCCAGACCTCGCTCGCCATCCAGGCCAATCTCGCGCCGGGGGCGACGCTGGACGAGGTCAAGCCCAGACTCGAAGCCGCCCTGAACGCGATGCAGTTTCCACCGGGCTACCGCTGGAGTTACGGGCAGAATTTCGATTTCGCCAACGAGGCCGGACAGCAGATGCTGTTCAACACCCTGATCGCATTGGTGCTCGTGTACGTGGTGATGTGCGCGATGTTCGAATCACTGATCTATCCGGCGG
>JAFEFP010000272.1 GCA_018240545.1 Pseudomonadota bacterium | reverse complement strand
CGTTCAGGTGGCAGCGGTCCTCGGGCGAATAGTGGCTGACGAACTTGGGCCGCCAGCGCGGCACGAAGCTGGACTTGGTGTCCAGCGTGCACAGGCACGAAAACAGGGTATTGACGAACCAGATCGCGCCGTCGGCGTCCCAGGCCATCTCGTGGATGTCGATGTGCCCGGTCAGGTGCACGCGCCGCATCATGTACACCGCATCGTGGCGCGGCGGATCCTGCAGGCGCCTGGCGACATCGGGCATGTTGCGGAACTCGACGATCTCGAGCATCGCCCCGAGCATCAGGCGCTGGCGATCCGCCGCCATGCCCATCGGCCGGTTGAATTGGCGAAAGTGCGTGTTGATCGTGTTGCCGTCCGGCCGCAGGATGACGAGCTTGCCGGCCTGGTACGTGGACAGGATCAGGCAGCCGCCGAGCTCGCGCAGCAAGTCCGGGAAATTGGACGTGTGCACGCTGCCCAGCACCTGCTCGAGCGTCGGCGCATCGGCTGGTGTCGGGTTCTGGTAGGACGCGTACGGCGCCCCACCGTCGGCCGGCGGGGTGCTCCCGGTTTTTTCCTCTGTCGTGGGGGTCATGGGCGCCGGCATTGTCGCGCAATACCGGCGCCGTGCAATAGCCCCCGCGGGACTACGGACAGCCTTCGAAATCGTTGTTGAAGACAATGTCGGTCTGATCCACCTCGTAGGCGCCGATATCGGCCGCCGGACCCGAAACCCTGGGTCTGGCGTGGCTTTGATCGTACGTATGGCCGTTCGG
Source organism: Pseudomonadota bacterium (assembly GCA_018240545.1). GTDB lineage: Bacteria > Pseudomonadota > Gammaproteobacteria > Xanthomonadales > Rhodanobacteraceae > Rudaea. Next base: position 504 of record JAFEFP010000272.1, on the reverse strand, counting down.
ATTGCTGCCCGCATCGATCGCGGGCGATTTCGAGCTGGGACGCTGCATGAAGAAGGCCCATCCGAAGCCGTCAGAATAGACCTGATGCAATCGCGGGCATTGCCCGACGATGGTGCCCGCCGGCACGCCACTGCCCGGATCGCGCACGAAATTGTTGCTGCTCGTTCCGGTGAACGGCGAGCCGGCATTGACGAACAGGTCGTTGCGACCGCTGCCCGCGCTGTTGCTGGCGATCAGCGTGCTGTGCATGTCGAACGTGGAACCGGCGTTGCCCGGAAGGACGGCAACGGCCGAAACACCCGTCGGACTCGAGTTGTAGGCCACGGTCGAATTGTCGAGCATCGTGTAGTAAGACCTCAAATACAGCGCCCCGTTGCCCACAGTACCGCTGTTGTGCACGATCGTGCTGTTCTGGATCGTGATGGTGCTTGCCCCGCCGGCGAATAGATCCAGCCCGCTCCAGCCCAGTCCGGGATGGGAACTGACAGGCGTATACCGCACGCG
>JAFEFP010000271.1 GCA_018240545.1 Pseudomonadota bacterium | reverse complement strand
TCGGCGAAGGTGGCCGAGAACAGCAGGGTCTGGCGGTTCTTCGGCAGCGTGCCGAGGATGCGCCGGATCGCGGGCAGAAAACCCATGTCGAGCATGCGGTCGGCCTCGTCGAGAACGAGGATCTCGATGCCGGACAAATCCACCGTGCGCCGTTCCATGTGGTCGATCAGGCGGCCGGGCGTGGCGACGAGCACGTCGACGCCGCGACGCAGCGCGTCCATCTGTGGGCCCATGCTGACGCCGCCGAAGATCGTGGTGCTGAAAATGCGCAAGTGCTTGGCGTAGTCGCGCAGGCTTTCGTGCACCTGCGCGGCAAGCTCACGCGTGGGCGCGAGCACGAGCGCGCGCGGACGGCGTTTGGCCGATGCGGGCGCCGGATTCTCGACGAACAGGCGCTGCAACAATGGCAACGCGAACGCGGCGGTCTTGCCGGTGCCGGTCTGGGCGCCGGCGAGCAGGTCGCGGCCGGACAGCGCGGCCGGAATCGCGGCGGCCTGGATCGGGGTGGGTTCTGCATAGCCTAGTTCGGCGAGCGCACGCAGCAACGCGGGCGCAAGCCCGAGGGTGTCAAAACTCATGTTGGAAGCTCCAAATAAAACAAAAAGCCCGGAGCGTTCCCGATAAACCGCGCTGCAGGAAGAATACCGATGCGCATTGGCTGCGACCGGATGGGCGTCAAAACCGAGTGGTACTGCCGTGCCACGAATGGGCCGGCGAATGGGAAAAACGGAGCGGACGCGTGAAACGACGCGCAGTATACCCGTGCCGGGCAGAAAATGCACGCGCATTTGACGGGCGCCGCGCCAACGCCTAGCCTCGCAGGCTGACGCCCGGGAGGAAACAGGATGCGGTTTCTGGCCGCGTTGCGCGAGTTGAACACGGAACAGCGCCATGTCGTGGCCGCGAGTTTTCTCGGCTGGACGCTGGATGCGTTCGACTACTTCCTGCTCGTGTTCGTGATTCCCGAGATCGCGCGCGAATTCGGCGCCAGCCTGACCGAGGTGTTTTTCGCCACGACCCTGACCTTGATGATGCGCCCGCTCGGTGCGTTGGTTTTCGGCCAACTCGCCGACCGCTTTGGACGCCGCCCGATCCTGATGCTCGATGTGACGCTGTTCGCCGTGTTCGAGGCGGCTTCGGCGCTGGCGCCCTCGCTGGCGGTCCTGCTCGTCGTGCGCGCGCTGTTCGGCGTGGCGATGGGCGGCGAGTGGGGTATCGGCGCATCGCTGGCGATGGAATCGATACCGACCCGATCGCGCGGCCTGGTTTCCG
>JAFEFP010000270.1 GCA_018240545.1 Pseudomonadota bacterium | reverse complement strand
ATGCTCGGTACTGCCGCCAATGCACGTGCGGTCGCGCGCGCCTTGCGCGCGGGAACGGCGTGTCCTGTCGTACTCGACCCGGTGCTCGCCTCGAGCGGCGGCACGCCCCTGTTGGCTCCGGCCGGTTTGCAGATCCTGCGCGAGGTACTGGTGCCGCTCACTTCCCTGCTGACCCCGAACCTGCCCGAGGCGGAGATCCTGCTGGGCCGGCGCATCGCCGATCCGACGGCGGCCGCACGCGACCTGCTCGCACTCGGCGCGCAGGCCGTGCTGATCAAGGGTGGGCATGGGCGAGGGCGCGATGTTTGCGACGTGCTGGCCGATGCGCGTGGCGTCGTGGAGTTTCGCCATCCACGCCGCTCGTTTCACGCGCGCGGAACCGGGTGCACATTGGCATCGGCCATCGCGGCCAGCTGGGCCCGCGGCCGACAATTGCGCGCGGCGGTTGCCGATGGCGAAGCGTACGTGCAACGCGCACTGGCGCGCACCTACCGTCCCGGCAAGGGCCCGGCGCGCGCCCTGCCGCGGGTCTGAGCAACGTTTCCACGTTATCATCCGCATACTGCAACCTTGGATTTCGTCATGATCCGCGCACTGCCGTCCTTGTGTCTCGGCCTGCTGGCCGCCACCGTCGCCTGGGCCGACAGCCCCATGGTCGCGCAGCCGCTGGCACCGGCCGCGCAAGCCGGGCCCGGCATCGCCGCGGCATACAAGCCTGCCGCGAAGCTTCGCCTGCCCGCTCCAACACTCACCGTGACGCGACTGGTACGCCAAGCCGATGGAACGCTGCGCCTGCAGTGCGACCAGGAGCCGAACCCGCGTGCGCAAGTCCCGCTGCCGCCGGACCGTACCGCGACGGCGAAGGCACCGGTGCAGCAATGATGCGGAAGTGCGCACCGATCATTTTCGCCGCCACCGTGTTCGCGGTGGCGACGTCTGCGGCCAGGGCGGACGCGGCCTTGCAGTCGGGTAGCACCGTGACGCTGCCCGCACTGCCCTCCGGCAACTATTTCTCCAACTTCTACATCGACGTCCCGACCGGCGCCCAACAGCTCACGATCAGTCTCAATGCCACCGGCGGTGACGTGGACCTGTTCGTGCGCTACGGGTCGCCCTTCCCGACACAGGATGCGGGCGTCAGCTACCCGACCGTCGGCTACGATCTGCTCAGCCGCTACGGCCAGTATCATTCGATCAGCAGCACGTCGGTCGAATCCGTTCTGATCCTGCCGTCCGACAAGGTGCCGCTGCAGGCTGGGCGCTGGTATGTCGACCTGATCAAT
>JAFEFP010000026.1 GCA_018240545.1 Pseudomonadota bacterium | reverse complement strand
CGAAAAACGTGATCGGCAAGATTTATTCGCGCTTCGAAACCAACGGCCTGCGCATTGTCGCGGCGAAGATGAAGCATCTGTCGCGCAGTGAAGCCGAGGGATTTTATGCCGTGCATCGGGAGCGACCGTTCTTCAAGGCGCTGGTCGATTTCATGGTCTCCGGCCCGGTGATGATCCAGGTGCTCGAGGGCAACGACGCAGTCGCGAAGAACCGCGACCTGATGGGCGCGACGGATCCGAAAAAAGCGGCGCCGGGAACGATCCGCGCCGATTTCGCGCAATCGATCGATGCGAACGCGGTGCACGGTTCCGATGCGGCGGAAACCGCAAAAGTGGAAATTGCGTACTTTTTCAGTGGTACGGATCTGTGCGATCGGCCTTGATCGCGAACATCAGGAAGCGGCCAGCCATGGCCGCACTATTCGAAAAGAGCGGCCGTGGAACCAGGTAATTCCAAGTTCAATTTGCTCGACTACGACCGACGGGGGTTGCGCGACCTGTTCGCGCAGCTCGGCGAGAAGCCGTATCGTGCCGAGCAGGTGATGAAGTGGATCTACCATCGCCACGTCACCGATTTCGCGCAAATGACCGACGTCGGCAAGGCGTTGCGCGAAAAACTCGAAGGTGCCGCCGAGATCGTGGCGCCGAAGATCGTGTTCGAGAAGCAGGCGGCCGACGCGACGTACAAATGGCTGCTCGGCATGGACGGCGGCAACGCGGTGGAAACCGTGTTCATTCCCGAGTCCAGCCGCGGCACCTTGTGCGTGTCCTCGCAGATCGGCTGTGGCCTGAACTGCCGTTTCTGCTCCACCGGCACGCAGGGCTTCAATCGCAACCTGTCGGCGGCGGAGATCACGGGCCAGGTCTTCGTCGCGGCGAAGCACCTGGGCAACGTGCCGCACCAGCAGCGCAAGCTTACCAATGTCGTGATGATGGGCATGGGCGAGCCGCTGCTGAATTTCGACAACGTCGTGCGCGCGATGAACGTGATGCGCGACGACCTTGGCTTCGGACTGGCCAACAAGCGCGTGACGCTGTCCACCGCCGGCCTCGTGCCCATGATCGACAGGCTCGGTGAAGTCGCCGACGTTTCACTCGCGGTTTCCCTGCATGCGCCGAACGATGAGTTGCGCACGCAGATCGTCCCGCTCAACAAGAAGTACCCGATTGCCGAGTTGCTCGGCGCCTGCCAGCGCTTCGCCGCGCGCCGCGCGCGCACGACGATCACGTTTGAATACACCATGCTCAAGGGCGTCAATGACAAGCCCGAACATGCGCGCCAGCTGATCAAGCTGATGCGCCAGGTGCCGAGCAAGGTCAACCTGATTCCGTTCAACACGTTTGCCGGCACGCAGTTTGAGCGCTCCGACGAGACGGTGATCCGCCAATTCCAGAAAATCCTGCTCGATGCGGGCGTATTGACCATGGTGCGGCGCACGCGGGGCGACGACATCGATGCCGCCTGCGGCCAGTTGAAGGGGCAGGTGCTGGATCGCACGCGCCGGCAGGCCGAATTCCGCCGTCGTCTCGAAGAAGGAGCGCGTCATGCGGCATGAACTTGTGCGCAGCATTTGCCTGGTGGCGTTCTGCGTCGTGCTGACGGCTTGTCAGTCGACCGCCGGCGGCACGCGCGTCACCGACACGAAGTCCGAGAAGCGCCAGGATGCAGCGCAGATCCGGGTCGAACTCGGGCAGCGATACATGCAGCAGGGCAAGCTGGAAATCGCCCTCGACAATCTGCAGAAGGCACTGCAGTACGACGAGAACTATGTCGACGCCCACACCGTCATTGCGGTGCTGTACGAGCGCATCGGCAACGTCGAGGAAGCCGGCAAACACTACAAGCGCGCGGTCGAGCTCGCGCCGAAATCCGGCGACACGAACAACAATTATGGCCAGTTCCTGTGCGCACGGGGACAATACGACGAAGCGCAGAAGTACTACGCGCAGGCGATGCGCGATCCGTTCTACAAGACTCCCGCCGTGTTGTATGCCAACGCGGGCGTCTGCCTAGTCGACCATGGCGGCGGCACGCGGCTCGACGAAGCCGAAACCGACTTCCGCCGCGCGCTCGAAGCCGACTCCCACAATGCCCTCGCGCTCTATTACATGGCCAGGATTCTGTACGGCAAGGACGACTTCTTCCATGCCCGGGCCTTCATCCAGCGATTCGAGGCGCTTGGCCATCCGGATCCGGCCGCCCTGCTGCTGGCGCGCAACATCGAAGTGAAGCTTGGCCATGCCGATGCGGCGCGTTCCTATGCCGACCGCTTGCGCAAGGATTTTCCGGATTCGGAACAGACACGGTCGCTCGATGCCGTCGCACCCCGGTCGCAATAGGGGCCACCCATGAGCAAGCGCAAGCACAAGCACAAGAACAAATACCGTTCGGATCAGCGTTCCGCGCTGCCGGGCGGAGCGGTGGAAGAACAGGCGCAGTTGCCGCTCCCGCCAGTTCCCGGGACAGGGATCGAAGCGGCACAAACAATCGCGCTTCCGGTGGCCGACCACGCCACGCCCCCTGCTTTCGATGCGCCGGCAGGCGGCAACGACACGAACTTGGCCGAGGCCGATCCAATGCGTCACTCCATGCCCACGGCGACACTCGAAACCGCGATTGCGGATCCGATTTCCGGGCGTGATCCGGCGCCGGCCGTGATCCCCGCCGACGCGTCGCTCGGCCAACGCTTGCGCGCGACGCGTGAGGCACGCGGGCTGAGTCGCGAAGCAGCGGCGCGCGCACTGAAGTTGCCGGTCGCGGTGGTCATTGCGCTCGAAGCCGAGCAGTACGATCGCATCGGCCACGGCGTCTTCCTGCGCGGCTTTCTGGGCAAGTACCTGGAATTGCTGGATTTGCCCCGCGTGCTCGCCGATCGGGTCGTACTCGACCACGCAGAACTTCCCCCGCTGACGACCCATGGCACGGTTTCACACCCACGTTATCTTTTCGAACGCTACTCCGGTTCGGCGTTGTACCTGATCCTGACCGGAGTCATCGTCGTTCCTGCGGTCCTGCTGGCCATCCGCGCGGGCTTCGACCAGAACCTGACGCGCATCACTCCGCTGGATTTCCCCGCCGCAACGCTCGCCCCAGTGCCGTCCAGCCACGATGCGGCGTCACCGCGCCCGCCCCTCGCTGCATTGTCGGCGCAAGCGACGCCGACGCTGGCGACGGCTCCGTCGCGGGCGGAAGAGTCGGCATTGGTTGCGTCGATGACCCCATTTCCCGCCACGTCGCCTGACAGCAAATCCAGGGGCGTGGCCGCATCGCAGACCGCGAACAGGATCCAGTTGCAGCTCACGCAGCCAAGCTGGGTGGAGGTTGTCGATGCCGGTGGCAGGAAGCTCGAATATGGCTTGCTGCCGGCAGGCAGCGAGCGCGAGTATGCCAGCGATTCGGCGCTGGAAATCCGCATCGGCAACGCGGACGGTGCAACCTTGCGTGTCGACGGCAAGCTCCAGGACCTGACCGCCTACCGTCACGCCAATGTCGCGCATCTGAAGGTTGAGGCGGGCTCGGCCATGTCGGTGCACGGTGGCTGAACGACGTAACGCGCGTTGAACGCGCGCAATCCCGGTTCCTGCTACCCTACGCTCCCCCGCGCGGGCCGCGCCGCCGCGCACGGATAAAATCCAACCACCGACACCCCGGATACAGCGATGGCTTTCGACGTACTCGACGAACATGAACAAGGCGAACTGGTACAGAAGTGGCTGCGCGAAAACGCGCTGTCGATTGTCGTCGGCGTCGGCTTGGGCCTGGTATTGATCTTCGGCTGGCAACAATGGCGCGGTCATCGCAATGCGCACCGCCTCGATGCCGCGACCCAATACCAGGTGTTCAGCGACGATCTCGGCAAGAAAGACATCGACGGCGCAAGGGCAATCGCCGGCAAGTTGCAAAGCGACTATGCGGATACACCGTATGCCGTGCTCTCCGCCATGCGCCTGGCCAGCGATGCGGCGGCGCAGGGCGATGCGGCGGCGGCCAACGCGGCCTTGCAGGATGCCTATGCGCACGCCGGAATCGGCGCCCTGAAAACGCTGGCGGGATTGAACCTGGCCCGCTCGGAAATCGCGCAGAACAAGGCCCAGGATGCACTGGCCCTGCTGGACAAGCTGCCGGAAGACGGTTACGCCGCGCTGCGCGATGAACTGCGTGGCGATGCGTTGTCCGCCCTCGGCCACAGCGCCGATGCCCGCCACGCTTACACGGAGGCGTTGACCCATCTCGATGCGAATGCGGCCAATCGCGCTTTTGTGCAGATGAAACTCGACAACCTCGCCGGCGTGGAGAAGAAAGGCTCATGAAGCGCATCGCGATCCTGTTGTCGTTGGCGGTTGCGGTGAGCGGCTGCGCCACGATCAAGGGCTGGTTCAACAGCGCCAAGAAGGAAAACATCCAGCCGCCGACCGCGCTCGTCCCGTTCACGCCGACGCTCGAGGTGCAGAAACTCTGGGATTCGCATCCGACCAGCGGCGCCGGTGAAAGCGGGGCGCGAGTGCGCCCGGCCTACGCGGACGGCAAGCTTTTCGTGGCCGGGATCGATGGCGACGTTGCCGCCCTGGACGCGGCAACCGGGCGCACGCTGTGGAGCAGGCGCGCCGGCCAGCGTCGCGGCTTCATCCTTCACCACGGCCAGAATTCCGTGCGTTGGGCTGGTGGCCCGGCCGTAGACGGCGATCTGCTCGTGGTCGGTGGACTCGAAGGCGAGGTGCATGCCCTGGATGCCGGCAGTGGCGCGGATCGCTGGCAGGCGCAAGTTTCCTCCGAAGTCATCGCTTCGCCGGCGATCGCCGATGGCATCGTGGTGGTGCGCACCGACGATGGCCGCCTGTTTGGACTGAATGCGGCAGATGGTTCACGGCGCTGGGTTTACGACCGCGCGGTCGTGCCGGCGTTGAGCTTGCGCGGCAATGCAATGCCTGTCGTTGTGGATGGGGTCGTCTATGCGGGCGAGGACAACGGCCGACTTGTCGCCCTGCGCCTGACCGATGGCAACGTGCTCTGGGAGCAGACGCTCGCGCCGGGCGAGGGTCGCACCGAATTGGCGCGTTTGCAGGATCTGGACGGTGGTATCGCCTTTGCCGACGGGGTGGTCTACGCCGCCGGCTATCAAGGCATGACGGCGGCGCTGATCGCCGATTCGGGGCGTCCGCTGTGGACGCATCCGCTTTCCAGCTATACCGGCGTTGCGCTCGCCGCGACGCAGGTGTTTGTCATCGATGCCGATTCGCAGGTGTGGGCCCTGGACCTGCGCACCGGTGCGTCGAACTGGAAGCAGGATGGCCTCAAGTACCGCTGGCTCGGAGAAGCCGCGACGATCGGCGACGCCATCGTGGTGGGCGACATGGAAGGCTGGGTACACTGGCTCGCCGCGAGTGACGGCAAGTTTGCCGCGCGCGTGCGCCTGTCCAAGCACGCGATCCAGGCCGCGCCGCTGGTCGTGGGCGATACGGTTTACGTGGAAGACGTGGATGGTGTGGTCGGCGCCTACCGCGTCTCGAAATAGTTCATGCACTCGTTCGTCCTTCGACAAGCTCGGGACGAACGGACAGCGGATCGATTCCGTTCGTGGTGAGCTTGTCGAACCATGAGCGGAATCGGTAGAACATGCTGCCTGTCGTCGCCCTCGTCGGTCGCCCCAACGTCGGCAAATCCACGATTTTCAACGTGCTCACGCGCACGCGCGACGCACTCGTGCACGATCTGCCCGGACTCACGCGCGACCGCCAATATGGCGTGTGCCGGTCCGGTGCGCGCGAATTCGTCGTGGTCGACACCGGTGGCCTGACCGGCGAGAAAGAGGGCATCGGCGGCATGACGGCGCGCCAGGCGCAACTGGCGGTTGCCGAAGCCGATCGCGTCGTGTTCGTGGTCGATGCGCGCGATGGCCTGCTGCCTGCGGACCGCAACATTCTCGATGCGCTGCGGCGCAGCGGCAAGCCGGTCTTGCTGGCGGTCAACAAGACCGATGGCCTGGAGGAGGATGCCGCACGGGCGGAGTTTGCCGCCCTGGGATTTCCTGCACCGCACCTGTTGGCCGCCGCGCACGGACGCGGTGTGCCGGCGCTGGTCGATGCGATCCTGTCCGGCCTGCCGGCGACCGATCCGGATGCGTCGGCGCGGGAACCCGGCGCCGATGGCGTGCGCGTGGCGATCGTGGGCCGGCCGAATGTCGGAAAATCCACCCTCGTCAACCGATTGCTGGGCGAGGAACGCGTCGTCGTCTCGGAGGTTGCCGGCACCACGCGCGATGCCATCCGCGTGCATCTCGATCGCGACGGCAAGCGTTATACCTTGATCGACACCGCCGGCGTGCGCCGGCGCGCGCGCGTCGAAGAGGCGGTCGAAAAATTTTCGGTGATCAAGACCCTGCAATCCATCGCCGCGGCGAATGTCGCCGTGGTCATGCTCGATGCGCGCGAAGGCGTTTCCGAGCAGGACGCCACCGTGATCGGCCACGTGCTCGACGAAAATCGCGCCCTCGTCATCGCGGTCAACAAATGGGACGGGCTTTCCACGTACGAGCGCGAACAATGTCGCGCCTCGCTGTCGCGCAAACTCGATTTCGTCGGCTATGCGCGCGTGGTGACGATCTCCGCCTTGCACGGCAGCGGCATCGCCGAGTTGATGAAGGCGATCGACCGCGCGCACGCTGCCACGACGCACGAATTCGGCACCGCCGAACTCACCCGTGCGCTGGAAAAGGCCTACGCGAGCTACCAGCCGCCCATGGTTCGCGGGCACGCGCCCAAATTGCGTTTCGCCCATCCGGGCGGGACCAACCCCCCGACCATCGTCATCCACGGCAGCCGCACGCGCCATGTCGCCGATGCGTATCGCCGCTATCTGGAAAATTTTTTCCGCAAACGCTTCCGCCTTGAAGGCACGCCGATCCGCATCGAATTTCGCGAAACCGAAAATCCCTACGCCGGGCGCAAGAACGAACTGACCGAAGGCCAGAAGCGCAAGCGCCAGCGCATGATCCGCAAAGCCAAGAAACGCTGAGTCGTGCCTGCATTCGATCCAACGCTCGTCACTGCCGCGATTCTCGCTGGCGGGGAAGGCCGTCGCGTCGGTGGCGCCGACAAGGGCTTGCTGGAGGTCGGTGGCCGGCCACTTATCGCGCACGTGATCGCGGCATTGCGCCCGCAGGTCGGCGACATCGTGATTTGCGCCAACCGCAATGTGGATCGCTACGCGCAATTCGCGCCGGTAGTCACTGACGGCGCGACGGGATTCCGCGGCCCGCTGGCCGGGATCGCCGCCGCGCTGCGGGGCTGCAAGAGCCCGTGGCTGCTCTCGGTTGCGGTGGATTGCCCGCAGCCACCGCGCGATCTCGCCGTGCGCTTGCACGAGGCAGCGATGAACGCGGGTCGCGACCTCGCCGCGGTATTCGACGGCGACCGCGTGCAGCCGCTGTTTGCCCTGTACCGCCGCGCATTGGCCATCGATGCCGGGCAAGCGCTGAAAAACGACATGCCTGTCATCCGTTGGCAACAGGATCTGCACCGCGCACTCGCCGACTTTTCCGGCAGGGCGCGGGAATTCGACAACTTGAATATGCTGGAGGAATTCCGGCGGTGGGAGCGCAACGCGCATGGTTGAGAAAGACGCGCCTTTTCCGATCGGCGTGAGCGTGCAAGAAGCGCGCGCGCGCATCCTGGAAGTCGCCGCACGGCATGCCATGTCCTCGGAGATGGCGGCGCTGGAGGCAGCACGCGGGCGCATCCTCGCGCACGATGTGCGGGCGCCGTGCGACGTGCCCGGCTTCGCCAATTCGGCAATGGATGGCTTCGCATTGCGTGGCGCCGATCTGCCGGCATGCGGCGAAAAGCGGCTTCGCCTGACCGGCGAGATTTTTGCCGGCGGCCATGCGGCCCCGAGCGTCGAAACCGATTGCTGCGTGCGCATCACGACCGGCGCGCCGATTCCGCCAGGTGCGGATACCGTGGTGAAGAAGGAAGACACCCGCGTCGAGGACGAGACGATCATCGTCGCCGCCGGCACGACGGCCGGCACGAATGTACGCCCGGCGGGCGAGGACTATCGTGCTGGCGACATCGCGCTCAAGCGCGGGTGCCGTCTGGGTCCGGCGCAATTGGGCGTGCTCGCTTCGTTCGGCAGCGCAGGCGTGGAAGTATCGCGTCGCCCGCGCGCGGTGTTGCTGACGACCGGCGATGAACTGGTGAGCGTGGGCGATCCGCTCGGCTTCGGTCAGATCCACGACAGCAACCGCTACAGCCTCGGCGGGTTGCTGGAGGGTTTCGGCGTCGAGCTCATCCGCCACGAGCGCGTGCGCGACGATCCGGCGGCGCTGGGCGATGCGCTGCGACGTGCCGGGGAGGGCGCCGACATCGTGATTACCAGTGGCGGCGTCTCGGCGGGCGAGGCCGATTTCCTGCCGCGCCTGGTCGCCGAGATCGGCGAAGTGGTTTTCTGGAAAGTGCGGATCAAGCCCGGCATGCCGTTCCTGTTCGGTCGCGTCGGTCGCGCCATTCTGTGCGCGCTGCCGGGAAATCCGGTGTCCGGGTTCGCCATAACGACCGTGCTTGTTCGGCCCGCGCTGGATACGATGTGCGGTGCGAACGCTGCGCCCGCGACCTTGCATGCGCGTTTGCGCAGCGCAATCGACAAACGCCATGCGCGTGCCGAATTCCTGCGCGCACGCTTGGAGTGCGACGAGCAGGGAATCCTGTGGGCTACGCCGCATGCACGGCAGGGTTCCGGCATGCTGCGTGGCGTGGCCGAGGCCGACGCCTTGATCCTGCTGTCCGAAGGTGCGCGTCAGTTCGCGCAAGGCGAATCGGTACGTGCGATTCCGCTGCCGGGCTGGCCTGCCTGAGCGATAATGCGTGCATGATCGAACGCATAGACCCGAGCGAGGCGCTGCGCCGACAACGAGGCGGTGCCGTGTTGATCGACGTGCGCGAAGACGGCGAACGCGCGGCCGGCATGCCGGCTGGCGCCATCGGCGTGCCGATGGGAGAAGTCCTCGATCGCATTGACGCGATCGCACCGGATCATTCCGCGCCGATCCTGCTCAGTTGCGCGCACGGACAGCGTTCCCTGCACGTGGCGATGGCGCTGCAGGGAATCGGTTACGAAAAACTCGCCTCGGTGGAAGGCGGCTTCGTGCGCTGGGCGGCCGAAGGTTTGCCGGTGGCTCGCGGCGCATTCGATGCCGAAGCAGCCGAACGCTATTCGCGGCATTTGCTGTTGCCGGAAGTCGGTGCCCCCGGGCAGCAACGCCTGCTGCAATCGCGCGTGGCCCTGATCGGCGCTGGCGGACTCGGCTCACCGGTCGGCTTGTATCTGGCCGCGGCGGGTGTCGGCACGCTGACCTTGATCGATGACGACGTCGTCGAGAAATCCAACCTTCAGCGCCAGGTGCTGCACACTGATGCACGCGTTGGCACGCCCAAGACCGAGTCGGCACGGGTTGCCCTGAATGCCTTGAATCCCGGCGTGCGCGTCGAAACGATCACGCAGCGCCTGCGCGCGGCGAATGTCGAATCGATCATCCGCGATCACGACGTGGTGATTGACGGCGCCGACAATTTCCCGACGCGCTATCTGCTCGATGCTGCGTGCCGGCGCTTGCGCATTCCGCTCGTCTATGGCGCGGTGCATCGCTTCACCGGGCAGGTCAGCGTGTTCGATGCGCGCCGCGAGGGTTCGCCGTGCTACCGCTGCCTGTTCCCGGAACCGCCGGCGGCCGCGGATGCGCCGAACTGCGCCGAGGCCGGCGTGCTCGGCGTGCTGCCCGGCATCATCGGCCTGTTGCAAGCGAACGAGGCAATCAAGCTCCTGCTCGGCATCGGCCAGCCACTGGTCGGCCGCCTGCTGTGCTTCGACGCACTTGCCGCAACGTTCCGCGAATTGCGACTACCGCGGGATCCGCGTTGTCCCGGCTGCGGCGCGAATGCGCAATTCCGTGGCTACGCCGATATCGAACAAGCCTGCTCGGCACATTGATCCGATTATTGCTTGGGATGCTTGGTTTCGGCCAGCGCCAGCGCGAACAATTGTTCCTGGGTCGCCTCCTTGCCGTGCCTGGCTTTCCAGTCCGCATAGGGTTCGCCGTAGACGCGTTCGCGCGCCGCATCCTTGCCCATCTCGATGCCGCGTTCAGACGCAGCCTCGCGATACCAGTCGGCGAGGCAGTTGCGACAGAATCCGGCGAGGATCATCAAGTCGATGTTCTGCACGTCGGTACGGTCAACATTCAGATGCTGCAACAATCGGCGGAATGCCGCCGCTTCGAGTTCGAGTGTGCTTTGCGTACCCATGATCAGCTCCTGTTGGTGCCGATGCACCCATTCTAGCGCCGTTGCGCGATGGGGGCGCAGCGACGCGGTAGAATGCCGCGCCCGCCCCGCACAGGATTTGCCGATGGCCGCCCGCATACTCGACGGCAAACGCGTCGCCGACGAACTGCTCGACAGCCTGCGCGCGCGCGTGGCCCGGCGCGTGGCGCAGGGCAGGGCGGCGCCGGGACTGGCCGTGGTCCTGGTTGGCGACGATGCGGCCTCGGCCGTGTACGTGCGCAACAAGCGCCGCGCCTGCAAGCACGTCGGTTTCCGCTCGCGCGATTACGATCTGCCCGCGGCCACGACGGAGGCCGAACTCGCCGCCCTCATCGACCAACTCAATGCCGATCCGCTGGTCCACGGCATCCTGGTGCAGCTGCCGCTGCCGGCGCATGTCGACGCGAATGCGCTGATCAACCGCATCGACCCGCGCAAGGATGTCGACGGCTTCCACCCGGAGAACATCGGCCGTCTCGCCTTGCGCCAGCGCGGCTTGCGGCCATGCACGTCCAAGGGCGTGATGACCCTTCTCGCGCACACCGACCGTCCGGTGCGCGGGCGGACCGCCGTGGTCGTCGGAGTGTCGAATCATGTCGGTCGACCGCTGGCGTTCGAGTTGCTGCTCGCCGGCTGCACCACGATCTGCTGCCACAAGTTCAGCAAGGATCTTGCGCGGCACGTGGGCGATGGTGACCTGGTCATCGTGGCGGTCGGCAAGCCGGGATTGGTCAAGGGCGAATGGATCAAGCCAGGAGCCGTGGTGATCGATGTCGGCATCAATCGCATGGAAGATGGATCGCTGGTTGGCGATGTGGAATTCGCTCCCGCTGCCGAACGCGCGTCGTGGATCACGCCAGTGCCCGGCGGGGTGGGGCCGATGACGGTGGCGACGTTGATGGAAAACACGCTGGAAGCGGCCGAAACCGCGGGATAACCTGCTGCGCTCGGCAGCTTGCGGTCTGGCGGTGCTCGAAATCCTCATTTACTTCGCACGTAAACTCCGGTTTCTGCGCTCCGGCAGACCACAATCTGCCTTCGCTCGCGACGGTTCTCCCGGAGTTTCGTGATTCCTGAATCGCGGCGCAATCGCGTCGCGTTTTCACTGCGAATTACGGGCGACTTGGGCTATCCTTCGCGCCCCATGTTTTCGATTCCGCCGATGTCGCCGATTCGACGCCGCTTGCGCCTTGCCGTGCTGCTCGCTGCCGTGTTGCTCGGCGCCTGCGGCAGCGTGATGCGCCGCGCCACCGACCAGTTCGCGGACAACCTGACCGCGGCGATCCTCAACGACGACGATCCAGGGACCGTGCGCGATGGCGTGCCGGCCTACCTGCTGCTGATCGACGGCATGATTCAGGGCGACCCGGAAAATGCGGGCGCGTTGTTGGCCGGCGCGAAACTCTACGGCGCGTATGCCGGAGGATTCGTCAGTGATCCGGTGCGCGCGCAGCGCCTGGCCGACCGCGCCTACGACTACGCGCACCGCGCACTGTGCTTGCGCGAAAAGGAGTTGTGCGAGGCGCTGGATAAACCCTATGACGCCTATCTTGCGCAACTGAAAGAAATCGACCGCGGCGATGTTCCCGTGGTGTACGGGTTTGCCGCCGCCTGGGCCGGCAAGATCCAGGTCAACAGCGGCGATTGGAACGCGATCGCCGACCTGCCCAAGCTGCAGGCCACGCTGGAACGCTGCACGACGCTGGATCCGCATTACGACAACGGCGGCGCGTACCTGTATCTGGGCGTGATCAATTCGATCCGGCCCGCTTCGCTCGGCGGCAAGCCCGAGCAGGGCAAGGCGTATTTCGAGAAGGCGC
This sequence comes from Pseudomonadota bacterium, assembly GCA_018240545.1. Classification (GTDB taxonomy): domain Bacteria; phylum Pseudomonadota; class Gammaproteobacteria; order Xanthomonadales; family Rhodanobacteraceae; genus Rudaea. Next base: position 4,790 of record JAFEFP010000026.1, on the reverse strand, counting down.
TGGAGTTGTCCGGCGGCAAGGACCAGATGGTGCGCGTGCTGTATGCGCAGTTCTATGCGCGCCTGGTGTTCGACAAGGACCTGCACGACAAGCTGCTGAACGCGGTCCTCGCCGCGGATCCGCACGCGCCGGGACTGACATTGATCAATACCCTGGCGAAGGAAAAAGCCAAGGTGCTGCTCGATTCCGGCAAGGACTATTTCTGATGGTTACGTCATTCCGGCCTGGATTGCCGGAATCCAGTCGCCATGGACGGTACATGACCAGCTTGGACAGGTTTGTGGACCCATGAAAAAGAGTATTTTGCTGGTGGCGCTTGCGTTCGCCACAACTTTCGTCGTCGGCGCCAACGCCGCCACCACCATCAAGATCGCCACCGTTGCTCCCGACGGCACCGCATGGATGCGCGAGATGCGCGCGGGCGCCGAGGCCGTCAAGAAGGACACCGACGGCCGCGTCGAGATCAAGTTCTATCCCGGCGGCGTCATGGGCGACGAACCGACCGTGCTGCGCAAGATCCGCATCGGCCAGTTGCAGGGCGGGGCATTCACCGGCGGCGAATTGTCGCAGGTCGACAAGGACGCGCAGGTCTACAGCCTGCCATTCCTGTTCAAGACCCAGGACGAAGTCGACAAGGTGCGCGCGCGACTCGACCCGTTGCTCAAGCAAAGTTTCGCCAAGGCCGGGTTCGATGTGGCCGGCATCAGTGGCGGCGGTTTCGCCTATCTGATGAGCGTCAATCCGATCAAGACGCGCGAAGACCTCAAGGCCGCCAAGGTCTGGGTGCCGCAGGGCGATCGCGTCGCCGAAGCCGGCTTCAAGGCCGGCGGGGTCACGCCGATCCCGCTGCCACTGGCCGATGTCTACACGAGCCTGCAGACCGGGCTGATCGACACCGTGGCCAACACGCCGGCCGGCGCGATCGCGTTCCAGTGGCACACCAAGGTGCGCCACATGGTGGACCTGCCGATCACCTACGTCGTCGGCATCCTCGTGATCGACAACAAGGTGTTTGGCGCATTGACGCCAGCCGACCAGAAGGTGCTGAACGACAATCTCGGTGCCGCATTCGCACGCCTGGAGAAAATCAATCGCGACGATAACGAGCAAGCCAGGCTGGCACTGCAGAAGCAGGGCGTGGAGATCTTCACCCCGAACGCGGCCGAAACCGCCTCGTGGGATGCGGTCGGCGTGGACGCGCGCAAGCAGTTGCAGGCCGCGGGTGAAATCACACCGGACATGGCGGCGGCACTGGACAAGGCGCTGGCAGCGGCTCGAGGCGGAGCCGGCAAGTGAGGCTCATTTCGAATGGTCATCCCGGCAAGGCGTGCCGGGATCCAGATGCCATGGATGGCAATCCCGAATCTGAATCCACGTCCCTGTAAACTGGATTCCGGCATTCCATGCCGGAATGACGAGCAATGAAAACGGACGCACCATCGACATCATCAGCGCTGGTCTACGCGATCGCATGGATGCGGCGCATCGAGGACTGTCTGCTCGCCATCCTGGTGTTGATCCTGGTTGGCCTCGCCGGCAGCCAGATCGTCCTGCGCGATTTCTTCCATACCGGCATCTCGTGGGCCGATCCGCTGATGCGCCAGCTCGTGCTGTGGACGGGCATGCTCGGCGCGCTCGCGGCGGTGCGCGACGAAAAACACATCGCGCTGGATGTGCTGCAACGCTTTCTTTCGCCGCTGGCGCAGAGGATCGCACGCCTCGTCACGTTCGGTTTCGCCGCGGCCATTTGCGCCGCGCTGGCGTGGTATTGCTGGATCATGCTGAGCGTGGACTACGCCAGCGCCACGCCCTCGAGCGCATTCGCATCGTTGCCGGCGTGGATTCCCGAGACGATCCTGCCGACGGCATTCGGGCTGATGGCGCTGCGCTTCGTCCTGCGGGCCTTCCTGCCGCCGGCGCATACGCCGCCGCTGATGCACACTATGGGGCCGACGCCGTGATCTGGCTGATCGTCGGCGCACTGGTGCTATTAGCTGCGCTCGGTGCGCCGCTGTTCGCGATCATTGCCGCGATCGCGCTGTTCGGATTCCACGCCGCCGGCGAGCCCGGCGCGGCGGTCGCGATCGAGTTTTATCGCCTCGCCGACATGCCGGCGCTGATCGCGATTCCGCTGTTCACGCTGGCCGGTTATCTGCTCGCCGAAAGCCAGGCGCCGCGGCGTCTGGTGCGCCTGACCAATGCGCTGTTCGGCTGGCTGCCGGGCGGCTTGGCGATCGTTTCGGTCTGCGCCTGCACCTTGTTCACGGCGTTCACCGGCGCCACCGGCGTCACCCTGATCGCACTCGGCGCGGTGCTGTATCCGGCGCTGCGCCAGGCGCATTACGAGGAACGCTTTTCGCTGGGCCTGCTCACCGCCGCCGGCAGCCTCGGCCTTCTGCTGGTGCCCTCCATGCCGCTGATCCTGTACGGCGTGGTCGCGCAGCAATTCCACACCACGCCGCCGGTGAGCATCGATGCACTGTTCAAGGCGGGCTTGCTGCCGTGTCTGCTCATGGTCGTTATGCTGTCGATCTACAGCGCGTGGAAGGCGCGCGACCTGCCGCGTCCGCCACCGTCGAGCGGGCGCGAGGTATGGGCGGCGCTCAAGGATGCGGCCTGGGAATTGCCCTTGCCGTTCGTGATCCTGGTCGGCATCTATACCGGCAAGCTGGCCGCTTCCGAAGCCGCCGCCGCGACTGCACTGTATGTGCTGGTCGTGACGGCGCTGATCCGCCGTGAAATCAAATTCGGCGAACTGCCGCGCGTGATCCGCGAGGCGATGCTGCTGGTCGGCGCCATCCTCATCGTGCTCGGGTTTTCGCTGGCGCTGACCAACTGGCTTATCGACGGCGACGTGCCGGAAAAATTGTTCTCCGCGTTGCAGGCCGGCATCTCGGGCAAGTTCGCCTTCCTTTTGCTGCTCAACGCCTTCCTGCTCGTGTTCGGCATGTTGCTGGAAGGATTTCCCGCCATCATCATCCTGGTGCCGCTGATCCTGCCGGTGGCCACCCACTACGGCATCGATCCGGTGCATCTGGGCATCCTCTTCCTCGCCAACCTGCAGATCGGCATCTTCCTGCCGCCGGTCGGCATGAACATCTTCATCGCCAGCGCGCGCTTCAACCAGCCGGCCACACGCATCGTGCGCGCGAGCCTGCCGTTCTACGCGATCCTCTTGCTGGCGGTGCTGATCATTACCTACGTGCCCGAACTTTCCTTGTGGCTGGCGCGCTAGAATCACGGTCATCGACGAACGCGGCGGGGCAGGGCGAGCAATGCCAATCATTTCTACCTTCTTCGGTATCGTCGTGCGCATGTATTTCGACGATCACGCGCCGCCGCACATCCATGTCGAATACCAAGGTCACGAAGCGCTGATCGCCATTGCGGATGGCGGCATCGTCGAAGGTTCGCTTCCCAAGCGGGCGCTGGCGCTGGTCCGTCAATGGTGTCAAGATCATCGTTCGGAACTTGAACAGAACTGGATCAAGGCTCAGGCATTGAAGCCCCTGAGTCGAATTCCGGGAGCCGACAATGATTAAGGTCGTCGCCATCGAACCCAAAGCGGACGCAAAGTTGTTGCTGCGTTTTTCGGACGGCGCGTGGGGCGTGTACGATTTCTCGCACTACGTCAATGCCGGAACGCAGATGACTGAACCGCTACGCAATCCGCAGTTCTTTGCGCGTTGCTTCATCGAAGCCGGCGCGCTGGCGTGGCCGAACGGATTCGATCTGAGCGCCGATTCGCTGTATCGGCGGTTGCACGATTCCGGCGACTTGCGCCGCGACGCCGCTGCGGCGTGATGCCGCATGGATAAAAAGCTCGCGGTACTGCTCGACCGCCTCCGCAAGACCAAGACCGAGGAAGAAGTCAAAGCCGCCTGGGCCAGGCACCTGAGCTTGGACTACGACACGTCCGACGACCACGATCTGTATTCGCCACAGATACTGTTCGAGTTCAAATACGACCGCAAGCTCTCCAACGCCTCGCATCTCGCGCCGGTCGCGCCGCGCTGAAGGATCGCGAGCCCGGTGGCCCCGAGTTGGAAGCGGTAAAAGCCGCGCATGACGCCCTGCGCGAGAAGTTGCGCCCCGCACTGTTCGCATACGGTTTTCTGGCCGGTTGAGATCGCGCGAAAAACGCCTGGATTTGCGGCGAGTAGCGTGCGCGGCGTGAAGTCTGTAAAATAGGGCATGCGCATACTTACCGACGCTCTCACTTTCGACGACGTCTCGCTCGTCCCCGCGTACTCCAACGTACTGCCGCGCGACGTCAGCCTCGCCACCCAGCTCACGCGCCACATCCGCCTGAACATTCCGGTCGTCTCGGCCGCGATGGACACGGTGACCGAGGCGCGCCTGGCCATCACCATGGCGCAATCCGGCGGCATCGGCATCATCCACAAGAACATGCCGATCGAGCAGCAGGCTGCCGAAGTGCGCCTCGTGAAGAAGTTCGAGGCCGGCGTGATCCGCGATCCGATCACGGTCGGGCCGGAAACCTCGATCGGCGAAGTGATGCGGATCGTGCACGGACACAATATTTCCGGCGTGCCGGTAGTCGACGGTGAAAACCTCGTCGGCATCGTCACCAGCCGCGACCTGCGCTTCGAGACCAAGCCCGATGATCCCGTGCGCCACATCATGACGCGCAAGGACAAGCTCGTCACGGTGAAGGAGGGCGCGGGCGAGGACGAAGTACTGCGCCTGCTGCACAAGCACCGCATCGAAAAGGTGCTGGTCGTCAACGACGCGTTCCAGTTGCGCGGCCTGATCACGGTGAAGGACAT
>JAFEFP010000269.1 GCA_018240545.1 Pseudomonadota bacterium | reverse complement strand
TGGGCGGCGTCGGCGATTCCAAGGGCCTGCTCGAGGGCGAAATGCGCCAGCGCCATGTCCGCTGGATCGTGAACGCGCGCATCACCGCGGTGAGCGACGGCCAGATGACGGTCGAGGAACTGGATGCGAAAGGGCAGGTCGCGCAGGAGCACAAGCTGTCGTTCGCCTATTCGATGGTGATCCCGGCCTTCACCGGCGTGGCCGCGGTGCGCGGGCTCGAGGGCCTGGTCAATCCGCGCGGCTTCGTCCTCATCGACAAGAACCAGCGCAATCCGAAGTACCGCAACGTGTTCGCGGCGGGCGTGTGCGTGGCGATCGCGCCGGTGGAAGCCACGCCCGTGGCGACCGGTGCGCCCAAGACCGGCTTCATGATCGAGTCGATGGTCAGCACCATCGCCGCCAACATCCAGGCCGAAATCGAGGGCAAGCCGGCGGCCGCCGAGGCGACCTGGAACGCGCTGTGCCTTGCCGATTTTGGCGATACCGGCGCCGCCTTCGTCGCGCTGCCGCAGATCCCGCCGCGCAATGTCACCTGGACCCGGATCGGCAAGTGGGTGCACGTGGCCAAGATCGCCTTCGAGAAGTATTACCTGGGCAAGATGCGCTCGGGCAACACCGAGCCGTTCTACGAGAAGTCGATCATGAAGATGCTTGGCATCGAGCGCCTGAAACCGGCCAAGCACTGATTCATCCCCATCGCAAAGGAGAACCGCAATGAACATCGATCGTCTGGTCATGCGTTTTGCCGGCAGCGCGGTCATCGTCAGCGTGCTGCTCGCCCATTTTGTTTCGCCGTGGTGGCTGTTGCTGGCGCTGTTCGTGGGCCTGAACCTGCTGCAGGCCTCGTTCACCGGCTTCTGCCCGCTCGCGCGCCTCCTGCGCAAGGCGGGCATCGCGCCCGGCAGCGCGTTTCCGCAGTGAAGCCAAGTCCTTCCGCCCAGGAGCAAGCCATGTACTACATCGTGGATTCCAAGAAGACCTTCGCGCGGGCCGTCGATGACCTCGACGCCGCGGTCAAGCGCCACCAATTCGGCGTCTTGCATGTGCACGATCTGGGCAACACGCTGCGCAGCAAGGGCCAGGACTTTGCCGGCGAGTGCAAGGTGTTCGAGGTGTGCAGCCCGCGCCATGCGGCGAGCGTGCTCGCGACCGACCTGCGCCTGAACACGGCCCTGCCGTGCCGGATTTCGGTGTATACCGAGGGCGGCAAGACCAAACTCGGCATGGTCGCGCCGCGCCAGATGCTGGCGCTGCTGTCGGACGATCCGAAGCTCGTGGCGGTGGCCGCCGAGGTCGACGCGG
>JAFEFP010000268.1 GCA_018240545.1 Pseudomonadota bacterium | reverse complement strand
CGCCGCTAGGATGCCTTCGGTCAGCGCCAATTCGTGGAATGCCGCCAACGCCTCGTCATCGGTAACGCCAACGTAACTCGCGCGGCCAGTATCTTTCAGGAACGCATGTTCGGGACCCACGCCGGGATAATCCAGGCCTGCAGAAATCGAATGCGTTTCCGTTATCTGGCCGTCATCGTCGCACAGCACGTAAGTGCGATTGCCATGCAGCACGCCCGGACGCCCTGCGGCGAGCGAGGCCGCGTGATGCCCCGTCGCGATTCCCTCGCCCGCCGCTTCGGCGCCGACGATGCGTACGTCGGCCTCGTTGAGAAACGCATGAAACAACCCGATCGCATTCGAGCCGCCGCCCACGCAGGCGGTCAGCACATCCGGCAGGCGGCCGTACTCGGCGAGCATCTGCGCGCGCGCCTCGCGCCCGACCACGGCGTTGAAATCGCGCACCATCATCGGGTACGGATGCGGCCCGGCCACGGTGCCGATGATGTAGAACGTGTCGGCGACATTCGTTACCCAGTCGCGCAGCGCCTCGTTGAGCGCGTCCTTGAGCGTCCTGGACCCGGACGTGACCGGCACGACGCTCGCGCCAAGCAGCTTCATGCGATAGACGTTGATCTTCTGGCGTTCGATGTCGGTGGCGCCCATGTAGACGACGCAGGGAATGCCCAGGCGCGCGGCGACGGTGGCGCTGGCCACGCCATGCTGGCCGGCGCCGGTCTCGGCGATGATGCGGGTCTTGCCCATGTACCGCGCGACCAGCGCCTGCCCGACGGTGTTGTTGATCTTGTGCGCGCCGGTGTGGTTGAGATCCTCGCGCTTGAGCAGGATCTGCGCGCCACCGACTTTGTTCGACAGGCGCTGCGCGTGGTAGATCGGGCTTGGCCGGCCGACGTAGTGCTTCAAGTCCTGGTCGAGTTCGGCGATGAACGCCGGATCGGCGCGCAGGCGCAGATACGCATCCGCGAGTTCGGCCAGCGGCGCGATCAGGGTTTCGGCGACAAAAATGCCGCCATAGTCGCCGAAGCGGCCATGCGCGTCGGGATAGCACGCATAGTCGATGGTCGCCGGCGCGGCAACATCGTTACGGAAATTCGCGGACATGGATTTCTCCGAAAGAGGCTTGCTTGCGGTCGAGCCAGCGCGGCGCTGGCCATTCGAATCGCCGCCTGCGCGGCGAAGGCGTGACGCAAGAGACGTTATCGCACCGCCGCGGCAGGCACGCGCCGCCAGCGCCGCAGGGAGCGGCCAGAAGGTGCGACCAAGCGTGTCGAAGAAATCATGGCCTGGATCATAGCGCAGATGCCACGATTCACGCCGAAAGT
>JAFEFP010000267.1 GCA_018240545.1 Pseudomonadota bacterium | reverse complement strand
CCAGCGTGACCGAAGCGCAGGAATTCCTGCGCTGGGCGGCGGCCGACCATTTCACGTTCCTCGGCTACCGCGAATACCGCGTCGGCAAGTCCGGCAGCGAAGAGGTACTGCAGGCAGTCGATGGATCCGGGTTGGGCATCCTGCGCGGCAAGGAGCGCTCGGTCGCGCCGCGCTCGCTCAAGTCGCTGGCGGCGCGCGAACTGCCCCAATCGGGGGCGATCGACGCCATCATCCTGACCAAGACCAACGCGCGCTCCAGCGTGCACCGCCCCGGTTACATGGATTACATCGGCGTGCTCGAATTCGATGCCAAGGGCCTGCCCGTCATCGAGCGGCGTTTCCTCGGCCTGTTCACCTCCGGCGCGTACGCGCGTCGGCCGTGGGAGATCCCGCTGGTGCGCAGGAAATTCGAAGCGGTGATGGATCGTTCGGGCCTGCGCGCCGATTCGCATTCGGGCAAGAACCTGCGCCACATCCTGGAGTCGCTGCCGCGCGACGAGTTGTTCCAGGCCAATGAGGACGAACTGTTCGCCACGGCCATGGGCGTGCTCGGACTGCAGGGGCGCGCGCGCGCGCGTCTGTTCGTGCGCGGCGACAAGTACGGGCGCTTCTTCTCGTGCCTCGTGTTCATGCCGCGCGACCGTTTCACTGCCGATGCGCGCGAACGCATCGAATGGCTGTTGCGCGACACTTTCCACGGCGAACGCATGGACTCCACGATCAGCGTCGGCGAATCCGCGCTGGCGCGCCTGCACCTGATCGTGCGTCCGAAGCCCGGTGAAAAGCCCGAATACGACACCGCGCAATTGGAAGATCGCATTGGTCAAATCGTGCGCAACTGGCGCGACAGCCTGCGCGATGAACTGGTGCGCAAGCTCGGCGAGGAAAAAGGCATCAAGCTCGCCAGCCGCCTGGGCAAGGCGCTGCCGGCCGGCTACATCGAGGAAGTCAGTGCCGAAGCGGCCGCCGCGGACGTGGAGGCGATTGCCGGACTCCGGGACGCGGACGACCTGCACTTGTCGCTGTACCGTACCCGCCCCGGCGATGGCAACCTGCACTTCAAGCTGGTTCGTTATGGTGAACCGATCTCGCTCTCGGATTCCCTGCCGATGCTCGAGAACATGGGGCTGAGGATCCTGTCCGAGCATCCGTACGAGATGAAGCTCGGCGACAGCGCGGTCGTGATCCAGGACTTTGAAGTGCAGCCTGCGGTGCGCTTCGGCTTCGACATCGAACAGGTACGCGATGCGTTCCAGTCCAGTTTCGAGCGTATCTGGCGCGGCCAGGCCGAGAGCGACGGCCTCAACAAGCTGATCCTCGGCGCGAACATGGATTGGCG
>JAFEFP010000266.1 GCA_018240545.1 Pseudomonadota bacterium | reverse complement strand
CTTGTCTTGTGGTGAGTACGCTATTGATTCAGTTCGTAATCAGTACGGTTCATATGGCAGCGAATTTTCCGGTACCAGTATTTTCAACCATTTCTCGCCCTTTGGTTCCAAGTATTCGCCTTATAGCGCTTGTAATGCAATGGCAACTGATCCTCCGGTAATTGTTGATGAAAATGGCGGCTACTACGGTCGTCTAACATTAAATCGCTATTCCGATCCAACGCGAAATATCGGAATATTAAGATGGCTATTTGCGGTTTGCGGAATTCAATAAATTACTGTGCTCAACCATATGGAACCTCGCGGCTGGCGCCCTCATATCGAAGATGCATTTGTCCTAGACCTTTCCGCAATCCTGCGACGCTTCGGCGCGAATGAAAATTTTCAGACATCCGGCACGCTCGCCTTTTGCAGCGCATCGGGTGTAGTGCTGTTGGAGGTTAGGACTGTTGTGCGGTTGACCGACTTCGGCGGCGAAGTTTCCCTATCGCACGTTGCACGCGATCCGGATACCGATCTTCTCCGAACCTTCGACTACTGCATCCATCTCGAAACGACGCGGCAGCACCTCGGAGGCCGACGTTGGTGGTTTCGCTGCCCTGTCAGTGGACGGCGTGCGCGCAAGTTGTACCTTTACCCCGGCCTTGCGCAATTCTGCCACCGTGATGCAATTCAGCCCCGCCCAACCTATGCCCTTCAACGTGTGTCAGGCTTCGACAGGGTGTTAGCCCAGCGCGCAGCCCTTGCCGCGAAATTCGGTCAGGAGCCGTCCTACATCGGGCTGCGCAAGCCGAAGCGGATGCGCTGGAAAACCTTTGAGCGTTACCGCCGCCGCGACGAGGAGCTACAGGAGCGGCGCGACCGCTACATGGACATGCCCACCGGCGAAATTTGACGGGCTCGACGGCAATCTCGCTGGTTAAGCCAGTTGATTTAGGTTGCGATGTTGTCTAGGCGTGGCTGCTAACCGTGCGAATGCTGCTAATCGTGTGCTGGCTTTCCTCTGAACCGCCGTTCGGATTAGCAGGAATCGCAGGATTAGCTGCCGCCCGTAATCACGCGCCAAGCATTCTTGCGCTTCTTGCCGGCGACCTCGGTTCCGGCTGGGAGGCGGGCAGCCCAGCCTGTGCGTTCCAGTTCGCCCATTGCTGCCACTAGTTCGCTCCCAAAGCGAACACATGCGGGGCCATTTTGCAGCACTTCGCCCGAGTACATGACTGCGCGGCCAGTTTTTTTGCACCATGCCAACACTGCTTCAGCGTTGCGGATCGCCGGTGGTATCGCGGCGACGCTGACCAATCGCACCGCTTCGCTGAGGTACCAATCCACCAATTGCGCGGCGTTTTTCACATGGCGCGCCTGA
>JAFEFP010000265.1 GCA_018240545.1 Pseudomonadota bacterium | reverse complement strand
TGCAAGGCATCAAGCCTCCCGCTGAAGTGATCGCCTGCGATCAGCCAGATGGGCGCGGCGGACACCAGCACGGCTTCGAGTGGCGCACGCCGTTCACTGCGCCTCGGCGCATACCGGCGGGCGGCGAGCAGGGCAGCAATGTAGGCGACGAGGGCAAGCCACGCGATGCGGTCCGGCAGCACTGCGCGCGCAGGCGTGCGCGCCAGCGCGCGGGCGCGCGCGAACGTCGATCCGACCTCATCGGCAGGAATCAGGATCGCGGCCGGAAGCTGCGCCCGAACGCGTGCCAGCAAACTGCGCCGACGGTTGGGATTGGCACCCGGCATGAGCCGCAGGTTTGGCAGCGTGCGCACGTCAAAGTTCTCCGCCAGGGCCGCGAGTTCGCCATTCGTCGTCTGTTCGTCGATGGTCGCGTCGATTCTTGCCGGCGCGTCGAGATCCGGCTTGAGAGCGCCTGCTGCGCGTTCGAGCGTGACGCCGTGCAAATGCAACTGCGCGCCGCGCGGCAGTTCCACGCGCAAGCGCAGCATGGCGGCGGTGTCGGGAAACGCCGTGAGTGCGATCGGGCCAATGCTTCGTCCCGGACTCAGGTCGATGGGCGGGCCATGCATCGCGGGCTGGTCGAGCTCTTGTGCCGCGACGATCGCCAAGTGACCTGGCGCATCCACGGTCGCGGCAATGTCCATTTGTGGAAAACGTCGCAAGTCCGCCGTGAGCGGCAAGGGCAGGCCGATCTCGAAAGCACGGCCATCGGATCGCACGGTCAGCGCGTCAGCAGCGAAGTCAAAACTCCCGGCGTCGAAGACGCGCCCGGCGACGATGTCCCGCGCATCCGCGAAGCGCCAATGCCACGGCGAATCGCCATGCGCTGCAAGGGCGAGCGATCGTGCAGCGGTGTCGCGCAGATGGATATCGAACCGCCACTGCGCCAGGCGCAACAGGCATGGCACGGAGACCGTGATCAGCGCGGCGGCGGCGACCAGCGAGATTGCACTTCGCCGCATGCGGGGCGATCAGCGCGCGAGCAGCGCGTCGGCCTTGGCGGCGCAGATGAAATCGTTCAGCGACAGGCCGCCAACGTCATGGGTCGAGAAGCGCACCCGGCAGCGGCCCCAGCCCAGTTCCAGGTCGGGATGGTGGTTTTCGTTTTCCGCGATGAAGCCGAGCGCATTGACGAACGCAAGCGCGTGGAGGAAGTCCGGAAAGGGGTACTGCTTGCAGATATCGCCGTCGTCCGGCCCTACTTGCCAGCCGTCCAGCGCCCCCGCCAATTGCCGTGCGCGCGCTCCGCCAAGCCGGTGCGAGGCGCCCTTCAGGGGCTGGCAATGTTGCTGGCGCAATTCGTCGGCGTTCATGGAAAATCTCCGGGGTGCAGGCCGCAA
>JAFEFP010000264.1 GCA_018240545.1 Pseudomonadota bacterium | reverse complement strand
GACAAGGTCAAGACGCGCAAGGGCGAGGCGATCGAGCAGAAGTCGATGAACTCGCTGTTCATCATGGCCGATTCCGGCGCGCGCGGTTCGGCGGCGCAGATTCGCCAGCTCGCCGGCATGCGCGGCCTGATGGCGCGTCCGGACGGCTCGATCATCGAGACCCCGATCAAGGCCAATTTCCGCGAGGGCCTGGACGTGCTGCAGTACTTCAACTCCACGCACGGCGCGCGCAAGGGCCTGGCCGACACCGCGCTCAAGACCGCGAACTCGGGTTACTTGACCCGGCGCCTGGTCGACGTCGCCCAGGACGTGGTCGTGACCGAGCCCGATTGCGGCACGCACGCCGGCCTGACCATGACCGCGATCGTCGAAGGCGGTGACGTGGTCGAGCCGCTGCGCGACCGCGTCCTCGGCCGCATCGTGGCCGCCGACGTCTATGCGCCGGGCAACGAAGACCAGCCGATCCTGACGCGCAACACGCTGCTGGACGAGAAGCTGGTCGACAAGCTCGACGCCGCCGGCGTGCAGTCGATCCTGGTACGCTCGCCGATCACCTGCGAGTCGAGCTTCGGCGTGTGCGCGCATTGCTACGGGCGCGATCTCGCGCGTGGCCACCTGGTCAACATGGGCGAGGCGGTTGGCGTCATTGCCGCGCAGTCCATCGGCGAGCCGGGCACGCAGCTGACCATGCGCACGTTCCACATCGGCGGCGCGGCATCGCGCGCGGCCGCGGTCGACAACGTGCAGGTCAAGACCGCGGGCACGCTCAAGTTCAACAACCTCAAGACCGTGCACCATGCGCAAGGTCACCTGGTCGCGGTATCGCGCTCTGGCGAACTGTCGGTGATGGATGCCCAGGGCCGCGAGCGCGAGCGCTACAAGGTGCCGTACGGCGCGACCATTTCCGCGAAGGACGGCGCTGCGATCAAGCCCGGCCAGATCGTGGCGAACTGGGACCCGCACACCCATCCGATCGTCTCCGAAGTCGCCGGCAAGGTGCGCTTCATCGATTTCATCGATGGCCTCACCGTGCAGGCCCAGACCGACGAGCTGACCGGACTGGAATCGGCCGTGGTGACCGATCCCAAGCGTCGCGGCACGCAGGCCAAGGACCTGCGCCCGACCGTGCGCATCGAGGACAAGAAGGGCAAGGAGCTCAAATTGCCCGGCACCGACATTCCGGCACAGTACTTCCTGCCGGCCGGCGCGATCGTGTCCTTGCAGGATGGCGCGGAAGTCGGCGTCGGCGACGTTGTCGCCCGTATTCCGCAGGAAACCTCCAAGACCCGCGACATCACCGGCGGCCTGCCGCGCGTGGCCGACCTGTTCGAGGCGCGCAAGCCGAAGGAACCGGCGATCCTCGCCGAAGTCTCCGGCATCGTCAGCTTCGGCAAG
>JAFEFP010000263.1 GCA_018240545.1 Pseudomonadota bacterium | reverse complement strand
GAGGTCGTGATCGAACCCGGCGACTATCTGGTCGGCGACCGCGACGGCATGATCCGCGTGCCCAAGGCGCTGCTTTCGGACGTGCTCGAGCAGTCCGAAGCCGCCATGGCCACCGAAAGCAAGGTGCGCCGCGCCATTCTCGACGGCGTCGACCCGCAGCAGGCCTATCTTCGCTACGGCAAGTTCTGAGAGGCGTCACCACCATGACAACCATCGACCCCCGGCTTCTCCAAATCGACCCGTCCGACAACATCCTGGTCGCGCGCGCACGCCTGGCCGCCGGCGAGGCGATCGAGATCGGCGCCGCGCGCGTCACGCTGGCTTCCGATCTGCCGATCGGCCAAAAGCTGGCCGGCCGCCGCATCGCGGCGGGCGAAAAGATCCTGAAATACGGCGCGCCCATCGGGTCGGCAACCGCCGACATCGCACCCGGCGAGCATGTTCATGTGCACAACATGAAAAGCGAATACACGCCGACGTACCACCTGGGCGACGCCAAGACAAACCAGCACTGACATCCGAAGGAACACCATGAGCACGATGACGGGTTATTTGAGGAAGGACGGCCGCAAAGGCATTCGCAATGTCGCCATCGTGGCCTACCTGGTCGAATGCGCGCACCACGTCGCGCGCGAAATCGCGCAATCGTTTCACGACCGCGACGTGCAGGTGATCGGCTTTCCGGGCTGCTTTCCCAACAAGTACGCGCAGCAGATGATGGAGCGGCTGGCCACCCACCCCAACGTCGGCGCGGTGCTGCTGGTGTCGCTGGGCTGCGAAAGCTTCAACCGCTACGCGCTGGCACAAGCGGTTCGCGACAGCGGCCGTCCGGTGCACACGATCACGATCCAGGAAACGGGCGGAACCCGTTCATCGATTGCCGCGGGGCGCCAATGGATTGAAGAACAGCTGCCAGCACTGGCGGCCGTCCCCAGGGTGCCGATGGCGTTGTCCGAACTCGTGATCGGAACCATCTGCGGCGGCTCCGACGGCACTTCGGGCATCACCGGCAACCCGGCCGCCGGCCGCGCCTTCGACCAGTTCGTCAGCGAAGGTGCCGCCTGCATCTTCGAGGAGACCGGCGAGCTGATCGGCTGCGAACACATCATGGCCGCACGCGCCGTGACGCCTGAGCTGGGCGTGGAGCTCGAGGCCTCGGTCGCCAAGGCGGCGCGCTACTACGCGACGCTGGGCTATGGCTCGTTCGCCGCGGGCAACGCCGATGGCGGGCTGTCGACGATCGAGGAAAAATCGATGGGTGCCTACGCCAAGTCGGGCGCGTCGCCGATCTCGGGCCTCATCAAGCCCGGCGACGTGCCCCCGCACGGCGGGCTGTTCCTGCTCGACGTGGTGCCCGACGGCGAGGTGCGCTTCGGTTTTCCCAACATCAGCGACAACGCC
>JAFEFP010000262.1 GCA_018240545.1 Pseudomonadota bacterium | reverse complement strand
GTTGCCAGATCGAGCCGATCGACGTGCGGCTCGAGAACAACATGCCGATACCCGGCTTTATCGCCATTGCACAGAAGAATGGCGCTGGACGGGACCCGCAGGGCTGAGTGCGTCGAGCGTCGATGACGGCTTGCTCTCAAGTCTTCGCATACACGAAAATGACAGCTGTTGCATGAATTGCACGAATGCAAACGCAGGATATTTCTGTGCGCCCGTCCGATGATCCCATCCTCGAAGCCCTGCACGCGATCGACATGGCGATTGCCGAAAAGCGCTACGCGTCAGCCCAATCGCAACTGGATTCGCTCGTACAGCGATCCGATGCGCGAGTGCTGTTGCTCAGGGGTCTTCTCGCGCGTGCGCTCGGCGACTCTGAAGGTGCCTTGGCGGCGCTGCGTCTTTCCGCGACGGCGGCGCCGGAATGGCCGCGCGCGCAAGTCGAACTGGCGTGGACCTTGCTCGCCCTTGATCACACTGCTGAAGCGGTGCAAGCCGCAGATCGAGGCGTCGCCGCGGCTCAATCCAGCAAGCCGGTACGCGAAGCGGCCGTGGCCATTGCCGCCGCGGCCGGAGATACGGTGGCGCAAGAGCGGCATTTGCGTGCCGCACAAGCGCTGTGGCCCGATACGCCGGCGATCGAGAATGCACTTGGCGTATTCCTAATGGCGCAGCAGAAGATGACCGAAGCTGAAGTCCATTGGCGCTGTCGACTGGGCCGGCATCAGGCGGACGACCCGCTGGTATTGGGAAACCTCGGCGTCTGCCTTGTGGTACAGGGGCATGTTGTCGAAGGCATCGGATTTCTCGAACAAGCGCTGGCGCGCGACCCCGGGAACGCTGAAATCCAGTTCCAGCTCGATGCCGCCCGCGGCGAGAGCCCGGCGTCCCAGCCCCGCGAGATGGTGCAGGCGCTTTTTGATGGGTACGCCGGCAAGTTCGACCGTCATTTGGTCGGGGGGCTGAAATACCGTGTGCCCCGCCGCATCGTCGAAATCTTGCGCCAACGCCATGCCGACCTGCGCTTGGACATTCTGGACTTGGGTTGCGGCACGGGACTGATGGGTGTTTATCTCGGCCACGTCTCCGGAAGCCTGGTCGGTGTGGATCTGTCGGCGCGCATGTTACAGCAAGCACAGCGGCACAATATCTATACCAGTCTGCATCAGCAGGATCTGCTCGATGCGCTGCGCGAAACCGTGCCGGGATCATTCGAATGCATCATCGCTGCGGACGTATTTGTCTACGTCGGGGACATTTCGACGGCGATCGCCGGTTGCTACCGTGTCTTGCGCCCGGGTGGCTGCATGATTTTTTCGTGTGAGGAGGCCGGAGACACCGAGGGCGCGTTCGTGCTGCGTCCGAGCAAGCGCTATGCGCATTCGCGCGCGTCGATCGAGGCGCTCT
>JAFEFP010000261.1 GCA_018240545.1 Pseudomonadota bacterium | reverse complement strand
AGGGGCCGGAAGCATTCTGCCAAACGATAGAAATTGGCATCGGCATTGCCGGCATGCCAGCCGGGAATGCCGGACAGCGGCAAGGGCCGCAGCTCCTGCGGGTCATTCAGGACGGCGCCACTTTTGATGGCATCGGCTACGTACTGCAGAGCGACATCCATGCCCGCCTGTTCCGGCAAGCGGATGGCCAGCGCCGCGCCGGTCAGCATCAGTTCCGGAACTAGCGCATGTTCAAGCAGGGCATGGCCAAAGACGGCGACCTCGATGCGGCCGTCCGACCAGGCGTTGCGCTCGCGCCAGAACAGGCAATGCCAGTCGTGTGCGTCCCATAACGCGAGCAATACCGGATCGCGCAATGCCACGATCACACCCGATTCATCAAAATGCGTCAATGCCTGCTGCGCGCGGCTGCGCTGCTTGGCGCCCATGCGCGCAATCTCGCCGACCTGGCGTGCGTTGAGCGCACGCTTGAGTTTCGGATAACGCAGCCAGACCAGCGCGTTGAGCAAGTCGTGCCAATTGTGTTCGCGAGTGGCGATCTCGCCACGCTCGAAAATGCGTTGCTCGTAGTGCAGGCCGTCGGCAAGCAGTGCGGAAGTTTGCGCGATGAACCTTGGCGTCGCCGCACGCGTCCGCCGATTCAGTTGCTCGATGCTCGGCCAAACGCCGCGCAACAAGTCGGCGTATTCGCTCCAAAGCGACAACGGCGGTCGCGCGAATACCGTCGGCTCGATCGCGTTACGCGCGGGTGCGACGAAACGCACTCGTCGTCATTCCGGCATGGAATGCCGGAATCCAGAAGCCAGGGATGGCAGCCTTGTAGTCTGAAAAACGGCCGGCATCCATGCAGCCCGGGTCCCGGCAATCCATGCCGGGACGACGTTATGGAGGTGATATCGCATCAACCCAATCGCCCCGTCAAATCGTGCGCATCCGTCGCTTCGACGCGCACGTCCACAATCTGCCCGGGCTTGAGTTTGCCGCCATCACGAATGCGCACGATGCCGTCGATTTCCGGCGCATCGGCGGCGCTGCGCGCGATCGCGCCATCCGCGTCCACATGATCGACGAGAACGGTGACCGTCTTGCCGACCTTGCGTTTCAACTTCGCGGCACTGATCACCGCCTGTTTTGCCATGAAGCGTTCGAGTCGTTCCCGCTTCACGTCCTCGTCGACCGGATCGGGCAGTTCGTTCGCCTTGGCACCATCGACCGGCGAGTAGGCGAACGCGCCAACGCGATCGAGCTGCGCTTCGTCCAGGAACGCGAGCAAATCCTCGAACTCGCTCTCGATTTCGCCGGGAAAGCCGACGATGAACGTGCTGCGTATCGTGAGATCGGGACACACCTCGCGCCACGCATGAATCCGCTCCAGCACCTTGCTGCTGGAACCCGGGCGCTTCATCAGCTTGAGGATGCGCGGACTGGCAC
>JAFEFP010000260.1 GCA_018240545.1 Pseudomonadota bacterium | reverse complement strand
CTGACCGCGCCATTCGCTTGGGACGCTGCGCGCGCGTACGACCGCGGCAAGGTGATGACGACCGAGGAACTGGAAGCCGGAACCTACTTCGCCCGCTACGAAGACGTGGACGGCGACGGCATTCCCTGGCGCACGATTCCGGCCACGCATCCCAAGCGCGGCAGTTTCTTCACGCGCGGCACCAGCAAGAACCCGCAGGCGCGTTATTCCGAACGCGGCGACGACTACCTGTACAACATGCAGCGCTTGCTGAAGAAGTTCGACACGGCGAAATCGCTCGTGCCGCAGCCGATCCTGCATGCGGCGAAACAGAAGACGCGTTTTGGCGCGATCTATTACGGTTCGACCAGTCCGGCGATGGATGAAGCCCTCGCTGCGCTCGATGCCGACGGCTTGCACGTCGATGCGCTGCGAGTGCGCGCGTTTCCGTTTCCGGATTCGGTCGCGGCGTTCATTGCTGCGCACGACACCGTGTTCGTGGTCGAACAGAACCGCGATGCGCAATTGCACGGTTTGATCGTCATCGAATTCGGAATCGATCCGGCGCGACTCGAACCGGTGCTGCACTACGACGGCACGCCGATCACGGCGCGCTTCATCGCGCGCAAGATTGGCGAATGCATGCAGGCGGCGAAAATCGTCTCCATCGAATCGAAAGCGGCGCACTCATGACCTACATCGCCAAACCCAAGCTGCATCACCCGACCCTGGCCTGCAACGCCGCTGGTTTCACGCGCCGCGACTACGAAGGCGCGGTATCGACCCTGTGCGCCGGCTGCGGCCACGATTCGATTTCCGCGGCGATCATCCAGGCGTGCTGGGAGCTGGACATCCAGCCGCACCGCGTGGCGAAACTTTCCGGGATCGGCTGCAGCAGCAAGACGCCGACGTATTTCCTGTCCGCTTCGCACGGCTTCAACACCGTGCACGGGCGCATGCCCTCGGTACTCACCGGCGCCAACCTCGCCAACAAGGAGCTGCTGTACCTGGGCGTGTCCGGTGATGGCGATTCGGCCTCGATCGGCATCGGCCAGTTCGTGCACGCCATTCGCCGCGGCGTGAACATGGTCTACATCGTCGAGAACAACGGCGTGTACGGCCTGACCAAGGGCCAGTTTTCGGCGACCGCGGACCTGGGCTCGAAGTCGAAGAAGGGCGTGACCAACACCGATTCGCCGCTGGACATGGCCGGTCTTGCGCTGCAACTCGGCGCTTCGTTCGTCGCGCGCGGATTCTCCGGCGACAAGCCGCAGCTCGTGCCTTTGATCAAGGCCGCGATCAAGCACAAGGGGGCGGCATTCCTCGACGTGATCTCGCCGTGCGTCGCGTTCAACAACCACCCCGGCAGCACCAAGAGCTACGACTACGTGCGCGAACACAACGAGGCGGCGAACCGGCTCGATTTCATCGACGGCCGCGAGGAGATCACGGTCGATTACGCCGAAGGCGAGTTGATCGATGTCACCCAGCACGACG
>JAFEFP010000025.1 GCA_018240545.1 Pseudomonadota bacterium | reverse complement strand
AGAGCGCCTCGATCGACGCGCGCGAATGCGCATAGCGCTTGCTCGGACGCAGCACCAGATCGCCTTCGGCATCGTCCGCCGTCTCGCAGGAAAAGATCAGCGCGCCGCCGGGCCGCAGCACTTCGAAGCAGGCTGGGATCACGGCCGCAAGATCGCCGACGTAGATGAACACGTCGTTCGACGCCACGATATCGAATGCTGCGCGCGGTGTTTCGTGCAGGATGGCCAGCAGGTCGCCCTGCTTCAACTCGGCATAAATGCCGTGGCGCCTGGCGCGTTCCAGCATGCGTGGCGACAAATCCACGCCAACCAGCTTGCCGTTCGGTTTGCCCAGATATACGCCCAGCAGGCCGGTGCCGCAGCCGAGGTCGAGCAGGTCGCAGCGATCACGCCCGCGCGCGCGGATGATCTCCGCGACCCGACGCGGAACGCGATACTTCAATTGTCCGACGAGTTGATGGTCGAAGTAATCGGCGTAACCGTCGAAAATCCCCTGCACGAGTTCCGGCGGCTGTGTGGCCGGCGTTTCTCCACGTGCCGAGGCGAGGTAAAACGCGACGATCGCGTTTTCCGGCTCGCGTTGCTGGGCCCGCTCCAACAAGGCCACGGCTTGTTCGCTGCGCCCCAGTGCGGCGAGCGTCATGCTGTAGTTGACTTCAGACGCCGAATCTTCGGGGTATTTCGCCAGCAATCGGCGCCAATGCGCATCGGCCTCGTCGTGGCGGCGCAGATTCGTCAACATGACGCCGAGCTGACGGTCGATGGCGATGTCATCCGGCCACAGCGCATGCGCTTTTCGCAAGAATGCCAGTCCAGCCTGTGGATTGCCCGCATTGTTGGCCACGGCGATGGCGGTTTCCAGCGGCGGCCGCTCGCCAGGGGCGAGCGTCACTGCCGTGTCGGCTGCGGTCAGCGCTTCGGCATGACGATTTTCGCGCGACAGCGCCAGCGCCAGTTCCAGGAAGGCCCGGGGCCACTTCGGCGCCATCGTGGTCGCGCGGTGCAGGGCCCTGAGTTCGTGCGTGGTTTTTTTCTGCGCGCGTGCAATCAACGCGTCAAACAGCAGCGCGCGGACATCGGTCGGGTACGCGGCATTGAACGCTTTCAGCGCCGCCGTCGCCTCATTGGTCCGGCCCTCGCGAATGTCGTTCTCGATGCCGATGAGCCGAGCCGTTGCCGGATCGATGTTGCCGGGCTGCGTCATGGAATGTGGTCCGGATTCGTGAAGCGCGACTTTAGATGCCGTCGCCGCCATGACGCAAGCCTGTCCGGATCGCGTGCCGTCCGCTGCACGCTCGGGTAAACTGGCCAGAGCGCTTCATCCATCTGGCGCGAAACGCGATGCGCCAACGCGAGGACCCCATGAATCCCCTGACCGACATGCTCAACCAGGATCCCGACCCCGCCGAAACCCGCGATTGGCTCGAATCCATCGAAGCGGTGATCGACGCCGAAGGCACCGAACGCGCGCATTTCCTGCTGGAAAAACTCGTCGACGAGACGCGCCGCGCCGGTGGCCACCTGCCGTTCGCGCCGACCACGCAATACATCAACACCATTCCGCCGCAGCTGGAGGCGAAATCACCGGGCGATGCGAACATGGAATGGCGCATCCGCTGCATCCTGCGCTGGAACGCGATGGCCATGGTGGTGCGCTGCAATCGCAAACCCGGGTCGCTTGGCGGGCACATCGCGAGCTTTGCCTCGTCCGCCACGCTGTACGACGTCGGTTTCAACCATTTCTGGCGCGCGCCGAGCACGGATCATCCCGGGGACTTGATCGGCTACCAGGGCCACTCGAGCCCCGGCATCTACGCGCGCTCCTTCCTCGAAGGCCGCATCAGTGCCGAGCAACTGGACCTGTTCCGGCTGGAAGTCGTCGCGCCCGAACGTGCGCTGGCGTCCTATCCGCATCCGTGGCTGATGCCGGACTACTGGCAGATGCCGACGGTATCGATGGGTCTCGGACCCATCCAGGCGATCTACCAGGCGCAGTTCTGGAAGTACCTGGAAAACCGCGGCCTGATGCCCAAAACCGACCGCAAGATCTGGTGCTTCCTCGGCGACGGCGAGGTGGACGAGCCCGAATCGCTCGGCGCGATTTCGCTGGCCGGTCGCGAAGGCCTGGATAATTTGATCTTCGTCGTCAACTGCAACCTGCAACGCCTGGACGGCCCGGTGCGCGGCAATGGCAAGATCATCCAGGAACTCGAAGGCGTGTTCCGCGGCGCCGGCTGGAACGCGCTCAAGGTCATCTGGGGCAGCTACTGGGACCCGCTGCTGGCGCGCGACAAGGATGGCAGCCTGCGCAAGGTGATGATGGACACGGTCGATGGCGAGTACCAGGCCTACAAGGCGTTCGGCGGCAAGTACACGCGCGAGAATTTCTTCGGCAAGACGCCGCAGACGCTGGCCATGGTGTCCAATCTGTCCGACGACGACATCTGGCGCCTGAACCGCGGCGGACACGATCCGCACAAGATCTACGCCGCCTACCACGCGGCAGTGAACACGCAAGGCATGCCGACCGTGATCCTGGCCAAGACGGTCAAGGGCTACGGCATGGGCCTGGGCAGTGGCGAGGCGGAAAACCCCACGCACCAGCAAAAGAAAATGAAGGACGACGCGGTGCGCCACTTCCGCGACCGTTTCCAGTTGCCGATTCCCGACGCCAAGCTCGAGGAAGTGCCGTATTACCATCCCGGCAAGGATTCGCCGGAAGTGCAGTACATGCTCGAACGCCGTCGCGCGCTCGGCGGCTTCCTGCCGCAGCGCCGCCGCCACAGCGATGAGAAATTCCATGCGCCGGAGCTTGCCGAATTCGCGCAGATCACCAAGGGCTCGGGCGACCGCGAAATCTCGAACACGATGGCACTGGTGCGCGGCATGAACCTGCTGCTGCGCGACAAGGCCATCGGCCCGCGCGTGGTGCCGATCGTCGCCGACGAGGCGCGCACGTTCGGCATGGAGGGCATGTTCCGCCAGATCGGCATCTACGCGCCGGAAGGCCAGAAGTACCGGCCGCAGGACGCCGACCAGCTCATGTACTACCGCGAGGCGCAGGACGGCCAGGTGCTGCAGGAAGGCATCAGCGAGGCCGGCGGCGTGTCGGCCTGGATCGCCGCGGGTACCAGCTATTCGGTGTCGAACAAGGCGATGCTGCCGTTCTTCATCTACTACTCGTTCTTCGGCTTCCGCCGCATCGGCGACCTGATCTGGGCCGCCGGCGACCAGCGTACGCGCGGTTTCCTGATCGGGGCCACCGCGGGCGCGAGTTTCCCCGGCGAAGGCTTGCAGCACTCCGATTGCGCCTCGCCGTTGATGGCCGGAACCGTGCCGAACTGCCGCGCCTACGATCCGACGTTCTCGTACGAGGTCGCCGTGCTGCTGCACAAGGGCATCAAGGAAATGTTCGAGGAGCAGCAGGACGTTTTCTACTACATCACCACCACGAACGAGAACATCGTCCACCCGGACATGCCCGAGGGTTGCTACGAAGGCATCGTCAAGGGCATGTACCTGTTCCGCGACGCGGGCAAGCCGAAGAAGAACGAGCCGCGCGTGCAGTTGCTCGCGGCCGGCGGCTCGGTGCTCGAAGCGGTGCGCGCTGCCGAGCTGCTGGACAAGGAATTCGGTGTCAAGGCCGATGTCTGGTCGTGTCCGAGCTTTTCCGAAGTCTCGCGCGACGGCTTCGATTGCGAGCGCTTCAACCGCCTGCATCCGGAAGGCAAGCCGCGCGTGCCCTACATCGCGCAGTGCCTGCAGGGCCATGACGGCCCGGTCGTGGCGATCAGCGAATACGTGCGCGCGGTGGCCGACCAGGTGCGGCCGTTCGTTCCGCGCGACCGGGCATTCACCGTTCTCGGCGCCGATGGCTATGGCCGTTCGGACACGCGCGAACACCTGCGCGAGTTCTTCGAGATCGACGCACGCTGGATCGCCCACGCCGCGATCACGGGCCTGGCCGCCGACGGCAAGATGACCGCCAAGGACATCGCCCGCGCGATCAAGACCTGGAAACTGGATCCGGAAAAGCCCAACCCGCTGGGGGTGTGATGGCATCGCGGTCCACGCCGCATTGAAAGAATGCGGCGTGCGGCGGGGTCTTGTTATGCGACTGCCTCGCCGGAATCTCCCATGCTTCGCCACCTCCTTGCAGGAATCCTCATGATCGCCACTTCGCTTGGCGCGCAGGCCGCGCGCGCGGAAAAAGCCGCCATGCCGGCCAACGCGGAAACCATCACCTTGGGTGGCGGTTGCTTCTGGTGTCTGGAAGCCGTGTTCGAGGAGTTCAAGGGCGTGGCCAGCGTGACCTCGGGCTACGCCGGCGGGCACTTGCCCAATCCGAATTACGAGCAAGTCTCCAGCGGCAGCACGGGTCACGCCGAAGTCGTGCAGATCGTGTTCGATCCAAAGGTGATGCCGCTGGATGTGCTGCTGCACATCTACTTCACGATCCACGATCCGACCACGCTCGACCGGCAGGGCAATGACGTCGGCACGCAATACCGCTCGATTGCGTTCTATCGCGACGCGGCGCAAAAGACCGCGATCGAAAAGGCCATCGCGCAAGCGGGTGAGGATTGGCACGGCAAGGTCGTGACGCAGGTCGTGCCGTTCACCGTGTTCTACAAGGCGGAAAATTACCACCAGGAATACTTCCGTCTGCACGGCACGCAGCCGTACTGCCAGCTCGTGGTGGCGCCGAAAGTTGCCAAGGCGCGCAAGAAGTTTCACGAGTGGTTGCAGTAGCGGGCAGGCGCTGCGCCACGTTGCTTGTCATTCCGGCAGGGACTGCCGGAATCCAGTGGCCACGGATGGCATCCATGCAGTCTGGATGCCGGCAATCCCTGCCGGCATGACGAATTCGTTTTTGCAGGTTGCGCGTTTCCCGAGTCAGAGGAACAACTCCGGCTGCGTGAACTCATCCGCATCACGGAAGTTGGAAAGCCCAACGCCGGCGAGCCGGTACAGCGTCGTCGCCGGCAGTTCGACGCGCGCACACAAGGACAGCGCAATCGCAACGAAATCATCCTGCGAGGCCGGTGGTAGCGGCGGCGTGTGGCTGCGCGTAAGGATGTGGAAATCCGCGGTCTTGAGCTTGAGCACCACGGTGCGGCCGATGCGCTCGGTCCTGCGAGCGTCGGCCCAGGTGCGCACGGCAAGTTCGCGGATCGCGGATTCCAGCGCGGGCAAGGGCAAATCACGCTCGAACGTGTCCTCGTTCGAGATCGATTGCACTGGCTGGTCCGGTTCCACCGGGCGCTCGTCGATGCCGCGTGCCAATTCGTGCAGGCGCCGGCCGTAACGGCCGAAGCGTTGTTCCAAATCGCGCACGTCGCGCAAGCGCAGGTCCGCGCAGGTACGGATGCCGAGCGCCGCGAGCTTGCCATCCATCACCTTGCCCACGCCCGGAATCTTGCCGACCGGCAGCGGCGCGAGGAAGGCCTGCGCCTCGTGCGGGCGGATCACGAACAACCCGTTCGGCTTGCGCCAATCCGAGGCGATCTTGGCCAGGAACTTGTTCGGCGCCACGCCCGCGGATGCGGTCAGGAAGGTTTCATCGGCGATCTGCGCGCGGATCGCGCGGGCCACGGCGGTGGCGGATGCAAACGCGGATTTCGGTGCGGTGACGTCGAGGTAAGCCTCGTCCAGCGACAAGGGTTCGACGAGGTCGGTATGGCGCAGGAAGATCTCGCGCACCTGTTTCGATACGGCGCGGTAGCGCGAAAAATCCGGCGGCACAAAGAGCGCGTGCGGACACAGCCGCTCGGCGCGTACCGCCGGCATGGCCGAGCGCACGCCGAAGCGGCGCGCCTCGTAGCTGGCCGCGCACACGACCGAGCGCGAACCGCGCCACGCCACGACCACGGGCTTGCCGCGCAGGTTGGGATCGTCGCGCTGCTCGACGCTGGCGTAGAACGCATCCATGTCGATGTGCACGATCTTGCGCGGCGAAGCATCCATGCATGAATTGTGCGCGCGGCGTAGTCGATTTCCTACAGATCGACGCGGCGCGTGCCGATTTCCCGGATCGAATCGGATCGCGATGATGATCGCCACCCAAGCGGAGGACGGATCATGCATCGGAGTTCCCAAATCGCGAGCGGGCGCAGCATGCGCTGGTATGAATGGCTGGCGGGACTGCTCCTGCTGGGGCTGGCATTCGGCGTGCGCGCCGGACCGGTGTACAAGTGCATCGATGCATCGGGTGCGATCGCCTATCAGGACCGACCTTGTATCAGCGCGCAGGCCCAGCGCGAAGTCGAGATTGCGCCAGCGCCGGCGGTCGTGCCATCGCCGCAATACGCCGTCCAGACGCATGCGCAACGCGCAAGCTATCGAACCGAGCGATTGCCGCGGCGCACTTCGCATGCAACCGCGTATGAATGCCGCGCCAGCGACGGACGCGTGTTCTATCGCCTTGGCGCCTGCCCCCGTTCGCTGGCGGTGGAAGGTGGCGGCGCGAGTCGCGGCAAGAGCCGCGGCGGCAGTTCCGTGAGCGTTTCCGGACATCCGGTGCCGCGCGAGGATGCCTGCTACCAGATGCGTCGTGCCGGTTCCATCGGTCGCGGTGGGCGCGAATACGACGAACAGATATCCACCTACGACAAGAATCTGGGACGCGATCCCTGCGGTTGATCGGCAATTCCGGTATCTTGGCGCGATCGCCGAAATTGGAATTTCCCCATGACGTTTCGCCGCTCCAGTTTGCTTGCCGCCGTGCTGACGCTCGCCGCCTGTTCGAGTCCGAGCGTACCGCCACCGGATTCGGCCGCGACCGCGAAAGCCGCGGCCGAGACTGCGGCGACCAGGGAGGGCGCGCTGTACGACCAGATGCGGCAAAGCGGCAGTTGGGATATCGCCACCTCGCTGGGCAACGAAATCCTCGCCACGTATCCGGACACGCAAACGGCGGCGCGCGTGCAGCAGACGATAACCGAGACGCGAACGAAGTCCGCCGCCATCGCCGACTCGCATCGCCTCGCGCGCCTGTGGACCTACACCGCCACCGCCGAGGATGGCGGCACGCAATACGCCGCCGCGATCGCGACGAAGCAGCCGCTGAAGATCGCGAACGCGCGCCTGCGCCTGGTGCTGCGCCAGCATCCGAAATGGGGCCAGAGCGTGTACCTGCTGCTCGACAACGCCACGTTCGATTGCAAGGGCGGCTGTGCGGCTCTAGCCGTGGGTTTCGACGGCGCCAAGCCACAGCACATGAAGGCGACGATTCCACCGACCGGCGAACCGGCCCTGTTCATCGACGACGACAAGGGCTTCATCGCGAAGCTCGAAAAAGCCGAGACGGTCGCCATCGACGTGAACATCAAGGGCATTGGCAAGTTCGATGCGCAATTCGAGGTTGGCGGATTCGATCCGGCGAGGCTGCCGAACAAACCGAAATAAGCGTTATCCACTCGCTGCGCTCGCGGATCAACTGCCGCCGTTGGAGCCTCGCTTGCGCGAGGCTCAACGCCGGCTGTTTCAACGCTTGCGGGCGAGAACCACTCCGTCGCCGACAGTCAGCAGCGACGCATCCACGCGCGAATCGGCGTGGATCTTCGCGTTCAGCGCGCGGATCGCATCGGTATCGGCGTCGTGCACGTTCGCATCGGCAACTTTGCCGGACCAGAGCATGTTGTCCAGCGCAACGAGTCCGCCGGGTCGCAGCAGTTCCAGACAAGCCTCGTAATAGGCGTCGTAGCCGGACTTGTCGGCGTCGATGAAGGCGAAGTCGAATTTCCCGCGTTGTGTGTTCGCCAGGTCGCGCAAGGTGTCCAGCGCGGGGGCGATGCGCAGGTCGATGCGTGCGTCAACGCCTGCTTCCTTCCAGTAGCGCCGCGCGATGGACGTCCATTCCTCGCTGATGTCGCAGCACACGAGCTGGCCGTCTGCGGGCAAGGCGGAGGCGACCGCCAGCGCGCTCATGCCGGTGAAGGTGCCGATCTCGATGCAGCGTTTGGCGCTGATCGCGCGCACCAGCAGGGCGAGAAATGCGGCCTGGTCCGGCCCGATCTGCATGCCGGCCTGTGGCAGTTTCGCGGTTTCCGCGCGCAAGGCGGCGGCGACCGCGCCTTCGCGCGAATGCGCCCAGACGTAGGTTTCGAGGCTCTCGGAATTGGCAAGACGACGCGTCACGGGATGCTCCTTGTGGACGGCACAAGGATAATCCCGGCCCGCCGCTTGTCGAGGGCTTAGACCAGGCGCAGATCCTCGGATTTCGTCTGCGGAAACACCTTGGCCAATTGCGTCGTGTTCAAACCCCACAACCGGGAGTAGATGCCGCCAAGCAGGCTGCGATAGTCGTTGAGCACCGGGAAATCGCGGTTCTGCAGCAGCGTGGCCTGTTCCACCTTGACCTGTTCGCCGGCGACGCGACCACCGGCGATGCCGCCGCCGAGCACCCAGTACACGCTGCCGTGGCCGTGGTCGGTGCCGCGGTTGCCGTTCTCGCGGAAGGTGCGCCCGAATTCGGAGACGACGACGACGGTGGTGTCCTTCCAGTCCTCGCCCATTGCGGTCGCGAACGCGGCGAGGCCGCGCGCGAGATTGCCGAGGTTGTTCGCGAGCGCGCCCTGCGCGCCGCCTTCGCCGACATGCGTGTCCCAGCCGCCGACGTCGACGAAACCGAGCCGGTACTTGTCGCGCAGCATCTGCGCGATGCGCGGCGCCTGCTGGGTGAAGCCGTAGGCGTTCACCGCGCCGCGGCTGGCCTTCATCATCTCGTCGGCGAATTCGCCGGCCACTTGCTGGCGCAGCGCGAGACCTTCGGCAACGGGTTGAGCCAGCGCCGTGTCCTTGTACATGCCGGCGAGGATCGCCGACTGGCGCTCGTCGAACGCGGCCTTGCCCACGCGTGCCAACGAGATATTCGGGATGTCGCCGCCGCCCTGGAAACTCAGCGGCAGCGATTGCGTGAACGCGATCGGCGTGGCGCTGCCGTTGAGCGTGCCGGACAGGCGCGCGAGGAAGCCGGAGCGGTCGGCATGATCGTTTTCCGGCAGGCCGTGTTCGATGTCGTCCTGCGTCTCGAAATGGCTGCGCGACAGGTTCGGCGTGCCGGCGAACGGCACGAAGGCGAGTTGCTTGCGCGCCCAGAGCGGCTCCAGCGCTTGGCGCACGGCGGGCGCGAGCGCCCAGTCGGAATCCAGCCGCAATGCGCCCGCGGCGTCGTCGCCGGGCCGTGCGATGGCGATGTTCGGCCGCGAGGCGTAGTAGAAATCGCTGGAATAGGGCACGAGCAGATTCGCGCAGTCGTAGCCGCCGCGCAGAAACACGAGCAGGAAGCGTGGCGAGGATGCCGGCGCGGCGAACAGGCGGCCGGCGATGCCGGCGGCGGGCAGTGCGGCGAGCGTGGTGAGGAAATGGCGGCGTTGCATGAGTGTGTCCTCAGCGGTAGTTGGATTCCGGCGCGGCGAGCAGGTAGGTATTCCATTCCGGCGGCGATTTGGCCTGGTCCAGCGCGGCCAACGTCGTCGTCGAAAGGCGTGGTTTTACCGCGCGCTCGAACAACGATCCGGACAGTTGCGGCACGGTCGGCATGGCCACGCCGTCGAACATCTGCACGTCGCCCTGGCTCATGGCGCGCGCGAGCTCGAAGCGCGCGCTCATCTGGCCGGAGGAATCCCAGGCGCTGGCGACGAGCGGGTAGCCGTCCGGCGTGGCGTGGCCGAATTCGCCTTCGCCTTGCTGGTTCAGCCAGAGCACGAGCCGACGCGCGTCCGGCACGGCGCGCCCATCGTAGGCCAGGCGCATGGACGAGACGAGGTAGTGCATCGGGTCCTTGAATTTCTTGCCGAGGGAAGTAGCGAACTCGGGCGAATCGATGAGCGTGCGCAGCACCGAGCGGATATCGCCGTGCGTGCGCTGGAAGCTTTCCGCCATCGCATCGACGAGGGTAGCGGGCGGATTGTCGGATACGAAATAGGTTGCCAGCTCGCCGGAGATGAAATGCGCGCAGGCGGGTTGCGCAACGAGCAGGTCGACGGCCTGTTTGACTTCGTCGAAGCCGCTGCCGCGGATGGTATGGCCGAGCAGCACCTTGTCGCCGAAATCATGGCGCGCCGGATTGAACTCGAAGCCGTCATGGCGCACGACGAGCGCCTGCATGCCGCGCCGTTGCCGCGGCGCGTCCGGATTCAGCGCCACGCCGACGCCGGTGAGGATGCGCACCATTTCCTGCACGTCGTTCTGCGTGTAACCCGCGTTGACCCCGAGCGTGTGCAGCTCCATCAGCTCACGCGCATAGTTTTCGTTGTGCTGCCTGGCCGCGTTGCGCGCGTTGTCCAGGTACACCAGCATGGCCGGATGCGTGAGCGTGGCCATGACCAGGTCGCGGAAATTGCCGAGCGCGTTCGGGCGGATGGCGGATTCGACGTAATCGGCATCGAGCCAGGCTTCCGGACCCTTGCGGTCGAACACGTTGAAGTGATTGAGCCAGAACCAGACCATCTGTTCCTTGAGCTGGGCCGGCGAATACACCGCGCGCAACAACTCGCGCTCCTGCGTCTGCACGGCGAGCGCGACACCCTGCTTGCGCAGCGCCTTGCGCGCTTCGACCTTGGCCTGCGCATCGTCGATCGACTTGAGCTTTTCGCGCGCCGTCGCGAGGGCGGCGATGTCATCGCCGATGCCCTGGTGCGAAATCGGCATGGCATCGATTTGCGCCTGGATTGCCGCCGGCAGGCGTTCATCGCGCGCGGCGAGTTGCTCATCGAGGAATTTCCGCGGACCGATTTGCTCCAGGCGCGCCAGGCTTGCGGAATCCACGCCGTAGGTGATGCGATCCAGCCAGAGCAGATCGGCATGGCCCGGCGCCGGGTCGGCCTGCGCGCCGGCAGTCAGGGCGAGCAGGCAAGCAAGGCAGAGGGAGCGGTTGCGCAGTAGCGGCATGGCGGTGATCCCGTGAGGACTTGACCTTGCACAACGCGAGTCGGGCCGAGGCGTTTACAATCGCGCCATGCCAGCGAATGTAAAGGCGGGGTCGACGGCCGAAGCGCGCATCGCCGCGCTGGCCGACGTCTGCGTCAAATGCGGCCTGTGCCTGCCACACTGCCCGACCTATCGCCTTGCCGCCAGCGAGGCCGAATCCCCGCGCGGCCGCATCGCGTTCGCGCAGGCGTTGGCGCAGGGCAAATTGGAGCCTTCCGCATCCGTGCTGGCGCACCTGGACAACTGCCTCGCCTGCATGGCCTGCGAGCGCGTGTGCCCGTCGCAGGTGCAGTACGGCAAGCTGATCACGACCACGCGCGCCTGGCTGCGCGATACCGGCAAGATTCCGGCCGGTGCGCGGATGCCGGGCCGGCTCGTCGCGCATCCGCGCCTGCTTGGCGCGTTGCTGCGGGCGGCGAATCTTCCGGGCTTGCGACAGTTGCTGCAAAGCCGCGCCATCGGTGCATTGCTGCGGCCATTCGGGCTTGCCCGCATGCTGGCCGAGTTGCCGCGGTTGCCACGCATCGAATCCGCGGCCATTCCCGCAACGGTTTCGGCGCGCGGCAAAGTTGGCCTGTTCCCCGGGTGCATCGCCGCCAGCGCGGACCGCGACGTGCATCTCGCCGCGCGACGCTTGCTGGTGGCGTTGGGCTACGAGGTTGTCGTGCCGGCCGCGCAAGGCTGCTGCGGCGCGCTGGCCCTGCATTCGGGCGACGCGGCGCAGGCCGATCATCTGGCGCAGGCCCTGCGCGCGGCGTTTGCCGATTCCCGCATCGATACGCTGCTGGTGTCGGCATCGGGTTGTTTCGGCACGCTGCGCCATCATGTTTTTTCCGGATCGAAAATTCGCGTGCGCGAGATCCACGAATTTCTCGCTGCAGATGATGCCATCGACACGCTGACGTTCCGACCGTTGGCCGAACGCATGGCCGTGCACACGCCCTGCACGCAACGCAACGTCGCGCGTGCCGATGGCGCGATCGCGCGCCTGCTGGCGCGGATTCCGCTGTTGCGCATCGACGCGCTGCCCGCGCCGCCCGGATGCTGCGGCGCGGCGGGGGATTATTTCCTGCGCCATCCGGATATTGCCGATTCCTTGCGAACCCAGACGCTGGACGTGGCGTGTGCCTGCGATCCGCAGCAGCTGATCACCAGCAATGTCGGTTGCCGGATTTTCCTCGACAACGGCTTGCGCCAGCGCGCCGCACAGGTTGCCGTGACGCATCCGATTGTGTTGTTGGCGCAGCAGTTGGAGAATTAGCCGATGTTCATACGCCATCTTTCCATGTTCGACCGCGTCATCGTCGAGATCGAACGCGGGCTCGGCACTTCGCTCGATGCCAAGCCCGAGGCGCGGCGTCCAACGCCCGCCGTCGGCATCGCCGAAGGTGACCTCGATGAAGCCGCGCGCCGCCATACGGCGGGACTGATGCGCGTCAACCACACCGGCGAGGTGTGTGCGCAGGCGCTGTATTCCGGGCAGGCCGCCGTGGCGCGCGATGATGGCAATCGCGCACGACTGCTGCATGCCGCTGCCGAGGAAACCGATCACCTGGCCTGGTGCGGCGAGCGCCTCGAAGCGCTCGCGAGCCGGCCGAGCCTGCTCAACCCGTTGTGGTACGCGGGCAGTTTCGCGATCGGCGCCATCGCCGCCCTGGTCAACGACAAAGTGAGCCTGGGATTCGTCGTGGAAACCGAACGCCAGGTCGAGGCGCACCTGGGCGAGCATCTGGAAAGACTGCCCGCTGCCGATGCCGCCAGCCGTGCGGTGGTGGCGCAAATGCAGGTGGATGAAGCGCGTCATGGCCGGATGGCCAAGGACGCCGGCGGCATCGAACTGCCGCCGCCGATTCCCGCGCTGATGCGCCTGGCCAGTGGCCTGATGAAGGCGGTGGCGTACCGATTCTGACGCCTTTGCCGCAGGCGCAAGGAGAATCGAAATGGCGCGCCCTCATCCGCTTTCCTCCGCCGCTTCGCGTGCCGCGCCGCGCTGCTCGATCCAGTCGTAGAGCAGCGGCAACAGCACGAGCGTGAGCAAGGTCGAGGAGAGCAGGCCGCCGACCACGACGGTCGCGAGCGGACGCTGGGTTTCCGCGCCGACGCCGCTGGCGAGCAGCATCGGCACCAGGCCCAGGATCGCCACGCTCGCGGTCATCAGCACCGGGCGCAGGCGCAACGCGGTGCCGCGCAGCACCGCCTCGCGCACGCTCGCGCCCAGTTCGCGCTGCTCGTTGAGCACGCTCACGAGCACGATGCCGTTCAACATCGCCACGCCGAACACGGCGATGAAGCCGATCGCCGAGGGCACCGACAGGTATTGCCCGGTCAGCGCCAGCGCGACGCTGCCGCCGATCGTCGCGAACGGCACGTTGGCGAGGATCAGCGCCGCGTGCTTGACCGAATCGAATGCGGTGTACAGCAGCAGGAAGATGAACAGGATCGTCACCGGCACGATCAGCGCGAGTCGCGTCAGCGCGCGCTGCTGGTTTTCGAACGCACCGCCCCATTGCGTGTAGTAACCGGCGGGCAGCCTGACCTGCGCGGCGATCGCGGCATTGGCCTCGCGCACGAAGCCGTCGATGTCGCGCTCGCGCACGTCCATCTGGATCACCGCGTAGCGTTGCAGGGCTTCGCGGCGGATGAACGAGTAGCCTTCGGCCTGTTCGACGTGCGCGACCTGCGCCAACTGCACCAGCGCGCCGTCCGGCGCGCGCATCGGGATGCGCTCGATTGCGGCCAGCGAGTCGCGCCGCGCCGCGTCCAGGCGTACCGTGATGTCGAAGCGCTTGACGCCCTCGAGCAGGGCGCCGACCGGCTCGCCGCCGATGCCATTGCGCACGACCGTGAGCACATCGTCCGCGTTCAGGCCATAGCGCGCCAGCGCGTCGCGGTCGACGACGATGCGGATCTGCGGCTTGCCCAGGTTCGCCTCCAGCGCGAGGTCGGCCACGCCCGGCACGCTCGCGAGCGCGTCCTTCAGGCGCGCGCCGAGGCGATCGAGCTCGCCCAGGTCCTCGCCGTAGAGTTTGAGCGCAAGTGTGGCGCGCACGCCGGAGATCAGCTCCTCGATGCGCATCTGGATTGGCTGCGTGTAGCTCACCACCGCGGTCGGCAGCGCCGCCGTCAATTCCTGCTGCATCGCCTGCTCGATGCTTGCCAGCGTCTGCCCGCGCCGCCACTGCGCCTGAGGCTTGAGCGGCGTGTACACCTCCATGTAGTTCACGTCCGCGGTCTCGCCCTTCTCGGCGCGACCGATCATGGCCAGCGTCGTGCGCACTTCGGGAAACCGGCGCGCGATCAGGGTTTCGATGCGCTGCGAGATCGCGATCGACTCGGCGAGCGAGGCCGAGGGGATCGAAGTGATGCGCCACATGATCGCGCCTTCCTTGAGGTTCGGCATGAATTCCTTGCCGAGGAACGGAAACAGCGCCAGGCTCGCGAGCAAGGCGAGCGCGGCGAATGCGAACACGCGCGCGCGCCACGCCAGCGCCCAGCCCAGCAGCGCCGCGTAGCCGCGCTTGAGCATCACCACCAGGCGCGTGTCCTGCCCGTGCCCGGGCCGCAGCACCAGCGCGGCGAGCACCGGGATCAGCGTCAGCGCCAGCACCAGCGATCCGCCCATCGCGAAGCTGATGTTGAACGCCATCGGCTTGAACATCTTGCCTTCCAGCCCCTGCAGGCTGAACAGCGGCAGGAACACGACGATGATGATGAGGATCGCGAACGCGATCGGCTTGGCGACTTCGCGCGCGGCGGCGAGCACCGCCGCGCTGCGCTCCACCGACAGGCCCTGCGCGGCGCGCTCGGCCATGATGCGGTAGGCGTTTTCGACCATCACCACCGCGCCGTCGACCATCATGCCGATGCCGATCGCCAGGCCCGCGAGCGACATCAGGTTCGCCGAAAGTCCCGCTTGCGCCATGCAGATGAACGCGATCAGCATCGCCAGCGGCAGCGCGCACACCACGACCAGCGCGCTGCGCAGTTCGCCGAGGAACGCGAACAGTACCAGCGCGACCAGCAGCGAGCCTTCGACGAGCGCGCGCACCGCGGTGCCGACCGCCGCGTCGACCAGATCCGTGCGCTCGTACACCGGGTGGATCGCGATGCCCGGCGGCAGCGTCTTCCGGATCGTCTCGAGCCGCGCCTTGACCGCCGCGACGACGTCGCGCGCATTCTCGCCGATGCGCGCCAACGCCATGCCGAGCACGACTTCGCGGCCATCGCGCGTGACCGCGCCGGTGCGCGGCGCGCCGTCCTGCACGACCGTGGCGACGTCGCGCACGAAAATCGGCGTGCCGTGTTCGGTCTTGAGCACGATGTTGCCGATGTCGGCGGCATCGTGCACCAGCCCGAGGCCGCGCACGAGATACTGTTCGCGCCCGACATCGACGAAGCCGCCGCCGACCTGCGCATTGTTCGCCTGCAGCGCTTCGATCACCTGCTTGAAACCGAGTTCGTGCGCGATCAGTCGCAGCGGATCGATGCGCACCTGGAACTGGCGTTCCTGCCCGCCCCACGAGGTCACGTCGTCCACGCCCGGCGCGGTGCGCAGGATCAGGCGGATCGTCCAGTCCTGCAGGCTGCGCAGGTCCATGGCATCCGCCGTTGCGCCCGGTGTCGATGCCGCATCGCTGCGCTCGACCGTGTACCAGAACACCTGGCCCAGGCCCGAGGTGTTCGGACCCATTTCCGGTTTGGCGTA
Source organism: Pseudomonadota bacterium (assembly GCA_018240545.1). Taxonomy (GTDB): domain Bacteria; phylum Pseudomonadota; class Gammaproteobacteria; order Xanthomonadales; family Rhodanobacteraceae; genus Rudaea. Next base: position 1,438 of record JAFEFP010000025.1, on the reverse strand, counting down.
GCCCGGCGGCAGGCGTTCGCCGACCTGCTGCAAGCGCTCGTTGACGAGTTGGCGCGCGAAGAAGATGTCCATCGCGTCGTCGAAATACACCGCGACGTAGGACAGGCCGAACAGGCTCACCGAGCGCACCTCCTGCACCCGCGGCAGGCCGGCGAGCGCGGATTCCACCGGCGTGGTCAGCAACTGCTCCACGTCTTCGGCAGCCAGTCCCGGCGCCTCGGTGTACACGTTCACCTGCACCGGCGTCACGTCGGGAAACGCATCGATCGGCAACTGGCGCAGCGCCTGCACGCCGAGGAAGGCGAGCGCGGCGAAGCCGACCAGCACCAGCACCTTGTAGCGCAACGAAAGATCGACCAGGCGCGCGAGCATCAGTCGCCCCCCAGTTGCGAGCGCAGCAAGCGCGCCTTGAGCGCGAATGCGCCGTCGCGCACGTAGGTCGCGCCCGGCGCCACGCCCTGCCGGATCTCGACCCAGCCCGCGCGCACCGCGCCGGTGACGACGGCTGCCGGATCGAAGCGGCCGTTGCCCAGGGCGAGGAACACGGTCGGCTGGTTCTGCAGCAGCACCACCGCGTCGGCGGGCACCATCAGCAACCGGCTTGCGCCACCAACGGCAATGCGCGCCTCGACCAGTTCGCCGGCGTGCAGCAAGTCGTCGCGATTGGCGACTTCGATGCGCACCGGCACGGTGCGCGTGCGCTCGCTGGTCTGGTGCGAGCGCTGGATCACCGTGCCTGGCAGCTCGACGCCGTGCGCGAGCACGCGCACGCGATCGCCCGGTTTGACCCTTTCGGCGTCGGCCGGCGGCAGTTGCGCCTCGATCCACACCGAGTCCTCGTCGACCAGGGTGAACAGCGCGCGCCCGGCGGCGACGCGCTCACCGATGAGGAAATCGTCGCTCGTGATGCGCCCGGCGCCGGGCGCGAGCAGGTCGTAGCTGCCGTCGGCGCGGGCCGAGCCGCCGCGCACGAACGCGGCGATCTGCGCCGGCGCAAGGCCGTAGGCGGCAAGCTTGGCGCGTGCCTGGTCGCGCCGCACGCGGGCCTCGCTGTAGCGGCGGGCCGATACCGCCTGCGCGCCGAGCGCGGCGATGCGCTGCCAGTCCTGCTCGGCGACGATGAGCTCGCCGGCGGTCGCCGCGACCTCGACGCTGGACAAGGCGACGAGCGGCGCGCCGGCCTTGACCACGTCGCCGAGCCGGGCCTTGCGCGCGAGCACCTGCGACTCGACGCGGGGTGCGACGAGCATCGTCGAATACGCGTTCGCGCGCACCTCGCCCGGCGCCTTGAGTTCATCGGCGAGCACGCGCCGTTGCGCCGTCGCAGTGACGATGCCGGCCTGCGCGATCGCGGCCGAATCCAGTTGCAGGGGATTGCCGGCGGCGGCGTCTTGCGCGCGCGCGCAGTGCAGCGCGAGCAACAATGCGCAGGCGAGCC
>JAFEFP010000259.1 GCA_018240545.1 Pseudomonadota bacterium | reverse complement strand
GAGGCGGCCAGCCAGATCCTGCAGGACATCGGCATCACGTACCGGCGCCTGGGTTACCCGGACCGGGCCCGCGAATACCTTACCCAAGCCATCGCCCACGAAAAGCGTGTCGGCGACAGTGATTCGCTGTACATCTCCACGCAACAGCTGGGCTACGCCGACCAGGAGACCGGGCAGTCCGACAGCGCGCTGAAGACCTTCCAGCATGCGCGCGAACTGGCGCTGGGGACAGGCGACCGGACCAATGTCGCGGTTGCCAATGTCGCGCTGGCTTCCGCATTGACCGATCTGCACCGTTACCCCGAAGCACAACAGACCCTGCAAAAAGCGGCCGACGGTTTCAAATCCGTCGGCGATCACGCTTACGCCGGCATGCTCGCCTACGAGCGCGGTCGCGCCTACGCCGGCCAGAATGAGCGGGCCAAGGCGCTGGCCGAGTTCGCGAACGCGGAAAACGCGTTCAAGGAAAGCGGCAACCAGCGCTATCAGGAAATGCTCTACAGCGCCCAGGCCCGGACGCTGGAAGCAGACAACCAGCCCTCTGCCGCACTGGCGGCCTACAAGAATTACCTGTCCGTGCACGACGCCGTCGCCAAGGAACGCGCCAATCAGCAGGCGCAGATCCTGCGCGAGCAGTTCGACACGGACCGCGCGAAAATGGAAAACCTGCGCCTGAAGAGCGAACAGGCCCTGAAAGATCGCCAGGTCGAGGCGCTGCAGCGCGTGCGCAGCTGGCAGCAGGTCGCGATGGGCCTGCTTGCGGTCCTGCTCGGCCTGCTGTCCCTGCTCGCCATCCGGCAGCTGGCACGGCTGCGCAACTGGAAGCGCATGGCTTCGGTGGACGCATTGACCGGCGTGGCCAACCTGCGCGGCACGCAGCAGTTCGCCAATGCCGCGATGCGGCGCGCGCGTGCGCAATACGAGCCCCTGACCATCCTTGCCATCGACATCGACGAGTTCAAGCGCATCAACGATGCGTTCGGGCACCCCGCCGGCGACCGCGTGTTGCGAGAAATCGCGCATGCCTGCGCGGCGGCGCTGCGCGAAGGCGACTTGCTCGGCCGCATCGGCGGCGAGGAGTTCCTCGCCGTGCTGCCGGGCATCCTGCCCGATCACGCCGCCGAAGTCGCCGAGCGCCTGCGCCGGCGCGTGGAGACGCTGGCGATCGCCGAACTGCCGAACAGCCTGCGCGTGACCATCAGCATCGGCGTGGCCGAAATGTTGCCGCACGACCGCGACGTGGCCGCCCTCATCGAGCGCGCGGACGTCGCGCTATACCGCGCCAAGGCGATGGGCCGCAACCGCGTGGTGAACGCGGAAACCTACGAGCGCGGCGCGGCGGCCGGCGCCGATGCCGCGACCGGCGGCGGGGATGCGGCGGCACGGTAGCGCTGGTGCAGCGTCGCCACGCGCTGGACATAGACCTGGGTTTCGTCGAACGGCGGCACGCCCCTGTACTTTTGCACGTTCTGCGGCCCGGCATTGTA
>JAFEFP010000258.1 GCA_018240545.1 Pseudomonadota bacterium | reverse complement strand
CAGCATCAGCATGGAAAACGTGAACAGCGCGATGTAGCTGAAGAAGCGCTGGTAGCCGGGATCCTCGGCCATGTAACCGATCGTGTAGACGTGCACCATCAGCGACACGAACGTGACCACGACCATCATCAGCGCGGTCAGACGGTCGATGAGGAAGCCGACATGCGTGGCGAAATTGCCGACCTGGAACCAGGTATAGACGTTTTCGTTGAACGTCGGCGCCCCGCCCCACACGAGCTGGTATAGCACCCAGAACGAGAGCAAGCAGCTTGCGCCCACGCCGGCGATGGTCACGCTGTGCGCGCCGACGCGGCCGATCGGGTTGCGCAACAAGCCGGCAATCAACGCACCGGCGAGCGGCGCGAAGGCGATGATGAGCAGGATTGTCGGATTCAATGTCATTACATTCTTCTCGTCATTCCGGCAGGGACTGCCGGAATCCAGACACAGGGATGTGAACACTCACAAGTATTGCCATGTACCGTCCGTGGCACTGGATTCCGGCAGTCCCTGCCGGAATGACACACACTGCTTCGCTAGCCCTTGAGTTCATCAATCTCGCCAACATTGATCGTCGCGCGATTGCGGAACAGCGCCACCAGGATCGCCAGGCCGATCGCCGACTCGGCCGCCGCCACGGTGAGGATGAAAAACACGAATACCTGCCCGGCCGCATCGCCGTGGTAACGCGAAAACGCCACGAAGTTCATGTTCACCGCGAGCAGCATCAACTCGATCGCCATCAGCAGCACGATCAGGTTCTTGCGATTGATGAACACGCCGGCGACCGCAATGCAGAACAGCACCGCGCCAAGGACGATGAAATGCGCGAGCGTGATTTGGCCGGCAAGCATCATGGGGCAATCTCCGCTTTCGGCGCGCTTGGCATCTTGACGAGGCGCACGCGCTCACGGGCCTTGACCGCCACCTGTTGCGACGGATACTGCATGCGCGTGCCGGTGCGCTTGCGCAAGGTCAGCATCACCGCCGCGATCACCGCCACGGTCAGGATCACGGCCGCGATTTCGAACGGCAGCAGGTACTGCGTGAACAGCGCCTGGCCCAGCCACGCGGTATTCGAATGCCCGGCGGGATCGACGGGCGGCGCGACTTGCAGGTTCTTGACGCCAATCAGCAGCAGCATCTCCGCGAGCATCACCACCGCGACCAGCATGCCGATCGGCAGGTAGCGGATGAAACCCTCGCGCAGCGGCTCGATCCTGATGTCGAGCATCATCACCACGAACAGGAACAACACCATCACCGCGCCGACATAGACCAGCACCAGCGCGATGGCGAGGAACTCGGCCTGCATCAGCAACCACAGCGCGGACGTGGTGAAGAAGCACAGCACCAGCAGCAGCGCCGCATGCACCGTGTTCTTCGCGCCGATCACTCCCAATGCGGCAAGCACGAGGGTGGCAGAGAAGACGTAGAACAGGATCGGGATCAGGTTCATGCCATGGCCTCAGCGGTACGGCGCGTCTTGCGCTCGCGCCGCGGCGATCAGCGCCTCGAAGCGGTC
>JAFEFP010000257.1 GCA_018240545.1 Pseudomonadota bacterium | reverse complement strand
CTTGATCGTGGCGATGTCGATGCCGGCTTCCTTGGCGATGATGCCGAAAACCGTGTCCTGTACTTCGCTCATGAGATTCTCCGGAAAACGCTGAAATTGGAAGGTGCGTAGCTTACCCTGCGCCGGATTCGGCGTCATCCGCGCCCAGCGCCAGAATCCCGCCGACGATGATCGCGCAGCCGACCAGTTGCCAGTAGCCGATGTGCTCGCCGAACACCAGCCACGACGCGAACATGACTGCGACAAAAACGATCGCACTGGTCGTGAACGCCGCCGACAGCGTGGATTTGCGCAGGATCGTCATCCACACGGCGAAGGCGCCGACATAGCAGCCGATCGCGACCCAGGCCCAGGGCGTGGCGAGGGCGTGCGCGAAGGCGGTGGGGGAAAAATCGAAATCCGGGTTGTCCAGGCCCGCGCTCTTGAGCGCGATCTGGCACAGCGTTTCCAGGCACAGCAGCGCCAGCCAGGCGGGCCAGGCGCGGCGCAACAGGTGGGTGCCGGTCATCGAGTTGATTCCCTGCCCAGGCCGGCAAGCTCCGGATCGCCGCGGTCCAGTCGCGCCAGCCGTTCAACCAGGGCGAAGATCGTGTCGACGAAGCGGTTGCGGTGCCGGTACCACAACCAGTTCGCGGACAGGCGGCTGCCGAGCCGGCGCTTGAGCGCATGCAGGCCCTGGCCGCTCTGGTACGCGCGGAGCTTGAGGGCGATGCAGCGGCGCACGTTCGCGATCCAGGTATAGAAGTATAAATTGTATTCGCGTGCCGCGGCGTAATCCATGCCGAGGAACTTGTCGAGCAGGCGGTGGTCGTCGTGCAGTACCAGGTTGAAGGCGACGAGCTTCTCGCCCAGCCAGTACGTGGCGCAGCTGGCGCGATCGCCCAGCTCGCGCAGCACGCCGCGGAAATACCCGGGCGTGAGTTCCTCGAAGGTGAATTGCGCGTGCGCGTGCGTGGATCGGTACAGGCGCATGACCTCGTCCTCGATGCCGTCGATGTTCGTCCGCCATTGCGTGCGCAAGGCGGATGCGTGTTTCAGCTTGCGCCGGATGTCCTTGCGCGTGGCGCGGCTCAAGGTGGCAAGATAACCGTCGATGTCGTCGAATTCCACGGCCAGGGAGGCGCTGGGCAAACCCGGTTGGCGACGCAGGCCGTGCGCCTTCGCCGCCGCGGTCCAGAGTGCGTCCTGGGCGGCGCTGGCGTCCTTGACCGCGATCATGCGCACGCGGTTTTCCTGCGCGAAGGTTTCGGCCCGGGCGAGGATGGCGCCCAGCAGACGCTGCTGCTCGTCCGCGCCGGTGCCCGGCGCGAAGCCGAGATGGCAGGATTCGGCAACCGGCGAACCGAGCGACAGCATCTTCTGGCGCAACAGGCGCGGGAAGTGCCGCGTCAGCCATCCGGCGAAGCGCTTGAGCGCGCCGCCGAGGGTGGTGTCGAGGCGGTAGTCGGTGACGAAGGCTGGCACGGCGGCGCGCAGCGATCCGGATTCATCGCGCACGCCGAAATACAGCCACGCGAATTCCGGCAGCGCGGAATTCTCCACCACGCGGTAATAGCTCC
>JAFEFP010000256.1 GCA_018240545.1 Pseudomonadota bacterium | reverse complement strand
GTGGTCTTGCCGGTGCCGACCTCGCCGGTCAACTGCACGAAACCGCCGCTGCCGCCCTTGCCAATGCCGTACAACAGGTGCGCGAGAGCGTCCCGGTGGCGCTCGGACAAGAACACGTAGCGCGGATCCGGGGTGATCGAGAAGGGGGCTTCTTTCAGCCCGTAGAACTCGAGGTACATGCGGTTACTTTACCCCGGACGGGGGTAAAAGTTCGCTTTCTTGGGCCACGCGGTTCGGACACGGAAGGCACGAGTGGCCTGCGATCGCTGCCTGCCCGTTCGCGGCCGCGTCCCGACACACGCGCAGGGCAGTTACCCGCATGCGCGCCATGGCGCGTTCACGGCCCGCGCGGGAACTCCCCGTGGGACCACGACCGAATGCGATCGCCGTTGCGAATCCGGTCGCCCGGGATGCCGACGCACGGGTCCGCGACGCATTCGCGCACCAAGCAGCATCACCCGTCGAGCGGGCTGCGCACGCCGCCGGCGCCGCGATTGAGGACATGCGTGTAGATTTGCGTCGTCGCGACATCCTTGTGGCCGAGCAGTTCCTGCACGGTGCGGATGTCGGACCCCGATTCGATCAGGTGCGTGGCGAAACTGTGGCGCAGCGTGTGCGCCGACAGCGGCTTGACGATGCCCGCGCGCTCGCGCGCGAGCTTGAGCGCGCGCGACAGCACCGCATCGTCGACATGGTGGCGGCGCTCGGCCCCGCTGCGCGGATCCAGCGACCGGCGCTCGGCCGGAAACACGAACTGCCAGCCGAAATCGCGCGCGGCGCGCGGATACTTGCGCTCGAGCGCATGCGGCAGCCAGATCGCGCCGAATCCTGCCGCCAGATCGCCCTGATGCAGGATGCGCGTGCGTTCGATCTCGCGTTGCAGCGACTGGACCAGCGAGCGCGGCAATACCGTGTGGCGATCCTTGCCGCCCTTGCCGTCGCGGATCGTGATTTCGTTGCGCGCAAAATCCACGTCCTTCACGTGCAGGCGCAGGCACTCCATGATGCGCATGCCGCTGCCGTACAGCAGGCTCGCCAGCAGCCACGGCCGGCCGTGCATCGCCGCCAGCAGGCGCTGCACTTCGTCGCGCGACAACACCGTCGGCACGCGGCGCGTGCGCTTGGCACGGACCACGTTTTCCATCCACGGCAATTCGATGCGCAAGACTTCGCGATACAGGAACAGGATCGCCGACAGCGCCTGGTTCTGGGTACCCGCCGCCACGTTGCCGAGCGTCGCCAGGCGCGACAGGAACACTTCGACATCGCCCCCACCCAACTCGCGCGGATGGCGCATGCCGCTGGCCACGATGAAGCGGCGAATCCAGCCCACATACGCCTGCTCCGTGCGCAAACTGTAGTGTTTGTAGCGCAATTTGCGGCGAACTTCGTCCATCAAGCGCGAACCACCGGTGTTCGAGGCCTTCGCTGCTACACCCGCATTTTTGCGCCTGCGATCCATTACGCCCCCACGACCGGAAAGTTGCCTGCCATATTCCGCGCCGCACCCTGAGGCGGCTGTAGGGCAAACCCGTGATTGGGTGTAGGAAAGCGCCTTGACGAGCGTCCCGTGGCGCCC
>JAFEFP010000255.1 GCA_018240545.1 Pseudomonadota bacterium | reverse complement strand
GTCAGTCCGGTCACGTGCTGCGGCAGGCCCACGCGCACCGGCAGATGGAACACTTCCTCGGCCAGTTCGACCACGCCTTCCATCTTGGCCGCGCCGCCGGTGAGCACGATCCCGGCGGCGACCATGCTCTCGAACCCGGCGCGACGCAGTTCGGCCTGCACCATGCCGAACAGCTCCTCGTAGCGCGGCTGCACCCATTCGGCCAGGGTCTGCCGCGCCAGGCGCCGCGGCGGCCGGTCGCCGACGCTGGGCACCTGGATCGTTTCCTCGGCGTGGGCGAGTTGGGCCAAGGCGCAGGCGTACTTGACCTTGATCTCCTCGGCATGCGCGGTCGGCGTGCGGAATCCGTGGGCAATGTCGTTGGTCACCTGGTCGCCGCCGATCGGCAGGCTGGCGGTGTGCCGGATCGCGCCCTGGATGTAGATCGCGATGTCGGTGGTGCCGGCGCCGATGTCGACCAGGCACACGCCCAACTCGCGCTCGTCGGGAACCAGGATCGCCTTGCTCGAGGCGATCGCCGCCGGAATCAGGTCGTCGACCTGCAGCCCGCAGCGGTTCACGCACTTGGTGATGTTCTGCGCCGTGCTCACCGCGCCGGTGACGATGTGCACGTTGGCTTCCAGGCGCACGCCGCTCATGCCGATCGGATGGCGGATGTCTTCCTGGCCGTCGACGATGTATTCCTGCGGCTCCTTGTAGAGCACGCGCTGGTCGGCGGGGATGGCCAGCGCGCAGGCGGCATCGAGCACGTGCTCGACGTCGGCGGGCGTCACCTCGCGGTCGCGGATCGGCGCGGTGCCGTGCGAATTGCGCCCGCTGATGTGGCTGCCGGAGATGCCCGCATAGACCGAGCGGATCTCGCAACCAGCCATCAGCTCGGCCTCCTCGATCGCGCGCTTGATCGATTCGACGGTCGATTCGATGTCCACGACCACGCCGCGTTTGAGCCCGTGCGAGGCGTGCGAGCCGATGCCGATGACCTCGACGGCCTCGCCCGGCGCGTACTCGCCCACGATCGCCACCACCTTGGAGGTGCCGATGTCCAGGCCAACGATCAGGGATTTGTCACCCTTGGCTTTCATCTCACGTGTTCGCCTTGGCGGCCGGCGGCGCGCCGTTCTTGGTGGAGTCGGAAGATGGCGCCACGGGCGCCGGAACGGCCGCCCACAGCACCGCGAATCCGTTGGTGTAGCGCAAGTCCGCGTGCTGGAAGCCGCCGGGGTGCGCGGCACTCAGCTGCGGCAGCACGGTCAGGAAACGCGCCAGGCGCGCCGCGCTGTCCTTGTGGCCGAGCAGGATCTGCGCGCCATTGGCAAGGGTGAGCGTCCAGCTCCCGCGCGGACTCAGGCTCACGCCCGACACGATCAGGCCGCTGCCGGAAAACCGGTGCACGAGGTCGTTGTAGAAATCCACCACCCGTTCGCGCGCGTCGTCGGGGCCGTCGAGTTGCGGCAAGCCCTGCAAGGCGTCCCCGCCGGGGACCGAGAACAGCGCGCCGCGATGGTCGATCAGGCGCCCGCCGGTCCAGCGCGCGAAGGGCCGGCGTTCGCGCACCTGCAGCACGAGGGTGTCCGGCCAGCGCTTGCG
>JAFEFP010000254.1 GCA_018240545.1 Pseudomonadota bacterium | reverse complement strand
CGCCAAGGACGAGTTCGTCGAACTCGACGCCGACGGCAATCCGGTCGCCAAGCCCGCCGCGCGCGAGCGCGACGACCGCCGCAACAAGCCGGCACCGCGCAAGCCCGCCGCGAAGAAGGCCGCGCCGCGCAAGCCCGCGCCGAAAAAGGCCGACGCCGAAGGCGCCGCGGAGTAAGGCTCTTGCCCCCTCTCCCGCCTGCGGGAGAGGGCTGGGGTGAGGGGACTTTCATTCCCCTCTTCCGGCGCGATTCATTGAATCCCACACGGCGCGGACACATGTAACCGCGCCGATGAAACCATAGAGGTATCCCATGGAAATCACCGCAAGCATGGTCAAGGAGCTGCGCGAACGCTCCGGCGCCGGCATGATGGAATGCAAGAAGGCGCTCACGGAAAACGCCGGCAACATCGAAACCGCCATCGAATGGCTGCGCAAGCAGGGTCTGGCCAAGGCTGACAAGAAAGCCAGCCGCGTTGCCGCGGAAGGCCGCATCGCGGTCGCGCAAGACGGTGGCAAGGCCGTGCTGGTCGAAATCAACTCCGAGACCGACTTCGTCGCCAAGGACGAAAACTTCCTCAAATTCGCCGATGCCGTGGCCAGGGCCGCGCTCGCCAGCGGCGTTGCCGACGTCGAGGCGCTCAGGTCGGTCAAGACGGCCCACGGCGCGACCGTCGAGGAGGCGCGCGCAGCGCTCGTCGCCAAGGTCGGCGAGAACGTACAGGTACGCCGCCTGGCGCGCATCGACGGCGCGACCAACCACGTCGCCGCCTATGTGCACGGCGGCCGCATCGGCGTGCTCGTGGAAACCCGGGGCGGCAGCGTGGAGTTCGCGCGTGGCGTCGCCATGCACGTGGCGGCGATGAATCCGCCGTACAACAAGGCCGGCGACGTTCCCGCCGCCTTCATCGAGAAGGAAAAGGAAATCGAACTCGCCAAGATGAGCGACAAGGACAAGGCCAAGCCGGCGAACATCCTCGAGAAGATCATCGGCGGCAAGATCGCCAAGATCGTCAACGAGAACACGCTCTATGGGCAGCCCTACGTGCTCAACACCGAACAGACCGTCGAAGCCGCAGCCAAGGCCGCCGGCGCCGACGTGATCGGATTCAAGCGCCTGGTCGTCGGCGAAGGCATCGAGAAGGTGCAAGAGGACTACGTCGCCGAAGTGAAGAAGGCGATGGGCGGCTGAAGAACCTGCTGCGCTCGATAGAAACTCGCGTCATTAAATGAAACCGTCATGCCGGCATGGATTGCCGGCATCCAGGACGCAAGGATGCCGTCCTTGGCTACTGGATTCCGGCAGTCCCTGCCGGAATGACGCAGGGAGGAAGGACTCCCAAATGATGCGTAAGGCCCAACAATGGTAGCCAAGCCGCGAGCGATCGCGGCTTTTTTGTTGGCGATTACGCCGTAGCGTTGCGCAGTGCGGCGATGCGCTCGGCGATCGGCGGATGGCTCATGAACAGGCGTGCCACGCCGCTGTCGCCGGAGATGCCGAACGCTGCAACCGCTTTCGGCAAGCCGGATTCGTGGTTGCCCGACAAGGTTTGCAGCGCGGAAATCATGCCGGCGCGACCACCAAGTTTTGCCCCGCCC
>JAFEFP010000253.1 GCA_018240545.1 Pseudomonadota bacterium | reverse complement strand
CGAAAGTGGCGGAACTGGTAGACGCACTGGATTTAGGTTCCAGCGGGGCAACCCGTGAGAGTTCGAGTCTCTCCTTTCGCACCAATAAATCGGAATGGCGTATTGCAGTCGCCGAATTCGCCGGGAATCGAAGCGCCAATGGACAAACGAAGATTTTGAGGTCACGAACATGCAAGTTTCGCTTGAAAACGTCGGCAAGCTCGAGCGCAAGCTCGTCGTGCGCGTTCCGGCCGACGCCTACGAATCCACGGTACGTTCGCGCATCGCCGATGCGGGCCGCAATGTCCGCCTGAAGGGCTTTCGCCCCGGCAAGGTTCCGGTACGGGTCATCGAACAGCGCTTCGGCGCGCAGATCCGCGGCGAGGCAATGTCGGAACTCGTGCGCACGAGCTTCCAGCAGGCGGTGAGCGAGCAGAAGCTGCGTCCGGCGGCGTCGCCGGCGATTTCCACGACCGGCGAGCCGGTCGACGGCCAGATCGAATACACCGCCACGTTCGAAGTGCTGCCGGAGATCGGCAAGCTGGATGTCGCGACGCTGGCCATCGCCCGCGCCACGGCCAGCGTCGCCGACGCCGACGTGGATACGATGATCGAGACCTTGCGCCAGCAGCGCCGCGCGTGGACGCCGGTGGAGCGCTCCGCGCAGCACGGCGACATGGCGTTGTTCGAATATTCGGCGCAGGGCGAGGGCTTCGTGCACGAGCGCGAGCGCGTGGGCACGATCATCGGCTCCGGTGCGATGGGCAAGGAACTGGAAGCCGCCCTGGTCGGCCGAGCCGCCGGCGCCGAATTCGATACCGACGTCAGCTTCCCCGCGGATTTCCGCGCTGCCGCGCTCGCCGGCAGGGCGGCCAACGTCGCGGTGAAACTCATGCGCGTGCAGGAAGCCCGGCTCCCCGAGGTCGACAGCGCCTTCATCGCCAGTTTTGGCATCGGCGGCGGCGACCTGGACGAGTTCCGTGCCGACGTGCGCGCGAACCTCGAGCGCGAACTGGCGGGTGTGTTGGCGATGCGCCTGAAGAACGAGGTCGTGGAAAGGCTCATTGCCGCCTATCCCGACGTCGAGTTGCCGCAGGGCATGGTCGATGCCGAGGCGCGCGCCCTGCATGGCCAGGCGCAGGGTCAGGCGCAGCAGCAGGGCCAGCCGTTCGACGCCGATGTGTCCGCTTTCGCCGACATGGCGCGGCGTCGCGTTTGCGCCGGCGTGCTGATTGGCGAGCTGGCGCGGCAGAACGACATCCGTCCGGATTCACGCCGAGTCGCCGAACTGCTGGCGACGATCGCCTCCACCTACGAGGAGCCGACGCAGGTGGTTGAACTTTACCAGCGCGATCCCCAGTTGATGGGTGGTTTGCAGAATCGCGTGATGGAAGACCAGGTGGCCGAATGGGTTGCTGCGCATGCGCAAACCACCGAACAGGCCATGAGCTTCAACGAAGCGATGCGCCAGGGTTGACCGGCGCGTCCGGAGAAACGACGATGAATGGCGAGGTCCGCGGCTTGAACCTGGTGCCGATGGTGGTCGAACAGACCCCGCGCGGTGAACGTGCGTATGACATCTACTCGCGCCTGCTCAAGGAGCGCGTGGTGTTCTGCGTCGGTCCGAT
>JAFEFP010000252.1 GCA_018240545.1 Pseudomonadota bacterium | reverse complement strand
TCGGGGAAGAAGGTCAAATCCAGCGCCTTCTTCAGAAAATCCACGCCGGAAGATCCGCCCGTGCCGCGCTTGTAGCCGATGATGCGCTCGACCGTCTTCATGTGGCGGAAGCGCCAGAGCTGGAAGGACTCTTCCACGTCGACGAGCTGCTCGCACAGGTGGTATTCGGCCCAGAAGCGATCGGGTTGCTCGTAAATGCGCTTGAGCGGCGCGATCAGATCGGCGTTGCGCGCGTGCGGCTGCGACCAGTCGCGCTTCCGGCACGCGGCCGGGATGGCATGGCCCTGGCGCGCCAGGAACATGAGGAATTCATCGTACAGGCTCGGCGCATTCAAGGCCTCGCGCAGGCGCGCCTGGTCGCCCGGCGCGTGCGCAAACACCGCGACCATTTTCGCGTTCTTGTTGCCGAGCAGGAATTCCACCAGCCGGTACTGCAAGGACTGGAAGCCGGACGCCGGCCCGAGCACGTCGCGGAATTGCGCGTATTCGGTCGGCGTGAGCGTCTCGAGCACGGCCCATTGCTCGAACAACTGGCGCTGGATCTGTTTCACGCGCGCCAGGATCTTCAGGCACGGATTGACGTCGTCGCCGCGCAGGTGCTCCAGCGCCGAGGCAAGCTCATGCACGATCAGCTTCAACCACAGTTCCGAGGTCTGGTGCTGGATGATGAACAGCATCTCGTCGTGGTGGGCCGGGCGCGACAGCGGCTTTTGCGCGGACAGCAGCGTATCCAGCTGCAGGTAGCCGCCATAGGTGATGCGATCGCGCAGATCGGTCTGGATGCCGGCTTCAAGCTCGCGCTGGTTGGTCGTCTTCATGATGCCCGGATCTGCGTGACGGCGGAACGGTCAATGGTACGCGTTGCCTGCGGGCATCGCCATTGACCTGCATCAAACGCGGGTTCGAGCCCACGCGCCAGTGCCCGCTTTTTTGCGCAAAACCTTGCCTTTGCCGCCACGGCACGCTTAACTAGCGTGCTGCCGAGGAAATTCATCGTGCCCATCGCCGCCACCTTCGAAATCGAATACCTGCAATACCTGGACGCCGCGGGCAAACTCGTGCGCGAAGACCTGCCCGACTTCGCCCGCGACACGAAGCAGATGGTCGAGCTGTACAAGCTGATGGTCTCGACCCGCGTGTTCGACACCAAGTCGATCGCGCTGCAGCGCACCGGCAAGCTCGGTACCTATGCGTCCTGCCTCGGTCACGAGGCGACGCACGTCGGCATCGGCGCCGCGCTGAAACCCGAAGACGTGCTCGCGCCGAGTTATCGCGAATACGGCGCGCAACTTTTTCGCGGCGTGCGTCCGCGCGACGTCTACCTGTACTGGGGTGGCGACGAGCGTGGCAACGATTACCCGAACGAACCCGCGAAGCACGACTTCGCCTGGTCGGTGCCGATCGGCACGCAATGCCTGCACGCCGCCGGCTCGGCGCTGGCGTTCAAGCTGCGCAACGAAAAGCGTGTCGCCGTGTGCACCATCGGCGACGGCGGCTCGAGCAAGGCCGATTTCTACGGCGCGATCAATGTCGCCGGTGCGCGCGACCTGCCGCTGGTCGCGGCCATCGTCAACAACGGCTGGGCGATCTCGGTGCCGCGCAAGATCCAATC